>CAJWFS010000006.1 GCA_913030665.1 uncultured Acidimicrobiaceae bacterium
GAGGAGACCATTGCCGGGAACCACGTGATCTGCCGGGCGGCATCGACCACGACGTCCCAGACCACGTCGACGTCCGAATCGGTGACGATCCCGCTTCGCACGTCGATCGCATATTGCGCCATGGGGCAATCCTGGAACCGGACCGGGGCCGGGAGGCGGCGGGCCGTATGATCGCCTCCATGCTGGATGGCGTTGTTTCGGAGATCTTCGATGCTGACAGGTGGGCTCCCGTGGATGGCTTCGACCTGTCTGACATCACCTACCACCGCGCTGTGGACCAGGGCACGGTCCGGGTCGCCTTCGACCGCCCGGAGGTGCGAAATGCCTTCCGGCCTCACACGGTCGACGAGCTGTACCGGGTACTCGACCACGCCAGGATGACGCCCGACGTCGGGACCATCCTGCTGACGGGCAACGGGCCGTCGCCCGTGGACGGAGGCTGGGCGTTCTGCTCGGGAGGCGACCAGCGGATCCGGGGACGTGACGGATACCGCTACGCCGATGGCGAGACCGCTGAGTCGGTGGACCCGACCCGTACCGGCCGCCTGCACATCCTGGAGGTCCAACGGCTGATCCGCTTCATGCCCAAGGTGGTCATTGCCGTCGTCCCAGGATGGGCGGCCGGTGGCGGTCACAGCCTTCACGTCGTCGCCGACCTGACCCTCGCCAGCCGCCAGCACGCCGCCTTCAAGCAGACCGACGCTGACGTGGGCAGTTTCGATGCCGGCTTCGGATCGGCGTACCTGGCCCGCCAGGTGGGTCAGAAGTTCGCCCGGGAGATCTTCTTCCTGGGTCGCCGGTACACCGCAGAGCAGGCGCACGCCATGGGGATGGTCAATGAGGTCGTGGACCACGCCGACCTGGAGTCCGTGGCTATGGAGTGGGCTGAGGCCATCAACGCCAAGAGCCCCACGGCTCAGCGGATGCTCAAGTTCGCGTTCAACATGATCGACGATGGATTGGTCGGCCAGCAGGTCTTCGCCGGTGAGGCCACCCGGCTGGCCTACGGGAGCGACGAGGCCCAGGAGGGTCGGGACGCATTCCTGGAGAAGCGCCCGCAGGACTATTCGGACTTCCCGTACCACTTCTGAGTGGGGACCACGTCCTCTACATGATGACCACCACGGCGGCAACCGGTCGGGTGGGACGCGATGCCTGAAGCTCCGCGACTCCTGGTCGTCTGGCATTCGACCTCGGGCGGCACACGGGAGCTCGTGGAAGCCGCGGTCGAGGGCGCCACTGATCCGAGGATCGCCGAGACGCTCGGGTCGGTGGTCGACGTACGGGTCATGGGAGCCTTCGATGCGGGTGTCGCGGATGTCCTGGCGGCTGACGGCTACCTGCTGGCCACGCCGGAGTACTTCGGGTACATGTCGGGAGCCATGAAGGACTTCTTCGACCGGACGTACTACCCCTGCCTGGAGCACACCCGGGGCCGTCCCTACGGCCTCCTGGTGAAGGCGGGTGGCGACGGAAGCGGCGCAGTGGGAGCGGTCGGCCCGTTGGCGACCGGTCTGGAATGGCGACAGGTACTCGAACCGCTGGTGGTCCCTGGCGATGTCACCAATGAGCACCTGGACGCCGCACGGGAATTGGGCGGATCGCTGGCAGCCGGGCTCGCCGGTGACCTCTGGTGAGGGCCTGATCCGGGCCGTTCGCGCCGGCCGGTATCCGTACGCCGTGCCCTCCGGGAGCAGCGGCCTTCCGACCGTTCAGGCAGAGGGACGGTCGCCCACGATGCTGGCCCGCTCCATGATCCGCACGTCGGGCCAGTAGTCGCTGTTGGCGTAGTGCTGGACGGCCCGGTTGTCCCAGAAGGCGACCGATCCCGGCTCCCACTGGAAGCGGCACTGGTACTCGGGGTAGTCCGCCTGACGGCACAGCCGGTCCAGGATGTCGATGCTCTCGGCCCGGGTCCTGCCGGATATTCGGTCGACGAATAACCGGTTCACGTAGAGGTGACGCCGCCCGGTGCGTTCGTGGGTGCAGACCACCGGATGGGCCACCTCGGGGTACAGGGCTCTGGCCTCTTCCATTCGCTCAGGCGGGACCTGCCTGCCGAGGGAGCGCTGGAAGTCGTGGATGGCCGTGAGCCCGTTGACCTCGGAGCGCAGGTCCGGGGACAGCCCGTCGTAGGCGGCACACATGTCGGCGAAGAGGGTGTCACCGCCGAGGTCGGGTACCTGGACCGCTCTTAGGATCGTCGAGCGGGACGGTCGTTTACGCCAGGTCACGTCGTGGTGCCACTGGTTCTCGTATCCGCCGGTGTCGACTCCCTTCGTGAACTTCACCAATTCGGGCTGCATCTCGTTGGATGGGAAGAACGGGTGGACCTCGAGCTCTCCGAACCTCCTGGCGAAGCCGAGGTGCTGCTCGGCTGTCATGTCCTGGTCCCGGAAGAAGACCACCTTGTAGGAATCCAGGGCCAGTTGGACATCCCGGATGGCCGGTTCTGGAAGGGCACGGGAGAGGTCGATTCCGGACAACTCTGCACCCACGGTGCTTCCCAGCATCCGGGCGTCGAAGTGCTCCCACGAGAGGCCGTGGAGCCGGGTGCGTTCCTCGGCGAGGTGGGTCACGGGCCCGAGATCGATCGGGTAGTCCGGGACCCTGTGCCTCGTGACCTCCAGGCCGGTACCCGGGTCGTCGACTGCCAGGATCTCAGTTTCTCCCATTCGAACGAGGATAGGGACCGCCGTGGTGGGCGACTAATCCAGCGACGCACATCTACCGGGGTTGCGGCACTGGTTGAATCTAGCGAGAATGATTCTCATCATGGAACAGAAGGATGGACGAGGGCGATCTGGCATCAGCCTGCGGGACGTGACGGTTGTCAGGGGTGGACACCGGGCCCTCGACTCCATCCGGGTCGACTTCGAGATCGGATCCTCGACAGCCCTGGTGGGTCCCAACGGTGCCGGCAAAACCACCCTGCTGGAGGTTCTGGCCGGCCTCAGGCAGCCGTCGACCGGGCATATAGAAGGTGGTCACCGATCGGTTGCATTCGTGGCCCAGACGCACTCCAGGACCTGGCTTCCGCTGAGCGTTGGTGAGGTGCTCCGGATGGCGCGCTTCCGCCCGACGCTCCTTCCCAGGCGGCTGGGCCCCGACGACCATCGGGCGGTGGACACGGCCGCTGGACGACTGGGGGTCCGCGACCTCATGGACTCGCCGCTGGACCGCCTCTCATTCGGGCAGCGCCAGCGGGTCCTTGTGGCACAGGCGCTGGCACGCGAGGCCGACGTCCTCCTCCTCGACGAACCGATCACCGGCCTCGACCTGATCAGCCAGGAACGAATCCTCGCCGTGATGGAATTCGAGCGCGACGCTGGGCGGATCGTCGTCCTGTCCACCCACCACCTGGACGAGGCAAGGCACTGTGACCGCGTCCTGGTCGTGGATGGCCGCCTCGTGGCCGCCGGCGGACCGGAGGAGGTCCTGGTCCCCGATGTACTGCGAGAGGCCTACGGGGAGAGGGTGTTGGGCGACCACGCCCACCACGACCACGGGCACGCCCTCCTACTGGTCGACGACCACGGACACGGGCAGCACTGACTGTCGGACCCGCTGGACATCTGGGAAGTCCAGCCCTGTCACCTGATATGAACAGAGGCCAATTTCGGATTGGCTGACGGGAACGCGCTCAGTCGAACAGTTCGGACGGACTCTCCGTGGCCGCTATGCATCGGGTGATGCCAGCCATGATCTCCTCGAGGGCGACGCTGGGTTGATCGCCCACCATGACACCCAGCACCTCGTGCCGGATTCTCAGGGGAAACCGCCGCCATGGCGAGATACGTGGGAGGTTCCGGCCCCGCGGCCAGAAGCGCTCTGTGCCGCTCACCCCAATTGCGACCACCGGGCGACCTGTGGCCAGCGCAAGACGACCGACTCCCGGACGTGCCGTACCCACACCGGTAGGTGCCCATTCGGCTTCCGGCACCACCCTGCCCTCTGGCATGACCGCCACAGACCAGCCATCGGCCATCACCTCGGCCGCGATGTCCAGAGCCTCTGAACCATGGACCGGGATGCAACGAAGGCGCCGCAGTAGGCCGCCGATGCCCGGCCTGTCGAAGTAGGAACCGGCCACGAGTGGACGGATCGGCCAGCCCCACTCGCTGAAGATCGCCGCTGCCAGAAACAGGTCCGCCATGGATCGGTGGTTCGCAGCGAGGATCACCGGCTCCTCGGACACCTCGGGCCTAACGCCGACGTCAAGCGTGGCAAGGAGCCCCAAGCCGCGGGCGACCCGTCGATGAACCCCCGCAAGGGCGGCGGCTTCAGTCGGATCCGGCGAGTTGAGAAATTCACGCATGGGCCCCGAGCGTAGGGAGCCGACGGCGCCTAACGCTGCTGATCCACGACGAGCTCCGGAAGGTGGCAGCCCAGGGACGTGTCGTGACGCTCTCGGCCAGCGTTGCGCGCCCAGAGACATATCGGTCCACCCTGGTCCCCGCCACCCACCACGAGGTGGAAGTCATGGTCTCCCGAGGTCACTCCGAGCACCATCGGTCCCGTGGCTGCGGCCACCAGGATCTCCAACCCGCCCGCAGCAAGGTCTGCGTCGAATGCCCAGCCGCTGAGGTGTACAACTCCATCTGACGACCAGGACCTCTCCACCAGGCCGACGGGAACGTCGCCCGGCCCACGGGTCGCCATTCGATCCCGGCGCTCACTGTCGGACCGGCAAGCTGGCAACGCCTCGAATCGCCATCCCTCGGCGTTGAACGACTCCAGCACCTCGGCCACGATGTGCAGGGTCAACCACTTGCGGTCGTGGAGCAGGATCACGGAGCCGTCGTGGCGCTCGCCGGTCAGGTATTCCAACACGACCGGGACCCAGGGATCCCGCCACTCCTGAGGATCGGCGGTCCAACCCACATGGACCATTCCGAGGCCCGACGCAACCAGGTCGACCAACTCGTCATGGTCGCCGTAGGGGGCCCGGAAGCAGGTCGGACGAAAGCCCGCCAGTGACTCGATCAGGATCGATGCGGTTTCCAAATCCGCAGCGACGGCCCAGGGGTGCATGTCGGTCATGCGTCGGTGGTCGAGGGAATGGTTGCCGACCGTATGACCGCTGCTGAGGAGGTCCTGCACCTCCTCCCCACCCCAGCGGGGTTCCAGGTTCCGACCCAGGGGAAAGAAGGAGGCCTTCGCCCCGTATCCATCCAGGAGGTCCAAGAGCAGCGGGGTGAACAACTGGTCGGGACCATCGTCGAACGTGAGGTGGACTATGCCGGGGTCCCTACCTGCTGTCTCGTAGGGGCCGGACGCGTCCAGGGAACCACCTGTCAACGCGGCGGGCGCCGCACTACCGGTGCCAGCTCCGGTCAGGAGCGCCGCCGCCAGCATCAGGGCGACCAGCCGGAGGGAGCGGCCTATGTCAGGTCGTCCCGTAGATGCGGTCGCCTGCGTCGCCAAGGCCCGGGACGATGTACCCCACCTCGTTCAGGCGTTCGTCGACCGCTGCCGTCCAGATCGCCACGTCGGGATGTGCAGCGTGGAGGGCGGCAATTCCTTCGGGGGACGCCAGGAGACAGAGGAACCGTATGGCCGATGGCCCGTCGGCCGCCACCCGGTCTAGGGCAGCGATGGCCGAGTTCCCGGTAGCCAGCATCGGGTCCACCACGATGACCATCCGATCCTCCAGGGGTGGGAATTTGCAGTAGTACTCGACCGCCTCCAGGGTCTCATGGTCGCGGTAGAGCCCCACGTGGCCCACCCTGGCGGACGGAAGCACCTGCAGCACCCCGGCCAGCAAGCCGTTGCCGGCCCTCAGGATGGAGACCACCACCGGATCCTCGACGAGTTCCGGTTGGTGGGTCTCGACCAACGGGGTGGTTATGAGCACGTCGTGGAGGGCCAGTTCGCGGGTCACCTCGTAGGTCAGAAGAAGGCTGGTCTCGGTGAGTAGTTGCCGAAACCGTTCGCTAGACGTGCTGACACGGCGCATCTGGGTCAGCTTGTGGGCCACCAGGGGATGGTCGATGACGTGGAGTTCGGGCATCGACCCACCCTAGGTCCCAGTGTCGTGGGGAAGGAGCCCTCAGGCGTGGGCCACCAGCCAGTCCCTGAGGGCGGTGGCAGCCGAGGTGAGGGCCCTTCCCGCTGGGGCGTTCAACCAGATCGGCTCGTCCGTGGTCACGGATTCGACGACCGGCTGGACGAGGAGTCCCCGGTCCATGAGGTCCACGACGAGGTGGTGCCAACCCAGACCGACGCCGTGGCCCTCAATGGCTGCGTGCAGTAGGACGGTGTAGTCGTTGGTGATACCCGACCCGGCGCCATCGGGTGCGGTGGTTCCAACCGCCCGGAACCATTCGGACCAGCGCATTCTGGTCCGGTGCCTCTCCTGGAGGGTCAGGAGGTCGGCGCCCAGCAGCACCTCCATTGACCAGGGGCGTGGTGCGATGGAGTCGGCGTACCTGGCACTGCAGACCGGGTAGACCGTCTCGGTCATCAGGGCCCACCGCTGACATCCTGGCCATCGGGCCCTCCCCACCGGCACGAAGAGGTCCACGGTGCCGGTGTCGAAGTTCCTGTCCGAGTCGGTCGTGACGCAACGGACGTCGATCTCGGGATGGTCCGCCTTGAAACCGGCCAACCGTGGCATCAGCCAACTGGCTGCGGTGGCCGTGGACACCGAGATGGTCACCACCTCAGTTATCCCATCATGCATGTGTTGTACGTCCCGTACCGCCTGATGTACCCGGGTGAGACCTGCTCCCACGCCATCGGCCAGGATCCGCCCACCGTCGGTCAGACGGATTCCACGGTGGTCCCTCTCAAAGAGGGCGCATCCGAACCACCGCTCTAGTTGACGGATCGCGTGGCTTACGGCGGGTTGGCCCACCTCGAGTTCCTCGGCAGCGCTGGAGAAACTTGCGTGGCGGGCCACGATGGCGAAGGTCGCCAACCCCTGGATGGAGGGAAGGTCGGTGGAACCAGCAATATCAATCTGTTTCATGGTCCCATGAGAGTACTGGTCCTTTACACAGAGTGAAAGTGGGCCTACCGTCGCGCCAGTCGTTGCAGCCATGTCACGGCACCCGCTTCCTTGAGCACCTCCAACCTCGCGCTGAGCGCCGTAGACGAGTCACCCTGGACCTCCAAAGAGGCCTGGGTGGGTACCCGTCGCCCCATCCTGGAGGCGCACGCCCTACCTGCCGCCGCCTACGCCGACGAGCACTTCTTCGACGTCGAACGCGAGGAGGTCTTCGCCACCTCATGGGTGTGCGTAGGCATCCACGACGAGTTGTCCAAACCGGGTAGCGCTATCGTCCGCCTGGTAGCCGGCAGGTCGGTGATCCTCACCCGTAATACATCCGGCGAACTCCGTGGCTTCCTGAACGCCTGTCGACACCGGGGCACCCGGCTCCTCGACGGGGACTGCACCTTGGGATCCACGATCAGGTGCCCATACCACCGTTGGGGCTACGACCTGGATGGGAACCTGGTGTCCACGCCCCAATTCGCCGATGCCGGCGTGGACCGTTTCGACACGGCCGACTACGGCCTCCACACCGTCCGGGTGGCGGTCTGGCAGTGCCTCGTGTTCGTCTGCCTCTCTGAGGAGACGTTGCCGATCGAAGCCTGGTTCGGTGACCTTGACCAACGCCTGGCTGGCTACAGGCTGGCCGACTGGCATAGCCACCAGACCCTGCCGGTGGAGATCGAGGCGAACTGGAAGCTCATCTCCGAGAACTTCCAGGAGTATTACCACCTGTGCTGGGTCCACCCGGAGCTCGCCAGGGTCTCCCGGGTCAGGGACCACTACCGCTACCAGGGCCCCGGCATGTACTGCGGCCAGACCACGACGCCCATATCCAGCGACGAACGCGGCGACTGGGCCACCATGCCGCCAGCGGAGGGCCTGGACCCATCCGACTCGGCCAGCGGGCGATTCATCGCCCTCTTCCCGAACGTGCTGCTCAGCATCCTCCCCAACCACATCTGCGTCATGCGTCTCGAAGCGATCGCCCCCGGCGTCACCCACGAGACATGTACGTGGTTGCTGCCCCCCTCTACCGGCCACGTGCCGGACGAGGACTTCGCGGTCACCCGGGACTTCTGGTTGGACCTGAACGCCGAAGACATCGACATCGTCCAACGAGGCCAGCGGGGCCTGGCGACCGGCGGCTACACCCCCGGTCGCCTCTCCCCACGCTTCGAGGAACCACTGCACCGGTTCCACAACATGCTCGCCGACCGGTTCAACGGGGTCCCCAGGATCCCCGACGGTGATGAATCAGACGACCAGCCGCTCTACGGCACCGGGGTCAACCCGTTGCCGTGGCGCATGGTCGAAAGCCAAACACGGGAGGGAAACTAGCCAATGGGGAAGCGACCCCCGAAATACTCGGCAGCAGCGCTGGTCAAGCACGGCCTGACTCGAGGCGACTGGCCACGGATGTGGCGTCGCCCCGAGATGCGCGACTCCTATGACGTCGTCATAATCGGCGCCGGGCTGCATGGACTCGCCACGGCCTACTACTTGGCCGAGAACCATGGCATCACCAACGTGGCCGTGATCGACAAGGGCTACGTGGGGGGTGGCGGCTCGGGCCGCAACACCGCCATCGTGCGCTCCAACTACCTCACGCCTGAGGGGGTGGCCTTCTATGACCGCTCGTTGTCCCTCTACAAGACGATGGCCAACGACCTGAACTTGAACATCATGTTCTCCGAGCGGGGCCACCTCACGCTTGCCCATACCGACTCGGCGCTGCGCACGATGCACTGGCGTGCCGAGGTGAACAAGCTCCAGGGAATCGACTCCAGCGTCATCGATCCGCAGGAGGTCAAGGAGCAGGCCCCCAGCCTCGACGTCTCGGAGAACACCCGCTACCCGATCCTCGGAGCACTCCACCACCCGCCGGGCGGCATCGTCCGCCACGACGCCGTGGTCTGGGGCTATGCCCGCGGTGCGGACCACCACGGCACCCACATCATCCAGGAGACCGAAGTCCTCGACATCAACGTCGAGGGCGGATCCGGCCCCGGCGGCAAGGGTGCCGGCGGCAAGGTCACCGGGGTCAGGACCACCCGAGGGGACATCAGCGCCCCGATCGTCGTGAACTGCACGGCCGGCTGGGCATCGCTCATCTCCAACATGGCCGGCGTGCCACTGCCCATCACCACCCACCCTCTGCAGGCAGCCGTCACGGAGCCCTGCAAGGT
Organism: uncultured Acidimicrobiaceae bacterium; assembly: GCA_913030665.1. Lineage (GTDB taxonomy): Bacteria > Actinomycetota > Acidimicrobiia > Acidimicrobiales > MedAcidi-G1 > UBA9410. The sequence goes on from CAJWFS010000006.1 coordinate 9,187, forward strand.
ATTCCTGCCGACAGTGGTCGTCTCCGGATCGCTGCACGTCTATGTCAGCCAGACCGACCGTGGCGAGCTGGTGTTCGGAGCGTCGGTGGACCCCGTGGGCACCTACAGGGTAAACGGCACCCTCGAGTTCACCGAAGAACTGGCCGGACACGTGCTGGAACTCATGCCGGGTATTTCCAAGATGCGCCTGCTGCGACAGTGGTCTGGCCTCTGCGACATGACCCCGGACTACTCACCTGTGATGGGCTTCACCCCGGTCGAGGGCTACCTGCTCGATGTCGGCTGGGGTACATACGGATTCAAGGCCGGCCCGGTGGCTGGCGAAACCCTGGCGGAGACGATCGCCACCGGCCGCACTGCGGACCTGATCTCCTCGTTCGGAATAGAGCGCTTCACCCACGGGGACCTCGTGGGCGAAAAGGGTGCTGCAGCGGTGGGTCACTGATGATCATTGTTCCTTGTCCAAACTGTGGTCCCCGGAACTCTGGCGACCTTCAGAACTGCGGAGAGAACATCTCTCGCCCCGACCCCTCGACGGCCTCACTGGTCGAGTGGCGTGAATACCTCTACATGCGGGAGAACCCCGCAGGCTGGGTCACCGAGACCTGGTACTGCCGGGGCGGATGCCGCCGTTACTTCACCATCCAGCGCAACACCGTGACCAACGAGATCCGTGGTCAGGAGGCGTCATGAGCAACCGACTCCCCGCCCAGCCGGGCGAAGTGATCGACAGGGCCACCAGCCTGTCCTTCACCTGGAACGGAAAGGCCGTAACCGCCTACGAGGGTGACACCATCGCCTCGGCGATCGCCGCCAACGGCGACGACGTGTTCTCCCGCAGCATGAAGTATCACCGTCGGCGCGGAATCATGACGGCGGATCACTGGGATCCGAACCTGTTCGTGCAGGTCGGTGACGAGCCGAACGTCCGGGCCGGCAGCCGCCGACTGGAGGCCGGGATGGTCGTCAGTTCCCAGAACGTGTGGCCGAGCCTCCGCTTCGACCTGGGTGCCGTCAACCAGCTGGTCGGCCGGTTCCTGTCGTCAGGCTTCTACTACAAGACGTTCATGCGTCCCGCGTTTCTTTGGCCGGTGTACCAGAAGGTCCTGCGTAAGTTCGCCCCGGGTGGCGAGATCCACTGGAAGACCAGCACTCACGGTGCCTACGACAAGAGGTACGTCCACCCGGACGTCCTCGTCGCCGGGGGCGGTCCTGCCGGCATGGGGGCGGCTTTGGCTGCCGCCAACGCCGGCGCCTCAGTCCTTCTAGTCGAGCAGTATGACGACCTGGGTGGTCACCTCCTATGGGGCGACGACGACCAGCGGGCGAAGGCTGCCGAGTTGGCAGCCGCCTGCCGGGCACACGCCGGCATCGAGGTGCTCGTCGACTCCACGGTGACCGGTCGCTACGACCACAATTGGGTTGCCATCATGCAGCGGAGCCACTCCATCGCCCCCGAGCGCCTCGTCAAGGCACGGGCCGGCGTGCTGGTCGTGGCCCCCGGACTGGTCGAGCGCCCGTACGTGTTCGCCGGCAACGACACCCCCGGCGTCATGCTCTCCGGAGCGGTTCGTCGACTCGTCAACATGTGGGCGGTCAGGCCCGGGACCAGGGCCGTGGTCCTGACAGCCAACGCCGATGGTGACGCCGCTGTGGCCGACCTGGAACGTATTGGCGTGGAGATCGTCGCCGTCATAGATGCTCGTAGGGGCGAGACCATCGTGTCGGTCGAGGGCGGTGGCCGCGTCTCGAAGGTCACGGCCAGCGACGGACGGACGTTAGATGCCGACCTGGTCGTGACGGCCACCGGATGGACGGCTCCCACCTCCCTGCTGAACATGGGGGGCGACAGGCCCGTCTACGACGCAACGGCGGCCCGGTACTTCTCCAACTCGCTTCCAGCCAACATCCTGGCCACCGGTGGCATCACCGGCGATGGGTCCACCGCTGAGTTGACGGCGCACGGTCGTGCCACTGGCGAGCTGGCGGCCAACCGTGCGCTTCGACGCCGGCACGACCGCGTGTCACAGACCGCCCGAGCTGCCACCCCCACATGGGAGAAGCCGGCCGAGCGGGTCGACAACCGGACGCCCCTGGCCCGTGCACCCCATCCGGAGTGCTACCGCAGCTCAACCCACGGCATGGTCGACCTCTCAGAGGACGTGTCCTCCAAGGACCTCATCCAGGCCTCCAAGGAGGGCTTCGACTCGATCGAGCTAATGAAGCGCTACACCACCGTGACCATGGGCCCGTCCCAGGGCAAGTTGGAGACGGTAAACGCCGCCTCCGTGCTGGCCGAGGCCAACGGCGTCACCATGGCCGAGATCGGCACCACCGTGTGGCGCCCGCCCTATGCGCCCATCTCGCTGGGTGCTCTAGCCGGTCGCATCCACGAGCCTGTGCGTCGCTCCGCCCTCCAGGACTGGCACGACAGCCATGGCGCCGTTCCACTCCTGGCGGGCCAGTGGGTCCGCCCGGACCACTACGGCGACGCGATCCACGAGGCTGCCAACGTGCGGAACAACGTCGGCCTGATCGACGTCACCCCCCTCGGCAAGCTGGACCTTCGCGGCCCGGACGTCTCCAAGCTCCTGGAGTTGGTGTACGTCAACAAGTGGTCGAAGCTGGCCGTCGGCAGGGTGCGCTACGGCACGATGGTGGCCGAGGACGGCGTCGTCTCCGATGACGGCGTCACCGCACGCCTCAGCGAGGACCACTGGCTCATGACCTGCACCTCATCGGGTGCCGGCGCGGTCTGGGAGATGCTCGAGGACTGGCTTCAGACGGCCCACCCCGAGTGGGACGTCCACGTCACCGCCGTGACCGGCGGCCTCACCAGCATCAACGTTGCCGGCCCGAGTTGCCGAACACTCCTGGAGCGCATCGTGGAGGGCGTCGACCTTTCCGGCGATGCCTTCCCATACTTCAGCGTGCGCCGTGGCACGGTGGCCGGCGTTGCCGACTGCATCATCTGGCGGATCGGCTTCACCGGGGAGCTCTCCTACGAGCTGCACGTCCCATCGGGTCACGCACTCCACGTCTGGGAGACCCTCCTCGAGAAGGGGGCGGACCTGGGATGTGCGCCGTTCGGTGTAGAGGCACAGCGGATCCTGCGTCTCGAGAAGGGCCACTACATCGTGGGCCAGGACACAGACGGGTTGAGCAAGGCCCCGACGGCCGGCCTGGGTGGCCTCGTGAAGCTGGACAAGCCCGACACCATTGGCCTACCCGAGCTGAAGGCCGCCTACGAGAGGGACGACCTTCCCATCCTGGTTGGCCTTCAGACCGATGATCCGACGATCGTCCCGACAGAGGCCTCTCAGATCGTGGACGGAGACACTGCCACGATCATGGGCAGGATCACGTCCAGCCGGATGTCGCCGAACCTCGGAAGGTCGGTCTGCCTCGCACAGGTCCATCCCTCGCTGGCAGCCGCCGGCACATCGGTAACCGTGCTGCTCATAGACGGCAGGCGGGTCACCGCTACCGTCCAGGAGCACCACGCCCATCTGGATCCGGAAGGAGCACGCCAGCGTGTCTGAGATCACCTTCAAGAGCCCGGTGGACGTCGGCCCGCTCACCTCCCCCGACGGGAGCGTGACGGTCGCCGACGCCGCATCCACGACCAAGGTCCAGGTCCGGGCAGGTGCCGGTACGGCTGCCGCAGCGGCCCTTGACGTGTCCTACGGCAGCAGCCGGCGTCGGGCCGACGACGCCCTGGTGTGCGGTACCAGACCCGACGAGTGGACCATCTACGGCACTCCAGGACAGGCGGCTGCTATCTCCGCCACGGTTCCCACCGACGGCTTCGTGACCGTCATCGACATCACCCATGGTCGGGCCATGCTGCGGATCAGCGGATCCAATGCCTCCGCTTCGCTGAACAAGATCTGCAACCTGGACCTGGGCGAAGAGCTCACCCCGAACGGTGCTGTCTTCTCGGCATCGGTCGGCAACGTGGGTTGCGACCTCGTTCGCGACGACCAAAACGGCCAGACGTCGTTCCTGATCGCCTGCGAGCGGTCATTCGGCAAGTTCCTTTTCATCGCCGTAGCTGACGCCTGTACCGAGTTCGGCGTGCAGATCCCGGCAGGCTGGGAACTGCACGGGCACTAGCCACATCAGGATCATCTGATCCGCTGCCTCGGCGTCGTACGGCGACAGGTCCGTAGTCGAGGTGCCCTAGGGTGCGCCGGCGATGGACCTCGCCGGTTTCCCCGCCACCGAACAGAAGGCCCTGCTGGCCTCCGGCCGGGCATCCTGTCGCGAGTTGCTGGCCGCCTGCAGGACCCGGGCAGGGCTGACCGAACCGGTGGTGAACGCGATCCCCACCGTCGACTGGGAAGCTGCTGAGGCGCTGGCCGGCCGCCTGGACGACGACACGATGCTGATGGAGGGTGCCCCACTGAGGGGCCTCGTCACCGCCCACAAGGACCTTTTCGACACGGCCGGAATGCGAACGACCTACGGGTCGCCCGTCTTCGCCGACCATGTGCCGGCTGCCGATGCTCCCCTTGTCGCCCACCTCCGCCGGTGTGGGCTCGTTTCCGTCGGCAAGACCAACACGCCGGAGTTCGGGAAGGGCTCCCACACCTTCAATCCGGTGCACGGCCTGACCCGCAACCCGTGGAATCCTCACCTGAGCGCCGGGGGTTCCAGCGGCGGAGCCGCCGTGGCGCTGGCTTGTGGGTCGGTATCGGTTGCCTGCGGTTCCGACCTGGGTGGGTCGCTACGCAATCCGGGCTCCTTCAACGGCGTGGTCGGCTTTCGTCCCACCTCCGGCTCCATATCCCATGACGTGGTGCAGGACCCCAGGATCCGAATGCCCATGTCGGGCCCGATGGGACGCACGGTGGCAGACATGGCCGTACTACTGGGCGCCATGACTGACGTCGAGGTGTCCGCCACCCCTGTCGCCGGAAAACCCCGCGTGGCTTTCTCCCCCGACCTCGGAGACCTCCCTCTGGACCCCGAGGTGCGTTCGGCCACCCAGCGGGCAGCCGATGTCCTGGCCGACGCCGGTTGGGACATCGTGGAGGCGTACCCCGACCTATCCGGTGCCGACCTGTGCTTCGAGGACCTGCGCGGCCTCTCCATGGCGCTCACCTCAGCCGACCTCGCCGACGACGAGCGGGTGAAGGCCACGGCCCGCTACGAGATCGGCCTCGGACTGGCGCTGGGTGCCGACCGGCTCAGCGAGGCTGCGGCCGCCGAGGATCGCCTGCGGGACAACTGGGATCGATTCTTCGCCGTCGGCCGATTCGACATGTTCCTCAGCGCCACCAGCCAGGTCCCGCCCTTCCCCGTCGGCCTGGAGTGGATCTCCGAGATCGACGGCGTGCGGCTGGACCACTACACGCACTGGATGCGTTCCTGCTCCCGGATAACCGTGCCGGGTGGACCATCCATGTCGCTGCCGGCCGGGTTCACGGCCAACGGCCTCCCGATCGGAATCCAGCTCTCCGGGCCGAAGGGTCACGACCACTCCCTGATCGCCCTGGCCGCCGCCGCAGAGGAGGTGTTCGGTCCGTGCCCGCCCCCCGACGTGGGCGCACTTGCAGTGCTGGATCTGTCCAGCCTCCCGCCCGGGCCCCTCGGTTGACCCCCGTGTGTCCCATGACCCCGGGCGATGATTGCCGCTGGCCACAGACGGGGCATAGATTGCGCGCATCAAGACCACCTCTGGTGGTTCCACCCCACCGCCCCCGCCTCTCCGGATGCGGCGACGGGACGGCCCGTCTGTGGAGGTCAGGTCGATGGCAGCGTCACCCCAGCCGATCCGGACCTGGCACACGGTCGTTCCACCGGCGTGGATCGACTACAACGGTCACCTGAACGAGGGGTACTACGGGGTGGCGTTCGGCGATGCCTCTGATGCCCTTCTGGACCACCTCGGATTTGACGGGGACTACCGAGAGGCGCACGGGACCTTCTACACGGTCGAGACCCGCATCCGCTTCCTCCGGGAGGTACACGAGGGTTCCGAGATCCACGCAGCGACCCTGCTTCTGGGTGCTGACGAGAAGCGCCTGCACGTCCATCACGACCTGCTCGCCGGCGACTCTCCGGATCCGGTGGCCACCCAGGAGGCGATGATGCTCCACGTGGCCCGGGGTCCAGACGGCCCCGGTGTGGCACCCATGTCCGAACCCCTGCTGGGACGGGCGCTGGCCCTCGCGGCGCTTCACGCCACGGTCAGGGTGGGCGACCACGTGGGGAGTGGTGTGAGGACCCTGCGGTGAGCCTCCCGGCCCCCGGCGGAGCGTCCGGCACGGGTCGGGCCTCGACCATCTCGTCCCTGTTCGGTGTCTGGGCCCTGTTCCTGGCATTTGTGTTCCTGCAGGTCGGAAATGGCCTCCAGCGGGTCCTCCTGCCGATGCGGGCCGAGTCGGAGGGCTTCGGAGCCGGCTCGATGGGCATGGTCATGGCCGTCCACTTCGCCGGTTACCTGGTGGGCGCTAAGGGAATCACCAGGGCGCTGGCGTCGGTCGGACACATCCGGGTGTTCGCAGCTCTGGCCTCGACGGCGTCCGCCGCCGTGCTGATCAACGCCGTGCTGGTCTTGCCGGTCACCTGGGCAGCCTTCTACTTCGTGAGTGGAGTGTGCAGCGCTGGCGTCTTGGTCATCATGGAGAGTTGGTTGAACGACCGGGCCAGCAACGAGACCCGGGGCAGCATCCTGGGCGCCTACATGATGTTCTCAATGGGTGGGACGGCCATCGGCCAGTTGCTCCTGAACGTCGGTTCCGCCGACGGCTTCGAGCTGTTCGTGCTCTCATCGGTCCTGATCTCGCTGGCGGTGGTGCCGGTGACACTCTCTGCGTCCACGGCCGCTCCCATACCGAGTAGCGACGCGATGCCCCTCCGGGAGTTGTACCGGACCGTTCCGGCCGCCGTGGTCGGCATCATCCTGTGCTCGTTCGTCCAGGCAGCATCCACTTCGATGGCTGCCGTCTTCGGTGTGGAGTCGGGCCTGGGTACCGGCCGCATCACGCTGTTCACCTCGGCTGCCGTCATCGGCGCCATCACGCTCCAGATCCCGCTGGGGCGGCTCTCGGACGACCATCCTCGGCGGGCCGTAATCATGGTCGTGGCTGCCGCTTCCTGTGGGCTGGCCGTAGTCGGGGCGCTCACACCGGCATCAAGTCTGATGATCATCTTCGTGAACCTGGCATTCGGTGCGTTCGTGTTCCCGCTCTACGGCCAGTTCATCGCTTTGGCCAATGACTGGGTGCCACCGGAAAAGCGCGTGGCCGCCGCCTCGACTCTGGTGCTGGCGTCAAGCTTCGGTGCGGTGGCGGCCCCCCTCAGCATCGGCCTGGCCATAGAGGCCTTCGGCCCCGGTGCCTATTTCTGGTCGTTGGCCATCTGCCTGGCCATTCTGACCCTCTACATGTCCTACCGGGTACGGGTTCGTCAGGCCGTGCCAGTCGAGCGCCAGTCGACCTTCCAGCCGATCCTGGCCCGTTCGGGCGAGATTGCCCACTCTGTGGGCAGATGGATGTTGCATCCGCTGGCCGGGTGGCACCACCACCACGACCAGCACGATTGCGAGGTGGACCAGCGGCATCCCAGCCACGGCGCGTGGCCGACCGACGGTGCCGGCGGCTGAACGACCCACGCTGTCCGGCTGGTCAGTGGATACGCGTCCAGCTTTCCAACCTGATGCCGGAGACCACATCGGCAGATAGGTCCTCAGCCAGCCACAAGCCGGCCGGCCACTCTCCGTCCAGCACCCAGGCGATCTCACCCACGGAACCTTCGGCGTTGGTCCAACGGGTGCCCCCCTCGCACGGTGACGATGTGCCCCCCGGAGCCGTGGCCTGGGAGAAGATCTCACCGAGTACCCAGCCTGTCGGTACTCCGGCCGTGCAGTCCCAACGCTCGAAGGCATCCTCGCCGAACGTCAAGGCCAAAGTGGCATCGTTGACAGGGCCGTAGTCGGCCAGGGTCTGGAGACGAGCCACCTCGGTCAGGAACCAGGCATGGTGGTCGTAGGTGGTGGTGGCCAGGACCGCCCCCGGATGGTCGCCGTCGTTGCGCCGCCAGCCCGCCATCTCCAGGCCCGTCTGGTCGTTGATCCAGGCCAACTGGTGGATGAAGGCCTGGAGGCCTTCGCCCACCCGGTCTGGCTGTATCCACCGCCGTCGCTGGAAGAGCTGCATCCGAGCAGTCTCACCCATGGCCAGTGAAAGGACATCACGGACGCGATAAGCGTCGATGCCACAGCTACCGGAAGCTGCGGACTATGGAAGCGGTTCTCGGCGATTCCGACGACGCTCGCCATCCATGCCCCGTTGGGTTATCTCGTCGGAGAAGACACCGAAGTCCTCTCCGAGCGCTGAGACCCCAGGTTTGTCGAAGGACCTCAGCTGACGCCCAGGATCCCGAGGGCCCGGCGCACGGCGTCATCGTCGGCCAGGGCTTCGTCGCGTTCCACCTGGGCCAGCATCGTGCGACGCCGCAGGAAGTCCTCGGGCTGGGTGATCCGCTCGTGGTCGGCCATGACCCTCACTTCGGCTTCGGTGAGCGGCACCAGCCCGCCCATGGGGTCACCGAGGGACCTGTCCTCCCCGACCAGGTCCAGGGCCTCGAAGGCCCGCATGCCCTGCCTGCGCCACAGGGTCGCCGCCACACCGGGCTCCATGCCCAGATCCGCCGAGCGCCCGGTAAACCGTCGCCTGGCCGTCCGTCCGGGTTCGCCGTACCAGCGTGTGGGCGGCGTCATCGGCCTCAGGCCACAGGACGCGGCGGCTTCGACCACCTCCTCCCCCACGTTCAGGCAGTCCGAGAGCTTGCCGCCAAGGATCGAGACCACGCCCAGCCCCCGGTGGACCTCCACTGCGTGCTTACGGGACAACTCAGTCCAGTCCCGTCCCTCCGAGGCCTCACCCGGTTCCACGACCAGGGTCCGGACCCCGCACCGCTCGCCTATCACGTCGTCCGAGCAGAGCGGCCGGGGCAGGTCGACGCGGGTGTTGATCTGCTCGAGCAGGAACGCCTTGTCCTCCTCAGTGACGGACACAGCCGGGTCCTCGACCGGCGTGTCGGTCGTCCCGATGACGGACCTCTCCCCCATCGGCAGGACGTAGAACAGGCGCTCGTGGTCATCGAAGAAGGCCAGGATCCGGCCCGAGTCGGTGATGCGGGGAACCACTAGATGGATGCCCTTGGAGAAGACCAGGCGGTGCTGTGTGGTCGTGCCTGTCAGTCGGCCCACGTCCGGCACGTACGGTCCGCCGGCATTCACGACCATGGTCGCTGTGACCTCCAGGTCACGGTCGCCTATGAGGTCCCGAAGGGCGATCCGCCAGCCCTCCGTGGCGTGCGATGCGGCGAGCACCTCCACCCTGTTGGCTATGACGGCGCCATGGCGGGTGGACTGCAGCGCCATCTCGGAGACGAACCGGGCGTCGTTGTCGACAAGCAGGTAGTCGGAGTACTCGATGCCGCCCCTAACCATCGAAGTATCCACGGTGGGTTCGAGTCGTTCGATCGTCGCCGCGGACCGGTGCCGTGGCGGCTGGGTGGCAAGCCTTCCCAGGCCCCAGTAGGCCACGGCCCCCAGTGAGGCGAACCAGGGCGGGAACGGCGCCCCGTGGTCCATGGCGGCCAGGAAGCGGGTCTCGGCCAGCCGGGTCGGGAAAGCCTTCGCAAGGCGGTTCCGGGAATCGCAGAGGCCGGCCACGAGCTTTAGGTCGCGGCTCTCTAGGTACTTGAAGCCACCCCACACCATGCACGAGGACTCCTGGCTGGTTCCGGATGCGAAGTCGTGTCGCTCTACGAGGGCGACCCGCAGGCCGTGTGATGACAACGCAAGAGCTGAGACGGCGCCGTTAATGCCGCCACCCACCACAAGGGCGTCGAAGGTCCCGCCATCCAGGGCATCGAGTGCCCCAACACGTCTGTCCGGTGCTCGTTCCACGGCTTAGTTGTAGCCGCTTTCGCTACGTGGTCAGCCCACCGCCGTCGCGTCTGGCTCCTTTGCCGTGGATGTCCGGCTCTGGATGAACGCGGCAGCCCGGTCGAGCGCTGTCCGGGACTCGGGAAGCATCGGGGCCAGGAACTGCCAGACGTGCCACATGCCGTCGGCCACCTCCAGCTCGACTTCCACTCCGGCCGCCTCGGCGCGGGCGGCCAGCATCGTCGAGTCGGAGAGCAGTGTCTCGTCGCTTCCGACCTGTAGCAGCAGCGGCGGAAGACCCGCCAGGTCGGCGAAGAGCGGTGAGATGCCCGGATGGCCCGCATCTTCGACGCCCCGGTAGCCGTCTACCAGGTCGTCCAACAACTGGAGGTGGGACTCAACGCCCCCCTTGGGAATGAGGGGGTCGACTGACCTTTTCGTCTGGTGTGACTCACCAGAGAGCGTGAGGTCGGTCCACGGTGACAACAGGTAGAGGCAGGCCGGGAGCGGTACTTCGGCGTCCCGGGCGGCGACCATGGTCGCCAGCGTGGCGCCACCGCCGGCCGAGTCCCCCGCAACCACCAGTGATGCCTGGTCGACCTCCTCAAGGAGGGCCCGGTAGGCCGCAGTGCAGTCTTCGATCGCCGCCGGGTAGGGGTGTTCGGGGGCCAGGCGGTAGTCGACCACGGTGGCCGTCGCACCGAGGCGCATGACGATCTGGGATACCAGACCGAGGTGACTGGACGGCGAGCCCATGTTGTAGGCGCCGCCGTGCAGGTAGAGGATGTGGACACCCGAGGGCTCCGACCTGGCCGTGACCCGCAGGGCGGGAATCCCTCCGACGGTGACCTCCGACCAGTCGGCCACGTTGCGTCTCGTGAACCGCCCGAACCTCTCGAGGCCAGTACGCATCTTCTCGAGGGAGTTGTCCGGCCCGAGGACGAACCATCGCAGGGTCGGACTTAGGAGCCTGGATCGAATGCTCATGGGATCCTCCCTTGGATCTCAACCGCCGGACAACCCTAACCACGATGGTTTCCGGGCACGGGTGTCGGGCCCGGATGGCGCGCACACAGGAAGGCACGGGTGCAGGTCCGGTGGCGCTGCCGTTGTGACGTCCTGCCTTACCAGCGCCGTACCCGTCAGGGAGCGCGCAGGATCCGGGTCTTGCCGAAGATGCTGCCGAATACGACCCGACCCTCCTCGTCCAGGTGGACGCCGCCTCCGAGGGTGTTGAACCTGGAATCGCCGAGTACCCAGTGCCCACGGGACCCACCGGTCGACCAGTCCAGCGCCTCGATGGTCCAGAGGCCCTCGCGTGTGCCGCATGTGTAGACAGTGTCGGAACCTTGGCTGACGTACGGCACCGAGTTGGGCGAGCTCACCGTGGTGTTCACCCAGGCTTCCCGGAACTCCCGGGCCTCCGGGTCCCACTCGTACTTGTGCAGGCCGAACGGCGTGTACCGCCCGTGGTGGCCCAGGAAGAAGCACAACAGTCGCGCGCCGCGGACCGGTAGCCAGTCGGGTCGGGAGCCGGGCTCGTTGTTGACCGTCATGGCTCCGTACCCGGACACGGTGATCGACTGCTCGGTCTGGATGGCCGGCAGGTTCGGGTCGCCCATGTTGGCCGGGCCGAGTCCGGCGATCCGCCTTGATGGAGCGCCGGGCAGCTGCTCCCAGTCGTCGGGAATCTGGTCTCGCCAGAACAGCGTGATGTTCACGACGTCGTCGCCGTCGCCGATCACGACGAATCGGTCCTCTTCGGGGCCGAAGCCCATGAGCGACGGTGTGGTGCCCGAGCCGCTGCCGGTCCCGTTGCGGTATGGAGCACTCCAGGCTCCGTCGGCCTCGTTCAGGGAGAACCCCTCGCCTGTCCAGACCACACGGTGGGTGTGGTCCACCGAGCTGGCATAGACCCCTCCAGAGTCGTCGCAGCAGAGGCTTGTCCGGACCCAGCCGTAGCCGGTGTTGCCTCTCTCCGCTTCCATCCGGGCGCAGTGCTCGGCCGCCTCCTCGGCGGCGCCGGGAATTCGGATGGCCACGTGGTCGGAGAAGTCCCGGGCCAGGCTGACGAGCCAGCCGTGGTCGGTCGAAAGCACGAGGCGGCCATCGGGGGTCATGTTCACCCCGACGAAGAATCCTTCGATCTCGGATGGCTTCTCCCAACGGGCCACCTCGACAATGGCCGAGCTGCGCTCCGTCGGGTCCGCCTCGGCGTAGGCGACGGCACATGTCTTCCTGCCCAGGAACAGGGTGTGGTCGACGTCCAGCAGGGCGTAGACGCCGTCCAGTCCCGTCATGAATCGGCTTGCCAGGTCCACGGCATGGCCGATGGCCTCGTCCCCGGAGATGTCGTCCAGCCCGGCGACACCCGCCTCCCAATCCGCCCTCGTGGACGGCTCCCCGCCTCCGACGTCGAGGGTGGACAGCACCTCGAGGGTGTCGTAGTCCAACTTCACCAACCGCTCGCGACCATTGCTCCAGATCACCCGCCGACCGTCGGGGTACTCCCCGGAGATGAGGCCGCCGAAGTGTCCTGGGCCCAGCCATGTGTGTTGCACGTCGGCGGCACCAAGGGTCTCCCCGTGGTGTGGGCCGCCGGACGGCAACGCGCCGGTGATGGGTGTGCAGTCCTGTTGGTCGCAGCGACCGTGTGCGATCGGGTTCTGGCTGCCGGCTAGGAACGGGTTGCGGTAGCCGACCGTCACGCGATGGCGTCCCTGCCGCCGTCCCCGTCCCCATCGTCGGCACTCGTGCAGTGGGCCTCCATCGGGCCACCAGTCAGGTGGACCCGCTCGACCACCCGCTGGCCTTCGAAGTCGAACAGGGCATAGTGCTGTGTGCTGCGGTTGTCCCAGGCCACCACATCGCCCTCGGTCCAGCTGTGCCGGTAGGTGAACTCCGGTCGGGTCACGTGTCGGAGCAGGAACGAGAGGATGGCCTGCCCCTCCTCTGGCGGCAGGTTCATTATCCCTCGGGTGAAGATGTCGTTTACGAAGAGGATCGGGTGTCCCGTCTCCGGATGGGCCACCACCACCGGATGCACCGCCTTGGCGTCCGGCCCCTGTTCATGAAGCGCCTTGCGCCTCTCCAGCAACGCCTTCATGCCGTTGGAGAGGTCCTCGTAGGCGGCGCAGCAGTTCGTCCACATCGTGTCGCCACCCGTTCCGGGCGAGGTGCGCATGCAGAGCACGGCGGCGCTGGGGATCACGTCCCTGAAGGTGCCGTCTGTGTGCCACTTGTCGGCCTTGTAGCCACCGGCGCTGTCGAAGCGGCAGATGATCGGGTGGTCGGGGTGCTTAGGCAGGTGCTCCTCCGGTTGGATCGGATCGCCGAATGCACTGGCCAGGGCGATGTGTTGCTCCGGCGTCGGATGCAACCCCCGCATGACCACCACGTGGTGGTCGAGCATCGCGCGGTGGACCTCCCGGCGGGCGGCCCCATCCTCCAGCAGGACCTCGAGGTCGGCATCCAGCACCTCGACGCCGATGCGGCCCGAGAGTGGCCGGAGCCGAATCGAGGTGGTGGTGCTGCCGGTGATGTGCGCTCTGCTGGTCAAGTTCTTACCTCCACAGCTTCCGTCATGTTCCGATCGGCGCGGTGCTTCCACCAGGCGCTCGAGGCGAGTCCCTGAAGGCTCTCAAATCCCTGCATGAGGTCTCGCACGGCGCTGAGTCCCGCCGCTGCGTCCACCTCGGTGAAGACCATGCGGTAGGTCTCCACGAGGTCTTCGAACTGGGCGTCGTGTGCAGCGGTGCCGGCAGCGGTCAGGGTGACTAGGCGACCACGCCCATCGGCCGGGTCGGGTAGGCGACGGATCCAGCCGCGCTGCTCCAGACGACGCAGTGTTGCGGTGAGGCCGCCCGAGGTCTGGACGATCCACTCGCCGATGAAGGTGGGGCTGACGGCCTGCGTGTCGTGGTTCGCCAGCAGCATCAGGACTGCCGCCTCTGCCGATGTGCAGTGGTGTCGGCGGTGGTGGTCGGCCAGGAACTGCTCGTTCAGACGCCCGAGGCGGGTCAGGAGGAGCCCGAGGGTCGCCGTTGTCATGGCCCGAGGATATCTCGATACTATCTTGCTGGCAAGGTATATGGGAATGGACAACGTCATCGTCCTGATTCCACTCGCCAGGGCAGCCCCCGGTACGGTCGAGGTGTACTCCCGACATAACCAAACCCAGGAGGTCCAAGATGCCCTTCGCCGACGTGAACAGCCAGAACATCCACTACCAGGACACCGGAGGTGACGGGCCGGCCATCCTGCTCAGCCACGGGTTCGGAATGGGACATGAGATGTGGGTCCACCAGATCGAACCCCTGACCGGTGCCGGATGGCGGGTCATCACCTACGACGAGCGTGGTTGGGGCCAGACGACCCACACGGAGCCTTTCAACTATTGGGGCTTGGCCGCCGACGTACTCGGCCTGATGGACCACCTGGGCATCCATCGGGCCGTCCTCGGAGGCATGTCACAGGGCGGCTTCCTCTCCATGAGGGCCGCCCTCACCGCCCCGGACCGGGTGCGGGCCATGGTCCTCGTCGACACCGAGGCCGAGGCTCTGTCCGATGAGGACCGTGCACAGTTCCAGGCGCTGTTCGACGCCGCTACCGCCATGGGCCTCACCGGTGAGGTCGGGGACGCCCTCGAGATGACCCTCTTCGCTCCCGGCTACGCCGACGCCCGCTACTGGAGGGGCAAGTGGACAGCCAAGCCGATCGCCGCATGGCTGGGCGCCAAGGAATGCCTCTTTGAGCGTGACGACATCCTTGACCGCCTCAGTGAGATCACGTGCCCGAGCATCGTCTTCCACGGCGATGCCGACATGGCCATCCCCCTGGAACGGGGGAAGCGGGTCTTCGACACGCTGGCAGGACCCTCATCGTTCGTGGTCGTGCCCGGCGCCGGGCATTCTTCAAATCTCGAGGCACCTGATCTGGTCAACCCGGCCATGCTGGAGTTCCTTGCCGGCCTGGACTGACCAGCACCCGTTCCCACTCGTGCTCCCGGCTGGCCGTTCCTACTGGTGTCCGTTGACACCGAGGCCGAAGCGGGACCGGACCGACCTCAGGTGCCGAGAACCGGCTTGAACCCGGTGATGGTGACGCGCTCGAACAGGCCCGCAACGGCGTAGGGGTCACTGGAAGCGAACTCCTCGGCCGCCTTTCGGGTATCGACCTCCAGGACTATGAGCGACCCGCACATGGCACCGTCGTCGTCCAGCAGCGGCCCGCCGTAGAGGATGTCGAACCCCCCGACGTAGGCCAGGTGCTCGGACCTGGTGCGGGTCCGGAGGTCACCGGCATCGCTCCGGTCCAGGGCGTGGATCACGTACGGCATTGTCGGCTCCCGTTGTAGCGGTTTAGGAAGTGGCACAGGTGGCGGCTCACTCGGCCTCCGGATCCCGCGATAGTGCCTGCAGGGTGGCCAGGTCGAAGCCTGCCAGCTGTTTGTAGGCGTTCGCCTCGCGCTCCAGATCGCCGGTGGCACCCTGCAGGTACAGCAAGCGTAGATCGGCCTCGGCCAGTGGCAGATCGCCCGCCACAAACCGGAACCTAGACCCGGTCGTGAGCCGCTCAGTCACGCGTCGGAGGATCCGACGTCTCGCCAACCACCAGGACCAACCAGAGTACGCCGAGGGCCATAACCGCGGCTAGGGCGACGGCCGCCCACGCCAGGCCGGCCGACGCGGCCACCAGGCCTACGAGGAGGGGCCCCAGCATCCGTCCACTGTCCGTGGCCACCGTGGCCACCGACAGGAACGACGCCGTGCCCTCGGCAGGCGACACGTCGCTTTGCAGGGTGAACAGCGAGCCCGAGCTGAGTCCGTTGCCGACCCCCATGACCAGCCCGGCCACCAGCACGCCGGTCGTGGTGTCCGCCGACGCCAGGAGTAGCAGGCCGACGGCCAGCAGTCCGTATGCCGGAACCATCGCCGACAGGCGCCCCAGACGGTCCATCACGTATCCCGACACCGGAAAGAGGAGCAGGTCCGCGGCATAGCCGGCCGCCACGAGCACCCCGATCGCCGACGGGCGAAGGTCCAGGGACACCCCTACCAGTGGCAGCAGGACCATGCGCCCCTCCCGGGTCGCCATCGCTAGCGCCCCGAACACGCCCACCCGGACCAACTGTCGGTGGTGGCGGCGGACAACCACTGCCAGTCCGGGGCCCCCGCTGCCAGTCGGTGCAACCTCCCGCTCGGGCCGACGTGCCGTCGGTATGACGGCCGGAAGGCCGATGGCTGCTGCCAGGCCAGCAGCGGCGAAGGTCCAGCGGCCACCCACCGTCTCGACCAGTACCCCACCGGTAGCGGTGCCCACCATTACCGACAGGCGCATGGACCCACCCATCATGGACATGGCCCGGCCCCTCAAATAGATGGGAACCCGGCGCGTCAGGTCGGTATGGCGGGAGAGCATCACCCCGATTGACCCCATACCGAACGCCAAGTGCCCGAGCCCTAGCACCATGACGTGTGCGACCAGGGCCATGGTGGTTGAGGCCGCGACCATCAGGATGAGGGACCCTGTCGCCACACGCGCCGGGCCCAGACGATCCACCAGATAGCCGGCAAGGAGTGCGCCACCGGCCGCCCCAGCGGCGCCGGCGCCGGCAACGATGCTGGTCACCACGTACCCGTACCCCCCGGAGAGCAGCCAAATCGGAATGGCAACTAGCAGGGTGCTCATCGCGAGGCTGGACGCCATCCACGGGGCGTAGATGGGCCAGACATGGGGCGAGAGCGATCGGAAGCCCATCCGGGCTGAGGCTAGGCGCGGGTCCCCCGTGTCTGTCACAAAGCGGTGCGGCGCTACTCACATGCCAGTCATCTAGGTAGAGAGCGTCGTCTCTGGTCCCAACCCCGCGGGCCAGCGGCACTGGAGGTTGAAGGGCGGCTAGGGGCATCGTCTCAGCGGTGACTTTCGGCAAGGGATCGTCGGCATCTCGGCCTAGACATCTGATCCTCGTGCCCACCTTTTCCCAGCACCGCCGCGGCCCGTAACGTCGCTACAGCCGGCCTGCACTGGTCGTGTCGGCGCTGAACTACTCGGAGGTCACGGTGTCAGGACTCGAACTGCTGGTAGACGGTCTCGACTTCGGGGAGGGGCCACGCTGGCATGACGGTCGCCTCTGGTACAGCGACTTCTACCAGCACAATGTCTACGCCGTATCCCCCGGCGGAGCACGCGAGAGCATTCTGGACTTGGGTTCGGAACAGCCATCAGGCCTCGGCTGGATGCCGGACGGCAGCCTGCTCGTGGTCGCCATGACGGCACGCCGAGTGCTACGGGTGGCCGACGGCGAGGTGGCGATCCACGCCGACCTCTCCGAGATCGCCACCTGGCACTGCAACGACATGGTGGTGGCCGCCGACGGAACGGCCTACGTGGGCAACTTCGGCTGGGACATCGAACACGACCGCGGGCATCCCCAGGCTGCCACCCTCGCCGTCGTCCGGCCGGACGGATCCGTCCAGTCCGGGCCGGGCGACCTGCTCTTTCCGAACGGCTCGGTGATCACACCCGATGGCTCCACCCTCGTCATCGCCGAGACCTTCGGAGGCAGGTTCTCCGCATTCCCACTTGATGCCGACGGGTACCCCGGTGAAGGCCGCGAGTGGGCACCGGTGCCTGGTACAGCTCCCGACGGCTGCACCCTGGACTCCGCTGGGGGCATCTGGTTCGCCGACGCTGCCGGCTCGGGTGTAGTCCGCGTGCTCGAGGGAGGCACCATCACCGACCGTCTGCCCACGCCCCAACCGGCCTACGCCTGCATGCTGGGAGGCGACGACGGTCGGACCCTGTTCATCCTCACCGCACCGGGTGCAGGAGCCGACCGGGCCGGCACCGGTGAGGGCTGTATCTGGACCACCACCGTCGAGCAGGCCGGAGCCGGCCTCCCATGACCCGCAGCATCACGATTTCGCCCATCACCCCGATCCTGGGTGCCGAGGTACACGGAGTTGACCTGTCCGAGGGGATTGATGACGCCACGTTCGCCATCCTCCACGGGGCGTTCCTTGACCACGGCGTCCTGGTGTTCCGGGAGCAAGGAGCGATGGCTCCCGACGTCCAGGTGGAGTTCGCCCGTCGCCTAGGGCCACTCCACGAGCATCCGGCGGCGCCGACCGACCACGAGAACCCCGCCGTGTTCCTCATCAGGACCCACAGCGCCTCCCCGATCTCCAACGGCAATGGTTGGCATTCCGACGTCTCCTGCGACGAGCGGCCACCCTCGGCGACAATGCTCCAGGTCCACGTGCTTCCGGAGGGAGGGGGCGGAGACACCCTCTTCGCCGACATGGAGGCCGCCTACGCCACCCTTGAACCGGAGTTACGACACCGCCTCCGCGACCTCTCGGCCCGCCACGCCTCGGAGCACGTCTACCGCGGACGCTATGCAGATCGGGGCACCGAGGACGAAGGCACCACATATCCCGAGACGGTGCATCCTGTGGTCCGAAGCCACCCGGAGACGGGCCGACGGAGCCTCTTCGTGAACCCTTCCTTCACCGTGGCCATCGAGGGCCTCGATGAGGCCGAGAGCGACGGGTTGCTGACCGACCTGCACGCACACAGCGTTCGACCGGAATTCCAGATCCGGCTTCGCTGGAACCGCAACGACGTGGCCCTATGGGACAACCGTCGGGTTCAGCACTTCGCCATCTGGGACTACTGGCCGGACGAACGGTGCGGCCACCGGGTAACGGTGCAGGGCGACCGTCCGTTCTTCGACCCCAGTGGCGACGACCCACCGCCCTCACCGCTGCGAATGTCCATCGGGCACCTGGCCTGAACGCGCCCGACCAGCCCGCCTCAGTCGGTAATGGCCTCGGTTTCAGCCAACCGCACGAGGGGAATCACCCGTTCGGTCTTCGCTTGGTAGTCGGCGTACCAGGCCCGGTCCTCCAGCATCGCCACCCACAGGGCGTCGCGCTCCGGCCCGGCGTCCAGGACCTCCTGCTCCGACCAGAACATGCCTCCCTGGATCCGAACCCGAACCCGGGGGTTGGCCGTCCGATCCCGCAGGTTCAGGACCCATGACGGATCCCGGGTCGCCCCGGCGAAGGAGCCGACCACGATGCGATGCCCTTCGGCGTCGCGCCAGAACGGCAACGCCACCTTGTGTTCGTTGCCGGACCGGCGCCCGATGGTGTGGAGCAGGACGTGGTGCATGCCGGCCACACACCAGACCGCGTCGTCGTCGGACATCTCCAGGCCCATGACGTGGCCCCTCGAGATCTCGATGATCTCCTCGTGGGAGGGGGTCTCCCACTCCATCTCGACCTTCTGGCTGGGGCCCTGCGGGGAATCGTCGCTCATGCGGGAGGACCGTACTCCCGGCTCGGTCCGATGACCTGACCCGACGTCAGGTCCCGGCAGAGCGAGCGACCTGGCAGCCCGGTTCCGACTGGGCTACCGACTTCTCCGGCCGCGACAATCATCTCGACCCTGGAGGCACGATGTCCCGTCGACCTAACGTCATCCTCATCAACTGCGACGACCTGGGTTACGGCGACCTGGGTTGCTACGGGTCCACGCAGCACCACACCCCCGCCCTGGACCGGATGGCCGATGAAGGGGTCAGGTTCACCGACTTCTACATGGCGTCACCGGTCTGCTCGCCCAGCCGGGCCGCGATGCTCACCGGGAGCTACCCGCTGCGCGTCGGATTCGGAGGTCGGAGCATAGACAACGCACCGGTGCTGTTCCCCGGCCAGGCCCAGGGGCTGAACCCCGAAGAGATCACCATTGCGCGACTCCTCCAGGACGCTGGCTACGCCACCCGGCTGATCGGCAAGTGGCATTGCGGCGACCAGCCCGAGTTCCTACCTACCCGGCACGGATTCGACGGCTGGTTCGGGCTGCCGTACAGCAACGACATGGGCCGTCAGGTAGGGCCCGAGGAGGGCCTCTCCTACCGGGAAATCATGGCCCAACTCGGAACCACCCTTCCGGACGATGCCCCGATGCTCGCCGAGCGGCCGCCACTGCCCCTCATGCTGGACAACGAGGTAGTGGAACATCAACCGGACCAGGCGGCCCTGACCGAGCGTTACGTCGAGGATGCCGTGGAGTTCATCCGGACCAATCGGGCCGGGCCATTCTTCCTCTACCTGGCACACATGTACGTCCACCTGCCGATCTACGTGCAGGACCGCTTCGTCCGGGATTCCAGCAACGGCCGCTACGGCGCTGCCGTGCACTGCATCGACTGGTCGACTGAGGTGCTGTTGGCCGAACTCAGGACCCTTGGCCTAGACGAGGACACCGTGGTCATTTTCACCAGCGACAACGGTGCCCTGATCCGTGAAGGTGGTGGGAGCAACGGTCCGCTGCGGGCCTCCAAGGGCACCACATGGGAGGGCGGCCAGCGGGTCCCCTGCATCGTCAGATGGCCCGGCACGGTGCCTTCGGCCAGGGTGGTGTCCGACGTCGCCAACGCCATGGACTTGTACCCGACGATCGCAAGGTGGTGCTCCGTTGACATCCCGGAGGACCGGACCCTGGACGGACGGGACTTGGGCGGGTTGCTCTTCGGCGGCGACGGTCCTGGAGCGAAACCGTTCTTCTACATCCTGGGGGGCAACATCGAGGCCGTGCGCCTGGGGCGTTGGAAGCTGCACGTCCGCAAGTGGAACAAGGAGCGGGTGAGGCTCTACGACCTGGAGGCCGACATCGGCGAACGCCACGACGTGGTAGACGAACAGCCTGGGATCGTGGCCGAACTACTCGCCCTCATCGACGCCGCCCGGCTGGATCTGGGAGATGACGCCTCGGACGTTTCCGGCGCAGGGGTACGCCCGGTCGGCCGGGTCGCCAATCCGGTAACCCTCACGACATTCGATGCCGACACCCCGTACTTCATGGCTGAATACGACCTACCCGAACGGGGCTGAGAAGAGCCGCCCGTACGCGCAGGCCGACCCGTACAGGCCGATCCAGACCTGATACAACGAGCCGGACACGACGAGCGGAGTCCAATGCCCAAGGTGTTTGTACACGGAAACCCGGAGACCGATGCGATCTGGTCCGAGCTCGTCGGCGAGTTGGCCGATCGGGGCGCAGATGGGATCGTTCTCCTCTCACCCCCGGGGTTCGGTGCACCTGTTCCGGACGGCTGGGGCGCCACCCGGTTCGAATACCGCGACTGGCTGGTGCGCGAACTGGAGGCGATCGTGGAATCCAGCGGCCCCGTGGACGTGGTGGGCCACGACTGGGGTGCCGGTCACGTCTTCGGGGCCCTGCTTGCACGCCCGGACCTGTTCCGGACCTGGTCCACCGACTGCGCCGGGCTACTGCATCCGGACTACGTCTGGCATGACATGGCCCTGGCCTGGCAGATGCCGGAGATCGGCGAACAGGTCGTCGAGGCCATGCGGTCGGCCGACCCGGAGGACAACGTGGCCGGCCTCGTCGCCCTCGGGATGAGCCAGCATGCCGCCGAGGCCACCACCGAGGCCATGGATGCCGTCATGGCGGATTGCATCCTGGGCCTCTACCGCTCGGCATCACAGCCCACTATGAGCAAGCTCGGAGACGACCTGGTCCGAACGGCACTCCCTCCGGGCCTGGTGCTGGTGCCCACCGCCGATCCCTACGCAGGAACCCCGGAGATGGCGATCCAGACAGCGGAAGGACTGGCAGCAGGAACGCTCCAGTTGGACGGCCTCGGCCACTGGTGGATGATGGCGGGGGCCGACCTGGCCGCTGATGCCCTGGTCTCCCACTGGAGCCGCTGACCCACCAGCCGACCACCGGGCCCGACTGCACCGACGTCTCTGCGGGCACACGTTGGCCCCGACGCCCGCCGGGGTGGACAATGCGCCTGCCCGCTGCACCGCGGGCGCCGACGACACAGGAGTCACCAGACGATGCTTGGGCTGATCCAGGAGGGGAACGGCGAGGAGCACGTCCGCCTTTCCGAGAACCTCGACCACGCCGGTGCGGTCGAACCACGGCAGGTCCGGGTGGAGATCATGGCCGCCGGTGTGTGTGGCAGCGACCTGAGCTGCGTGCATGGCAAGTACTACATGCCCACCCCACTGGTGCCCGGACACGAGGCAGCCGGGGTCGTGGCCGAGATCGGCTCGGCCGTCACCTACTGCGCCGTCGGAGACCATGTGGTTCTCTCCACGTTCGGCAACTGCGGACACTGCCCGACCTGCGAGGCCGGAGACCCCGGCAACTGCGGATTCGGAGGCCTCCGCCACACCCACACCGAGGGCGAAACCCAGCTCTGGGGCTTCGCCAACCTTGGCGCCTTTTCGCAGGAGACGATCGTCCACGAGAACCAGGCTGTTCCGATCCCGAAGGAGGTGCCGCTCACTTCGGCGGCGCTCATCGGCTGTGGCGTGATGACCGGGGCCGGTGCCGTGTTCAACCGTGCCCGGGTGGAACTGGGCGACACGGTGGTCGTGATCGGCGCCGGCGGCGTCGGCCTGAACGTAATCCAGGCGGCCCGTCTATGTGGTGCCTCCCAGATAATCGTTATCGACCGGATCGCATCCAAGGAACGGATGGCCGTCGAGTTCGGGGCCACGGATTTCATACTCGCCGAAGGCGATGACTTCGACTCGATCAAGGCAGTCAACGAGACCAGCACCTGTGGCGTCGACCACGCCTTCGAGGTGGTGGGCAGCACGAAGCTGCTGGCCGACGCCATCTCCATGGTTCGACCGGGTGGGAACATCTGCGCCGTGGGCGTGCCCGACCTGACCGCCAGCGTGACCTACCCCTTTCAGGCGCTGCACCAGAACAAGAACCTCCTGGGCATCCGGGCAGGTGGCGGCAAGCCGCGCTCAGACTTTCCCCTGCTGGCCGACCTCTACCTGAAGGGCAGCCTCAAGCTCGACGAGCTGGTGTCCAACACCGCTGGCCTGGACGGCCTCCAAGGCGCCTTCGATGCCCTCAGGGCCGGTGCAGAGGCCCGCACCGTGCTGCTCCCGCACGGCTGAGCCGGACCAGCCGGAAGCACACCAGACCGATCCAGACCAGCAGGAGGTCCCAAATGTCTCGCATGAACCTCGAAGGCAGCTCATCGATAGTCACCGGCGGCGCCTCCGGCATCGGCGAGGCGAGTGCCCGCCAACTGGCCGGTGCCGGTAGTCGGGTCGTCGTCGCCGACCTAAACGAGGAGCGCGGCCAGGCCGTAGCGTCAGAACTGGGAGGCCTATTCGTCCGCTGCGACGTGACGAGCACGGACGACGCCGACACGGCTGTGGCAGCAGCCTCGGAGATGGGCCCGCTGAGGGCTCTCGTCAACTCGGCGGGCCTCGGCCACCCGGGTCGCACCATCAGCCGTGACAACGAACCGATGGACCTTTCAAAGTTCGAGTTCGTGCTCCGGGTGAACCTGATCGGAACCTTCAACATGCTCAGCCGAGCTGCCGGCGCCATGGCATTTACCGATCCCCTCGACGACGACGGCCAACGTGGTTCGATCGTGAACATGGCTTCGGTGGCAGCGTTCGACGGCCAGATCGGCCAGGCCGCCTACTCGGCGTCCAAGGGCGGAATCGTCGGGATGACTCTGCCTATCGCCAGGGACCTGGCTGTGTCCGGCATCCGCGTCAACACGATTGCTCCGGGACTCATCGACACGCCCATCTACGGCAAGGGCGAACAGGCCGATGCATTCAAGGCGCACCTGGGGCAGTCGGTCCTGTTCCCGAGTCGGCTCGGGTCCGGCGAGGAGTTGGCCTTCATGGTGATGGAGCTCATCACCAACCCGTACATGAACGGCGAGGTGATTCGTGTGGACGGTGGCATACGGATGCCACCCAAATAGGAATCCTGGCCCCCTCCGGCCGAGTCCCCCAGTCCCCCCGAACCGACGTGTCGAGAGGCCGTCATGCACGACCAACCGGCCCGATAGGAGCCCTGTCATGAGCGATACCAACGAGCCAGCCCAGCCAGCCGTACTGACCGAGCGCCGCGACCGCGTGCTTGTCATCATCCTCAACCGCCCCGATGCAATGAACGCCATCAACGGCGACCTGTCCAATGGGCTCTGGTCAGCGATCCAGGACCTGAACTGTGATCCCGGGCTGACCGCCGGTGTACTCACCGGTGCCGGTCGGGGTTTTTGTGCCGGCATGGACCTGAAAGCCTTCTCCCGCGGGGAGGACATAGGTCCGATGATCAAGTTCATCCGAGCCGGATCGGAAAAGCCCCTGATCTGCGCCATTGAGGGGTTCGCCCTGGCCGGTGGCCTGGAGTTGGCCCTGTCCTGCGACCTCCTGGTGGCCGCCAGGGGGGCGAAGCTCGGGATTCCCGAGGTCGGAGTCGGACTCCTGGCGGCCGGAGCGGGTCTGTTCCGCCTACCCGGACGGGTCGGCTACGGCAAGGCCATGGAGATGGCCATCACGGCTGATCCCATTACCGCGGAGGAGGCCGCCGAGCACGGACTGGTGGCCCGCCTGACCGATCCCGGCAGCGCCCTACAGGAGGCCCTGTCTCTGGCCGAGCGCATAGCTCGTAACGCGCCGCTGGCTGTCGCCGCCTCTAAGCAGCTCATACGGGCTACCCAGGGCAGCACGGAGGAGGAGTTGTGGGCGCTGCAGCGACCCCTCCAGGAACGGGTCTTTGCTTCCGACGACGCCAAGGAGGGCCCCCTGGCCTTCGCTGAGAAGCGCCCACCGGAGTGGTCCGGAGCCTGAGGGACCCGACCTGGACGACTGGATTCCATTCCAGACCGGATGCGGCCTCGGACTGGAGGCCTCTACTAGGCCCGCTGTTCCGCCGACACCTCACTCACCGGCATCCGGCAGCAGCATTGCCAGTTGGCGGGAACGGGCGATCAGGGTTCCCTCGGAATCCCAGAGGCACCCGTCCTCGACCATGCGACCGTCCCGCAGGTCTTCGGTCACGAACCTCCCCAGCATCCAACCCGGGGATGGCCTTGCCCTCACGTGCACGGTCAGCTCGATGGTCGGGACCCAGCCGACACGGCCCAGGAGGGCGAAGATGGAAGGGGCGAATGCATCAGAGAACAGGACGGCCGCCATGGTGTCAGGTGGCCTACCGTCCACTAAGCGGATCCAGCCGAGTGTCTCGGCCCGCTTGGAGCCGCCGGCGACCGACATCTCCGGGTGCACGCGGAGGTCCACCCGGCTGGAGATGAACAGCTTGACCCCCTGCTCGAGGAGGTCGCGCTCGACGCACTCCTCGACCGGTGGCATGTCGGGCGGCGGGATCGTAAGGCCGTGTCCTACCGCGGGAACGGCATCAAGGTCCCCCATAGCCGCCACGACCTCGAGGCGCTGCGTGCCGTCCTGCACGAGGGTGGCATGGCCGGTCGTGACCGCTCGCCCGGAGCGAACGAGCGAGGTGTGGACCTCTCCGGGGCGACCCCCTGATCCGGGCCTCAGGTAGTGGGTCGTGACCGACATCGGATCCTGGTGAAGGTCCAGACTCCGGAGGCCCTGCAGGGCCATGGCGGTGAGATAGCCCCCGTTGGGGTTGTCCCCGATGTTCCAGCGGTCGCTTACGTCCACGGCGAACCGACCGTCGCCAAGGGGGGTGAGTTGGGTTTCCCGATCGAGATGAAACCCGGCTGCTGCAGGAGCGGACGGTTCCGGATCAGGAACCGTCGTGTCGGGCGAACTCATCCCAGCATGTCCCTGCAGACGTCCAGGTACATGCCGGTCGTGAGGCGCAGCGACTCTACGTCTATCCGCTCGTCGTGGCCGTGGAACCGTCTGGAGAACTCGCCACCGCTGATGGACGGGCTGAGCAGGCCGGCGCCGTATGCCACCGCACCCATCTCCCGGTAGACGCGGGCATCGGTGAACCCCACGATGAACTGCGGGTTCAACCGTGCCGACGGGAAGGGCTTCGTGACGGCCCTCTCGAGCGCGTCCCAGAGAGGCGTGTCGATCCGGCTAGACGACGCAGAATCGTCCATGATCACCTCGGTCTCGACGTGGTCGGCCAGGTCACCGAGGGCTTCTCGGAGGTGGGCGGCCACCTCCTCGGTGTGGTCGCCGGGCATGGTCCGGATGTCGACGTCGATGCTCACCCGGTCGGGAATCACGTTGGTCTTGCCGGGGCCGTCCCCGACGTTGGGCGAGAAGGTCGTGTGCGTACATGCATGCAGATGGCCCGCCGTTCCCACGTGTGGGACATCCGCCAGGAACCCATCCACACGGTCCTCATCCAGGAGTTGGTCACGGGCATCGTCAGGGAGGTCCATCGACTCGACCTGTGCCCGCCAGAGTTCGTGGAACCTAGGCTGCGGCCTGTACTCGGCGAGGCGTTGGACCACGGCGGCAGCCTTCACGAGGGCGTTGTCGGACCTGTACGGCATCGAGCCGTGCCCCGGCGTTCCCCGCACGGTCAGCCGCCTCCAGGAGGCACCCTTCTCGGCTACGTTCACGCTGATGACGGGCGCGACCTCCGTGCCGGAGTGGAGGCCGCCGTTCTCGGTCAGGACGTAGTCGGCCCTGATGGCGTCAG
Source organism: uncultured Acidimicrobiaceae bacterium (assembly GCA_913030665.1). Taxonomy (GTDB): domain Bacteria; phylum Actinomycetota; class Acidimicrobiia; order Acidimicrobiales; family MedAcidi-G1; genus UBA9410. The sequence continues at coordinate 35,552 of CAJWFS010000006.1, forward strand.
CCTCGTTGTCGGCCATCCACCGCGCTCCATGGACGCTCCCGGACTCCTCGTCGGCCACAGCGAAGAAGATCAGATCCCCCCTGGGGCGGAACCCAGTGTCCGCCAATGTCCTCATCACGACCGCCTGGGCTGCCGTCAGGTTCAACATGTCGACAGCTCCACGGCCCCAGACCTCGCCGTCCACCAGATCGCCTGCGAACGGGTCCCGGCTCCAGCCATCCGGGTTGACGGGGACCACGTCGGTGTGCCCCATCAGGCAGAGCGACGGCGCCGACGAATCGAAGCCCTCGATCCTCGCCACCAGGGAGGTCCGCCCGGGGGTCGGCTCGAAGCTCTGGACGTCCAGTCCCGAGCCCACCAGGTAGGACGCCAACAGGTCAGCGTTGCGTACCTCCTGGCCTGATTCGGGTGTGCCGTCGTTAACGCAGGCGTTGCGGATCATGGCCTGGAGCAGATCGACGGTCTGGCTTGTCAGGTCGTCGCTACCGGTCATCAAAATGTCACTGCATCTCAGCGGAGGCAACCAACTCCATGGCTGCCTCCTCTTCGGGCCGGAAGTCTCTGGAGGTTCCGATCTCCACCCGGGCCAGGTGGCCGGCGAAGCCAGTGTCGTCAAGGAGCACCACGACCACGTTCGGCGTACCGGTAGCCGGCAGGACGGGTTCAGGCCACCATGGGGTGGACCCGCTCGTGGCTCGACCAATGCCCTGTTCAGCGAGGGACGAAGCAGGTTCGCTCATGGCCCGAGCGTGGCCCATTTACTCTGGGGATACGTCACCGGGAAGCCCGGGTCTCAATTCAGTCCAGCTGGTCGGCGCGACGCCGACCTTTGAGTTGCTGGTGGGCGGCCTTCGTACCGTCGTGCCAGGTACCGGTCCACCGATCTATTGGCATCTGGGTATTGCCGTAGTTGACCTCAAAATAGCGGTGGTGAAGTTGATGGAAGAGGTCCCCGGCCGGGGCCTCCCAGCGACCAATACGCACCCGGGCGAAGCCGGAGTGGGACGGGGCTGGACCGGGCCCCTCGTACATGGCGAACATCAGAATGACCAGAGGGTGGACGGGAAGCACCCAGAAGACCAGGAATCCCGAGAAGTAGACGAGGTGCTCGAGGGGGTGCATGGAGATGCCAGTCCACGGCGTGGGGTTCGGGTTGCGGTGGTGCAGGGCGTGAACCCTCCGGTACACCGGCACCCAATGTATGAGCCGATGATTTGCCCAGAAGTGGGCCGTGGACACGAACACCACGCCCAAGGTGGCCATAAGGAGTACCACGACCGGGTTGGCGGCCCAGCCGGGCCGGGCCACCAAGCCGCTGGCGTAGGCCCAGTGGGTGAGTGCCTCGTAGATCGAAAGGAAGGCCACCCCGCTGGTCATCGTCCAGAAGGCGTTGTCTCTGATCTGGCTGCCGAAGGTGAACTTCGACCCGGTGCCCGGCCACCGCGGGTTGAACTTGAAATCGTCGCCCTGGGCACGCCGAACGTACAGCCACCAGTGCAGTCCGCCGACAATCAGGCCGACGACCAGCAGGTTGCGGAACCAGATCCCCGCGATCCACCACGGTTGGAGGGTGGCCATGGTGGCCTCGCTGGGCAGGAACCACCGCCAGATCAGGATCGATAGGACCAGGTAGAAGAGGATCCACGGGTACAGGATCATGCGGACCGCCCAGACCAGTGCGGCGAGCGGTCGAGGTGGCCAGGCGAACAAGGCCGGGACCTCGATGGGGACAGGCGGCTCGTAAGCGCCGTTGGCAACGCCCCGGTATCCATCTGCGGGCTGTTCGATTGGTGGATGCTCGGGCAATTGGTTCTCAGGCATCGGCTGCGCTCCGGGGCTCAGACCCAATCGAGGGTGCGTTCGACGGCCTGACTCCAGCGGGCAGTAAGCCTGGAACGTTCCTCGGGACCCATACTCGGCCGCCAGCGCCATCCCTCACACCAGTTGGCCCGAAGGTCGGACAGGTCTGACCACACGCCCTCGGCCAACCCTGCGGCGTACGCCGCACCCAACGCCGTGGTCTCGGCCACCACGGGCCGCACCACGTCGACGCCCAACACGTCGGCCTGGAACTGCATCAACAGATCGTTGACAACCATTCCACCGTCGACCCGTAGCCCGGTCAGGACCACCCCGCTGTCGGCTCGCATGGCGTCAATCAGATCCCGAGTCTGAAACGCGGTTGCCTCCAACGCGGCGCGAGCCAGGTGCCCCCGGTTGGCGAACTGAGTCAGACCGACGACCGCCCCTCTCGCGTCGGAGCGCCAGTGGGGGGCGAACAGGCCGGCGAATGCGGGCACGAGGTACACGTCACCGTTGTCGTCGACGCTGCGGGCCAAGGCCTCGACCTCGGCCGCATCGTCGATGATGCCAAGCTCGTCACGTAGCCACTGGACTGTGGCGCCGGCCATGGCGACCGATCCTTCCAGGGCATAGGTGGGAGGTTGGCCGGCGACTTGGACGGCCACAGTGGTGAGCATGCCGTGGGTAGAGGGGACGGCCTCAGCGCCTGTGTGCATCAGGAGGAAGCATCCGGTGCCGTAGGTGTTCTTGGCCTCGCCCGCTGCGTGGCAGCCTTGGCCGAACAGCGCCGCCTGCTGGTCGCCGAGGATGCTCGAGATGGGCACACCGTCCAGCGGGCCGATACCTGCGCCCAGCCGACCGATGGACGGCAGGATCTCAGGAAGCATGGCCGGCGGCACCCCCATGGCCGCCACCAGTTCTGGGATCCAGTCGAGCGTGGCCAGGTCCATCATCAGGGTCCGTGACGCGTTGGTGACGTCGGTGGCATGCCGCCCACCATCAGGTCCGCCAGTCAGGTTCCAAAGGAGCCACGAATCGATGGTGCCGAGTAGCGCCCGACCGCTCTCACCTCGGGTCCGAAGACCTTCTACGTGGTCGAGCAGCCACGTGGCCTTGGGTCCGCTGAAGTAGGTGGACAACGGCAATCCGGTGGCGGCTCGAAAACGGTCCGGGTCGCCATTGCCCAACTGTTCAACGATGCCGTCGGTCCGTGTGTCCTGCCAGACAATGGCGTGGTGCAGCGGTTGACCCGTTGTTGGATCCCAGACCACGAGGGTCTCACGCTGATTGGTGATGCCGACGGCCGCGAGGTCGCGAGCTGACAGCTCCGCCGAGGCCAGTGCCTCGTTGATCACCGTCCAGGTGTTGGTCAGTATCTCGGCTGCGTCATGCTCGACCCAGCCGGGCTTGGGAAGATGCTGGGCGTGGGCGCGCTGGGCACTGGCCACCACGCCACCGGTCTCATCAAAGACCATGAAACGGGTACTGCTGGTGCCCTGGTCGACGGCACCGACGAGAGGCATGAGTCAGTCCGGTTCTCCGCCAGAGGCGGTGTCCAATGGGGCCCTGCCGTTGAGCTGGCCCGGGCCTCGGCTCCAGAAGGCGACATGGCCGGGTACCGGGTCACCGGTCGAACCCTCGTCGGGCTCCGGTTCGCCGACAGCCACACCGATCGGGATCAAGCCCCCCCACGACGGCTCGTCAAGGTCGTCGGGGTCGTCGTCAACCCCCTCGGCCCGGGACTTCATAGAACACTCGGCTAGTGACAGGGTCAGGACCGTCGTGCCCTTCACCTCGATATCGTGCGCTGCACGGATCTGGGCACTGCGCCCCGGGATGGCGTGGTTCACCAACCGGTCGAGGGCGGCCACCTTCTCTGCGTGCTCGGTGATCTCGGTGGCCCGACCCATGACGACCACAGACCGGTAGTTCATGGAGTGGTGTAGGCCGGAACGGGCCAGTACCAGGGCGTCGAGCAGAGTCACGGTCACGCAGACGTCGACGCCGTCCTTGGCGGTGCGCAGCAAGCGACTAGCCGGTGAGCCGTGCAGCAACAGGTGATCACCGTCGCGGGCGTACAGCATCGGGATGACCACCGGATGGCCGGCGTCTCTCTCACCAGTCGCACCTCTTCCGGCAACAAGCCCGACGTGGGCCAGGAGCCCTTCGTCGAGGGCGGCGTGGACGGCGTCGAGGTCGGCCACCCCGCGCTCGGGCACCCGGCGGAGAGTGGTCCGTTCACTCATACCAGAAGCCTCCCACGGACCACGGTCACGGCACGGCCAGTGAGGTGCACACGGTCACCCATGAGGGCAACATCCAGCTCGCCGCCGCGGGGCGAGGCCTGTTCGGCCCGGAAGGTCGCTCCGAGCCGGGGTGCCCACCAGGCGGCCAGCGTGGTGTGGGCAGAACCAGTCACCGGGTCCTCGGGGATGCCGACGTTAGGACCGAACACCCGGGAGACGATCCCGACGTCCTCGCGATCGTCACACGCCGTGGTCACGATCACTGCCCGATCGGCGATCCCAGACAACAGCCCCATATCCGGGGCACACGACCGAACGGTGGCAGCCGAGTCGACCTCCAGTAACAGGTCGGTGGCCCCCACTGCGGCGGCCACCACCGGACAGCCGATGGCGGTCGACATTTCGTCGTCTACCGCCAGGTCGGTCAAGTTGTCGACTGGAAAGTCCAAGCGGATACCACGGTCGACAGCCACCGCGGCGAGTCGGCCTGACCGAGTGTGGAAACCAATCTCGCCGGTCGCCCCGTGCTCGGTGATCAAAGTGTGGGCGGTGGCCAGGGTGGCATGCCCACATAGGTCCACCTCGGCGATGGGGGTGAACCAGCGGAGGTCCCACTCCCCCGGCCCGGTGTCCGACCGATGGCAGAAAGCGGTCTCTGACAGGTTCATCTCCAGGGCGACTGATTGCATCCAGCCCTCACCAACAGGGCCGTCGAGGATCACCACTGCGGCAGGGTTGCCCCGGAATGGCTCGTCGGTGAAAGCATCGACCTGAATGAACTCGGTTGGCATGCCGTGGGCCTCGATCAGGCGGGTTGGACCGAAGCGGCGAGACTACCGATATCGACAGCTGCTCCCAGTGTCGTGGCCGGTCTTGGCGTCTGCCAGGAGGACGCTCCGGGCCTGCTCGTAGCCGAAATCAGGCAGTTCATCCAGGCCAACCCTTAAAGCAACCGTTGGATTTGCCGGGGGGACCGGTCAACTGGCTTACCTACGGGTCGATGGTGCCCAGATGAGTGTCTGCATCCGAGGGCGCCTCGTCCGGCCAGTTGGTGCGCCAGACCTCGGTCGTTACGGCCCCGACGGGAACCGACCTGGGCTCGAAGCCCGGTAGCGGCTCCAGCAGCGGCTTCACGACCACCAGGTGGTTGGGCACCACGAAGAACGGGGCGCTGTAACGCTCAACTCCCGGCGGGTTACTGACCCGGTGCGGAGTGGACACCAGCCGCCCTCCCGACCAGACCTCCAGCAGGTCGCCCACGTTGACCAGGAGAGCGTCGGATGGACAGACGGCCTCCAACCACTCTCCGTCCCGGGTCCGCACCTCGAGCCCACCCACCGGGTCGGGATCCAAGATGGTCACCACGGTGATGTCCTTGTGGGCGTGGAACCCTGGCGATGGGTCATCAGCCTGGTGTGGCAAATAGTGCAGCAGTGTGGTGTTGGTCAACGGCGCATCCATGGCCCTCGCCAACACGTCGGCGTCCATGCCGACGGCGGCGGCAAGTGCATCGATGATCCGGCCGGACAGTGTGTCCATGGCCACCCACCAGGAGGCCACCACCCCCGGCATATCGGGGAGCTCGTCGGGCCACCGGTTGGACCCGTACAGCTCGCATTCGCCGCGCACCGGATGGCCTAACGGGCACTCCCAGTGCATCTTGTAGCCCTCGTAGGCGTCAACGAGGGCCCCTTTATCCCGGTTAGGAGTGAAATATCCGATAGGGATGAAGCCGCGGTAGTCGTCGCGGGTGATCGTCAGCCGATCTTTGGTCTCATCATCGATGGTGAATAGATCGACCAACAGCCGCCGCATGGCTGCAAGGTCCTGCAGCGGCACACCGTGCCCGCGGACAGCCACGAAGCCGATGTCCGAAAGTGCGGTGACGATCCCGGCGTCGTCGTCGAGGTCGACGACCGGCACACCCAGTGGTCGCGTGCTCACCCGAGGATGGGCAGTTCGGCTGGCGCCCGGCGGGACAGTAACTCCGGTCCGTCGGCACGCACCACCAGGTTCTCCTCGTGAACCATCATCCGACCTGGCGCCCAGGTCAGCGACGGCTCGAGGGTCATGACCATCCCCTCGACCAGCATCGTGCCGTCGTCAGCGGTGTTGGAGGGCCACTCTGTGACCTGCATGCCTAGTCCGTGGCCGAGACGCCCCACCGAGTTGCCCAACGAACCACTCGCCGGCCCTCCGCCATCAAGGACCTCAGCCATGGCGCGCCACAGGTCGCTGGTCGTCGCTCCGGGGAGCACCGCTGTCAGCCCGGCCTCGGTGGCGGCCCAGACCGTCTCGTAGGCCCGCCGGGCGTCGTCGTCGGCCTGACCGAAGGCCACGTAGCGGTCGAAGTCGCTGGAGTAGCCGTCGAAAATCGAACCGGTGTCGAACATGAGCAGGTCGCCCGTCCGGATCTCGCGGTCGGAAGGCTGCCTGATGATGTCATCGAAACCCGGTCCTGAGGCCCCCACCAGATACGGGACATCGTCGGCTCCGCGCCGAAGCAGGTCGATGCGAAACGCTGCGAACGCCTCACGTTCCGTCATGCCCGTGGACAGCAGGTCACCCAGTCCCTCGAAAGCGCCTGAGACCACATCGCAGATGTGTGCCACCTTCTGAACTTCTCGTGGAGACTTGACCATTCGCAGGGAGCGAACGACGTCCGTGGCATCCACGAAGACCGTTGGAGCGATGCGGTCCCGCAGGGCGTCCAGATCTGACAGCGGCATCCGGACGTGGGTCTCATGACCCATCGGGAGGCCGATCCGTCCCGACGGATCAACTAGTCGGTCGGCAACCTCCGCCAGGGTGTCAGCCAGCAGCTCCAGGCCGTCGTCGACCGGGCGGGGCGCCGGCCACGTACGCACGTCGTCGATCCATGTGGCGGTCATGGAAGAGGCGCCGATAGCAGGGATCACAGCGATCGGCTTGCCATCGACTGGAAGCACCACGAACCACGGGCGCGTCGGGCTCTGCCAGAACGGTGTGTGGAAGCCGGTCAGGTAGCGCACCTCCGGTTCGGTGCAGACCAGCATGGCGTCGAGGCGCCGTTCCGCCAGCATCTGCTGTGCCCGCTTCGTCCGTGACTCAAATTCTTCTACGGGAAAACCCCGGTCGGGTACGACGCTCACCTTGGATCCATCCCCAGTCCGAGGGTGAAGAGGCGCCCCATTCCGTTGATCGCATCGTCGATGCCAGCGAGGCGCAGTAGGTGCCAACCGAAGGCGAGGTTGCTGGATACCACCGCCACGCCCAACTCGGCCTCCAGTGCTCCGGCGATGCCGTAGGCCCGCAGGCTGGTGCACGACACGAACACAGCATCAACCCGGCGGTCGGGGCTGGCATCAGCAGACGCGACCAACCCGCGCACTGCGTCGGCCACCGAGGCCTCGGTGATGCGGGCCACGTTGGCATCGCTCTCCTCAAGGAATGATCCGGCGGCCACTACCTCCAGCCCACGGCTGGTCAACAGATCCACGATGCCGCCGGTGACCTCTGCGTTGTAGGGCGTCACCACGGCGACTCGAACGGCCCCGAGGGCGGCCATGGCGGCCAGAACGGCGGTGATCGGGTTGGTGTTGGGTACATCGGGGTGGGCTCGCCGGATTGCCGCGGATACCCGGTCCTCACCTATCAGTGTGGCGGCCGACGTGCAGCCGTAACCAATCACGTCGAAGTCCATGAGCCCGGGTAGCAGCGCCGCCGCCTCAGGGATCCGGACCTCCATGGCTCGCAGAGTTTCGGCGGTGACTCGATCCTCCATAGGGATGCGGGTGGCGAAGGCCGCCACCCCGTCGGGCCACAGTGACGAGAGCTCGGCCTCGACGGTCTGGTCGTTCTCGAGCACCACGATCCCGATCCGGGCGCGCTGGCCGAATCCGTCGTCAGTGACAAACGGCAACTGCTGCAGGTCGATCGACGTCACACCGGGTCCCCCTGGGCCTGCTGATCGAAGAACGACGCGGTGGTCGGCTTCTCTCCGAGGGCCATCTCGTAGGACGATGCCCTGACCCGACCGGTGGCCACACCCCGAACCACCTCGCCCTCGTAGATGCTCGGCAGGTGGTTCGGGTGCAGGATCCGGCTGTCCTCGGACCGGTAGCTGAAGATGGCCAGCGTCCGAGGGTGCTCGGCCAGATTGGCTGCAGAACCGTGCACGAGGCGGGTGTGCATCAGGCATGCGCTGCCGGCCGGACCGAAGCAGGCCACCGGCTCGCCCAGGCCAGCCAGGTCCCTGTCAGCGATAGTGCCGGTGAATACGCCGTCCTGCCAGTGGTCGAAGATGGGGCCCCGATGGGTGCCCGGCACGACCTCCAACGGCCCGTTGTTCAGCGTCACGTCGTCGACGAACAGCAGCGCTGCCAGCATGTCGTCGTTGCTGTGCGCCTCGTAGGCGAAGTCCTGGTGGAACCGCACGGTGGTGCCGACCCCCGGCTGCTTACAGTTGGTCTTGACGTTGTTCACCACCAGGTTGGGGCCCACTAACTGGGCCGCCGCGTCGACCAGCAGACTGTCACGCATGATCCGCAGGTGCACGTCGCACACCTCCTGAGGTGAAGCCACCCGGCGCAGAGCCGGATACTCGGCGCTGTGGCCGGGCTGGACGTCGAACCGGCCCCGTCCATCCATGGTCGTTCCCCACGGGCCGTCGTGGTCCCGGCTCTCCTCGACCCAGCCCGCGACCGCACCCCGCAGGGCGGCAAGCTGCCCGGTCGACACGGCCCCATCCATGAGGACGTAGCCATCCCGCCAGAAGGCCGTCACCTGGGTCTCGGTCAGGGGCCCTGCCGGCAGGTGTTCCATGGCGCGGATCCTTTCACGCCGGCTGGCCTCAGACAGCCCCGTCGGTGGTTACGTCTCGTAGTGCTCTATCGGCGGCGGCTCGGTCCGCATGTCCCGAATGGCCCGCTCCACGTCGCAGACAGCCTCCTCGAGGCGATCGGCGGCCTCGGCCGCGCCCAGTCCGAAGGGCAGGTCGTCCACGAGTCCCTGTAGGCGGCCGACACCGCGCCAGGCGACGTGCCGGGCCCACTCGGTCGCCAGCACGGCAGGATCATCTACTCCTCTGAGGTCCCGCGATCGGGACTGGTCGTCACGGCTCCGGTCAAGGGCCACATAGCCGTTGACCATGGTGATCCTCTCGGCCGGAGCATCCAACGGAGCGCCACGGTGCACGACCATGTTCCCGTGCAGTGCGATCGCCCACCCGGGGCCGCCGAATTCAGGAGCGAGCACCCGCTCCGGCGGAGGCCGCTCTCCGGTTGCGGCGAGGGCAGCGGCATCCGCCTTCGTGCCGAGGAACACCTCGAATCGGCCACCGGGCAGGCCCGCCGGGTCGCTGACCATCATGACGAAGTCCAGCGGCAGGGTGTCGTGGTGCCACTTGTCAACGGCCTCCCCCACCTCGGTGGGCTCGAAGTTCAGGTGCCCGAGGTGGAGGGGCATGGTGTGGGGTGCCACGTCGGTGCCGTAGATCCCGGCCATCACGTCGGTCACCTCCGGACTCAGGCACAGGTCCCGTAGCCATCGGGACCGGTAGCAACCTCCGCGGACGGTGTGCTGGATCCGATCCCCGGCTCGGGCGGCGAACGGTCGGAGCCGGCGGGCCACGTCCAGGAGCACGCCGGCACCCACATCGGACAGGATCCGGAACGGCTCGGAGAACGCCGCCGCCGTGGCCGTCGGGCAGATCTCGTCTTCTGAGTAGCCCAACTCGGCAAGCGTCGTCACCGCTGCCGGCGGCCGGATCTCCAGGTGTGCAGCCGGGTCGAAGGTCGGCTCGTCGTCCAGCCATTCATAGCCAGGCGGCTGGACCGCAGGAAACGCAATGGCGCTGGCCATGGCCGGTGGCTCCGATCTGCTCACAGGTGCTGCAGAAGTCTGCGGGCATCGAGCAGGGCCGATGCTACGTCGCGAGAGGCAACGCAGTCCCCCACGCGATACAGCAGGTGGCCACCTTCCTCAATATCGGCGAACGCCGGTTGGGGGTGGCCCCCGACCAGCGCTTCGAGGTCGACCACACCGCCGTTTGCCGACCCGTCGCACATGGTCAGGAACAGGCCCTCGTCCGGTACAACGCCGTGCTCGGTGACCACCGCATCGACCTCATGGGCCACCTTGTCGCCGGTGTACTCGTTGCGCAGCACGGCCCGTAGCGCCGAAGAGTCTCCCTCTACGGGTTCGACCCGGACCAGCCGATGGTCAGAGATCATTACCACCCCTGAGCCGTAGAGCATTCGGAGGTAGGCAGGCCCAAGCGGGGTGGCCAGGTCAAGGCCGACGTGCCGGTCCGGGGTGACCAGTTCCAGACCGGACACCCGGCGATCGAGAGACTCGGTGGCCAACAACTCCACCACGGCCAAACCCCGCTCGTCCCCGTGATCGTCATAGACCAGAACCCGTCCCTCGGGTCGGACCTGCCCACTGAGGACATCCCATGACGTGGCCACCAGTTCAGCGCCTGACTCCAGATAGGTCACCTCAGGACTACCCCCGGTAGCCACGACGACCACATCCGGCGCTTCGACCAGTACAGCATCGGCGTCAACCGGCGTGCCGAGCCTCACGTCGACCCCGACGAGCTCCACCTCGGAGATCAGCCAGTCAACGAGGCCGGCCACCTCCCGCTGGCGCTCGGCGGCCCGAGCCATGAGCGCCAACTGTCCACCGAGACGATCCTGGGCCTCGAACAGGACCACGTCGTGGCCCCGTTCGGCACACGTCCGGGCCGCCTCCAGGCCAGCCGGTCCACCACCCACCACCACGACTCGCCGACGCGAAGCCGTCGAACGCACCACCAATTGAGGAACTGTTGCCTCACGCCCGGTCGCCGGATTCTGGATACATACCGAGTCCAGGCCCAAGTGCAGTCGGTTGATGCACAGCGATGCGCCCACACAGGTGCGGATGCGGTCGGCCTCCCCCCGTTCCAACTTGGCCACAAGGTGGGGATCGGCGAAGTGGGCCCGGGTCATCCCCACCAAGTCCACGGCACCGGACTCCACAGCGTGACGGGCGGTAGCCAGGTCGGCGATTCGAGTGGCGTGCAGGATGGGTACGTCGACCACCCCGCGGACAGCGGCGGCCACAGGTAGGTACGGCGCCAGCGGCGTTCCGGCTGGCGGTATGGCCTTCGAAAGCCCATCCTCGGTGGCCAGCGCTGGTCCGGCGACATTTAGGAAGTCCAGCAGGCCTGAGGTGGCGAGAGTCACGGCTATCTCGCAGCAATCCTCCTCATCAAGGCCGCCCGGCTGATCCTCAGTGCCCAACATCCTCAGGCCGACCAACAAACGGCCATCAGCCGCTGTCTGGACTGCTTCGAGAACTTCCATGGTTAATCGAAGTCGGTTGCCTAAAGACCCTCCGTACCCGTCGGTACGAAAGTTCACCAGCGGTGACCAGAACTGATCCAGCAGGTGGCTGGTGGCCAGCAACTCGATCCCGTCTAGGCCTGCATCAACCGCTCGACGGGTGGCGGTGGAGAAGTCTGCTACCACCCTTCGCAGGTCCGAAAGCTCTGCCTGCTTAGGCCAGAAGCGGTGCATGGGCTCGCGAACCGGCGATGGGGCGATTGTGGGCAGCCAGTCACCGTCGTTGGAGACGTTACGCCTCCCCATGTGGGTGAGCTGGCACATGATGGCTGCACCATGGCCGTGAATCCGGTGGACCATTTCGGCCAGGGGACTGACCACAGCGTCGCTGCCGAAGTTGAGCTGGCCCCACAATGAGGCCGAATCGCGCGAGACATTGGACGACCCACCGATCATGGTCAAGCCAAGGCCGCCCGCCGCTTTCTCTTCGTGGTAACGGACGTAACGGTCGCTCGGTGTGCCATCGACGTTGTAGCCGGGCGAGTGGCTACTGGAAAATATCCGATTACGGAGCTGCAACCCAGCCAGATCGAATGGCTCTAAGAGCGGGTCCATTAGTTACCTGGTCCCAACGGGTACTGCCTCCACTGGAAGCCGCTCCCAAGGATGGGCACCCGTCAGCCCCCCCTAGGGGCGCCGCCGTCTGAGAGCAGTGCATCCAAAACCTCGGTAACACACTCATCCAGGGGTCGACTGGTGTCGATGCACAACTCGGGGGCAAGGGGCGTCTCATAGGGCGCTGAGATACCGCTGAACTCGGTGATCTCGCCGGCCCTGGCCTTGGCGTACAGACCCTTCACGTCGCGCTCCTCGCATACCGCCAACGGGGTATCCACGAAAACCTCGGTGAAGGCACCATCCGGGTGGAGGGCACGTACAGCATCGCGATCGGCCCGGTACGGCGAGATGAAGGCCGTCAGCACTACGAGCCCGGCGTCCTGGAACAGCCGACAGACCTCGCCGATGCGTCGCACGTTCTCGGTGCGGTCCGCCGGTGAGAACCCGAGGTCCCGGTTCAGTCCGAACCTGACGTTGTCGCCGTCGAGCACGTAGGCAGCCGCGCCCAGGGACACGAGGGCTTCCTCGACCGCAAAGGCCAACGTTGACTTTCCCGAGCCAGACAGGCCGGTAAACCACACGGTCCGGCCACCGTGTCCCAGTAGGGCCGCCCGGTCGGTCCCACCGACCCGGCCCTCAGCCCGGACGATGTTCCTCGAAACGGGCTCCGTGGCTTCCGGTCGGTCAGGCATCCAGGACTCCGCGGGCGGCAAGCAGGTCCATGATTGCATCCACGCATTCGTCGACGGCCTGAACTGAGGTGTCCACCCGAAGGTCCATATCGGTCGGTCGATCGTAGGTGGCCGACACTCCGGGGAAATGCGGTACCTCACCCCGGTCGGCGGCTTCGTACATGCCGTTCACATCCCGTTCCCGACACACCTCCAGCGGAGTATCGACAAACACCTCCACGAACCGGTCTTCGCCCACCAGTTCCCGGGCCCTAGCCCGAACCTCGTCTTTGGGTGCCACCAGGGCGGCGATTGCGATAAGGCCATGGTTGTTGACGAGCTGTGCAACCTCGGCGACGCGGCGGAGGTTCTCGGAGCGCTCCTGCGAGCTGAAGCCGAGGTCACGGCTGATGCCCATTCGGACGTTCTCTCCGTCCAGGCGGATAGCCGCCCTGCCCCTATCGAACAGGCGTCGTTCCAGGGCCGTGGCGATGGTGGACTTGCCAGCCGCCGTCAGGCCGGTCAGCAGAACTGTGCAGGGCTGCTGACCGAACCGCGCTGATCGTTCACCCTGGCTGATCGACGATGCCTGTCGGAGAAGGCCCGCGTCAGGCTGACGGTTCCAGGACGACGCCGCACCGATGATCATCCCGGCGCCCACCGTGCCGTTCGAGAGCCGGTCGACCAGCACGAACGAGCCCGTACTCCGATTCACGCCATAAGCGTCGAAGAGGAGTTCCCTGTCAGCGCTGATCGAGCAGCGGCCAATGTCGTTCAACCCCAGCGAGGTTGCTGCCCGTTCCTCCAGGGTGTCCACGTCGACCCGGTGTCGGATTGATGTGACCGACGCGTTCCTGACGCCGTTGGCCGACTGCAGCAGGTACTGCCGCCCGGGTTCCAACTCCTCGGTGTCCATCCACACCAGCATCGCGTCCACCTCGTGGGCCCTGGTCGGGGCCTGCTCCACGTCGACCAGCAGGTCGCCTCGGCTGAGGTCGATCTCATCAGTCAGGGTCACGGTGACCGCCCGACCCGGCCCCGCCACCTCCAGATCGCCGTCGAAGGTGACTATGCGCGCCACCGTCGAACGCATACCGGAAGGCAGCGCCACCACCTCGGCGCCGGGCCTCAGCACGCCGGAGGCCACCGTGCCGGCGAAGCCCCGGAAGTCGAGGTCAGGTCTGACCACCATCTGGATCGGGAGGCGTAGTCGCTCCAGATCGACGCCCACGTCGACGTCGACGGTCTCGAGGTGCTCCATGAGGGCTGGCCCATCGAACCAGGTGAGGTTGTCGCCCGGCTCGACCACGTTGTCGCCCAGCAGCGCCGACATCGGGAGGAAGTACGGATCAATCTGGGCCAAGCCCTTAGCGAAGATGCGATAGTCGGCGCAGATCTCGTCGAAGCGTTCTTCCGACCAGCCCACGAGATCCATCTTGTTGACGGCCACCACCACGTTGCGAATGCCCAGCAGGCTGGCGACATAACTGTGGCGTCTGGTCTGGGCCAGGACGCCCAGTCGGGCGTCGATGAGTATTACGGCCAGTTGGCAGGTCGAGGCACCGGTGACCATGTTGCGCGTGTACTGCTCGTGTCCTGGCGTGTCCGCGATGATGAATTTTCTTCGTGCAGTTGAGAAGTAGCGGTAGGCCACGTCGATCGTGATCCCCTGTTCCCGTTCAGCCTTCAGCCCGTCCATGAGGAGAGCCAGGTCGACCTGGTCGCCTGCAGAGCCAACGGTCGTGGACTCGGCCTCCAGGACGGCCAGGTGGTCCTCGTAGATCATCTCGGAGTCATGCAGGAGCCGCCCGATGAGGGTGGATTTGCCGTCGTCAACGCTGCCGCATGTAAGAAGTCGCAGCAGGTCTTTGCGTTCATGTTCAGCCAGGTAGGCCTCTATGTCGCTGGCGATGAGGTCGGAGGTGTGTGCCATCTAGAAGTACCCCTCCCGCTTCTTCTCCTCCATGGAACCGGACTGGTCGTGGTCGATGACCCGGCCCTCGCGCTCCGACCTGCTGGCCAGGAGCATCTCTTGGATGATCTCCGGAAGCGTGGTGGCCGTGGACTCCACCGCACCCGAGAGCGGGTAGCAACCCAGGGTCCTGAAACGCACCGCCCGCATCTCTGGCTCTTCGCCGTCCTCGAAGCGGAACCGGTCGTCGTCGACCATGATCAGTGTTCCGTTGCGCTCCACGACCGGCCGGATAGCCGAGCGGTAGAGCGGGACGATCGGTATCTCCTCGAGGTGGATGTACTGCCACACGTCCAGCTCGGTCCAGTTGCTGATCGGGAAAACCCGGATGCTCTCACCGCGGTCGACCCGGCCGTTGTAGATGTCCCAGAGCTCCGGACGTTGGTTCTTCGGATCCCAGCGGTGGTACCGGTCCCTGAAGCTGAAGATCCGCTCCTTGGCCCGGGACTTCTCCTCGTCGCGGCGTGCACCACCGAACGCTGCATCAAAGCAACCGGCCTCCAACGCCTGCTTGAGGGCCTGAGTCTTCATGATGTCCGTGTAGTTCTTGGAACCGTGGTCGAAGGGGTTGATTCCGGCCGCCATTCCATCCGGGTTGGAGTGCACGATCAGGTCTATGCCCAGGTCGGCGACCGTACGGTCGCGGAACTCGATCATCTCCCGGAACTTCCAGGTGGTGTCCACGTGGAGCAAGGGAAATGGAATTTTCCCGGGGAAGAAGGCCTTGCGGGCCAGGTGCAGGAGGACCGTTGAGTCCTTGCCGATGGAGTACATCATCACCGGTCGCTCGAACTGGGCGACCACCTCGCGCATGATGTGGATGGCCTCGGCCTCCAGTTGACGAAGGTGGGTGAGGCGCAGCTCAGGTGGCAGCGTGGTTGTCGGGGCGCTCACGAGATCAAGGCTACGGCGGACCGGCCCGTGCTGAGAAGATCCGAGCCGGCAGGCGGTCGACCCGGGCAACCGGCCTGCACGAGGCACGAACCAGGATCGTCGCCGGTGGCCTGGACGATTAGCAGTCGACGCCCCGCCTTCCTAGGGTCCGGTGAATGGCAGGCCCCTCCCCGGAACACGTCGACGTCCTGATCGTAGGCGCCGGGATATCCGGCATCGGCGGCGCCGTCCACCTGCAGGAACGTCGCCCGGGTACGACCTTCGCCCTGCTCGAGGGCCGGCCGGACATCGGCGGCACCTGGGACCTGTTCCGGTACCCGGGCGTCCGATCCGACAGCGACATGCACACCCTTGGTTTCCGCTTCAAGCCGTGGAAACACGAGAAGTCGATCGCAGACGGCCCGGTCATCCTGGACTACCTGCGCGAAACGGTCACCGAACACGACCTGGAACGTCACATCCGCTTCGGGCACAGGGTCTCCAGGGCCGAGTGGTCGAGCGACAACTCCCAATGGACTGTCACGGCCAGCCGCACCGTCCTTGGCACCGGGGTCGAGCAGACGGTCACGATGACCTGCGGGTTTCTGTACATGTGCTCCGGGTACTACAGCTACCGCGAGGGATACACGCCGGACTTCAAGGGCCGGGATCGCTATGGGGGGACGGTCATACATCCCCAGGAATGGCCTGAAGACCTGGACTGCGGCGGAAAGAGGGTGGTCGTGATCGGGTCGGGTGCGACGGCCATGACCCTCATCCCAGCAATCGCCGATGATGTGGCGCACATAACGATGCTCCAACGCTCCCCCACCTACGTGGTGGCCCGGCCATCCCGGGACGCCTTCGCCAACTACCTCCGTCGCCTCCTGCCCGACAGGCTCGCCTACGCAATCACCCGGAAGAAGAACGTCCTCCGGCAGGGTCTCGTCTACCGCAAGACCCGAACCCAGCCCGAGAAGATCAAAGAGCTCCTCATCGGCGGTGTGCGGGCGGGTCTGGGACCCGACTACGACGTGGACACCCACTTCACTCCCACATACAACCCATGGGACCAGCGCCTCTGCCTCATCCCGGACGGAGACCTGTTCAAGGCGATCCGCTCCGGGAAGGCATCGGTGGTGACCGACCACATCGACACCTTCACCGAGACCGGAATCCGCCTCCAGTCGGGAGAGGAGCTGGAAGCTGACATCATCGTGACGGCGACCGGCCTGAACCTGGTCACCCTCGGGGAGATGAACTTCGTGGTGGACGGCGAGCCGGTCGACTTCGCCCGGACCTGGACCTACAGGGGTCTCGCCTACTCCGGCGTTCCCAACCTCGTGGCATCGTTCGGTTACGTCAACGCCTCGTGGACCCTGAAAGCGGACCTCACGTCCGAGTACGTCTGTCGGCTCCTGAAGCACATGGCGAAGGCCGGTGCAACCCGCTGCGTGCCACTGCTCCGCCCTTCGGACGCCGACATGCCGGAACGCCCCTGGATAGACGACTTCCCGGCCGGCTATATGAAACGGTCCATGCACCTGCTGCCCCGTCAGGGCGACCGGACCCCGTGGCTGAACACCCAGGACTACGCCCGTGACGTGAAAATGATTCGCCGTGCGGCCATCGACGACGGCGTCATGGCCTTCGATGCACCGGACCGGGAGTTCGTCGAGACAAAGTAGCTACTGGCCACCGGACCAGCAAGATCTAGTCCGAAGTTCGGCGGTCGCGCGATGGTCAGCCGGTTTCAATGACGGCACCGAGGTCACCTTCGGCGCCGTCCGACACCGACACACGGCGTAGGGTCGCCGGCCATGCGACCGCCGACCCGCTCGCTCGCGGGATGCGTGCTCCTGAGCGGTGCTCTCGGAAGCATCCACGCGTACAGCCTGTTCATCGAGTCCTTCGAATCCGACCTCGGCGTAGGACGCGGCGAGGTGGGTACCCCCTACTCCGTGGCCCTGGCCAGCCTCACCGTCGTGGTGTTGGTCAGCCACCCATTGTTCCGGGTAGTGCCAGGCCCCCTGGTTGCCCTGATCGCTTCAGGGGGCGCCACCATCGGACTGCTGCTTGCTGCGTCAGCCAACTCCCTGACGGGCGTTGTCCTTGGGTACGGCGTCGTGTTCGGTGCCTTCAACGGCCTTGGCTACGCCTTCTCACTCCAGCGGGCCTCCGAGTCAAACCAGGACCGTCGCGGATTCGCACTCGGCCTTGTCACTGCGGCCTACGCCCTCGGTGGCGCATCCACCGCCCTGGTCCTCGACAGGCATGTCGCCGCGAGCGGCGCTACCAGTGCCCTTCGCTGGCTCGCCCTCGCCATTGCTGTGACCGGGATCATCGCATCTGTCCTGCTCGCCAACGGCGGCTCTCCGACCCATGGATCGTCGGCAGGCCTTTCGTGCGTGAATCTCCGAATGCTCGCGCCCCTCTGGACGGCCTACCTGCTTGCCGTGCTCGCCGGTCTGATGGCACTCGGGCATGCCGCTGCCATCGTCGACGATGCCGGTGGTCCAGGTGGCGCCGCTGTCGTGGCCGCCGGGCTGGCGAGCGCTTCGGGAGGCGTATGGATCGCGCTTGTCGCCGACCGGACAGCGACAGATCGTCTGCTACGCCTGCTTCCGCTCGGGTCGGCCGCCGTGCTCGTCGTCGCTGCCATGGCGTCTCATGGTGTCGTATTGGTGGTCGCCGTATCCGGAATCGCCTTCACGTACGGAGCGCTAATAGCCATCTACCCGCTCGCCGTCGCCCAGAGATTCGGTCAGGACGGTTACCCCCAGGCCTACGGCCGTGTCTTCACCGCCTGGGGTACCGCTGGTTTGGTCGGGCCCGTCGGGGCCGGCCACCTATTCGAAATGACCGGCTCCTACCGGATCCCCTTGTTCCTGGCCGCTGCAGCGGCCATAGGTTCAACTGTCGTCGCCAGACAACTGTCCGCCGACAAGAACTGAGACGACTGGTAGGTCGCCATCAGTTCGGCGATGACGATCAGAGGCACAATGGCGAGATTGGCTACACGCATCATTCCGAACGGAGCCTCCGCCTAGTTCCGGATCAAGCGATTACCGTCACCTCGTGGATCTCCAGATCACTGCTACGGCCCGGGACTGCGCCGGCATCGCCCGAGATTCAACCGGCAGGGTCGTATTCGTCGAAGGGGCACTCCCGGGCGAGACAGTGAACGTCGAGTTGGTACGTGTTGAGAAGCGCTGGTCGAGGGCGCGGATCGTCAAGGTGCTGGATCCGTCCCCGCTACGTGTCCCCGTCTCGTGCATCCACCGTCTCGCCGGTTGCGGCGGTTGTGACCTCCTTCACGTGGCACCCGAGTACCAGCTAACAATGAAGGCCTCAATAGTGATCGAGCAACTGGGACGGTCTGACGTGGCCGCACCAGAGCCGGTTCTCAGGACCCTCGAGGACGACGGAGGACGTACAACGGTTCGTTCTGCGGTGTTGAACGGCAAGGCCGGCTACCGGGTAGGCGGATCCCATGAAGTCGTGCTCCCGGAGTCCTGTGGGGCGGTAGATCCCGCAGCAGAGCAGCTCTTGCTTGAAGGTCGGTACGGCGAAGCCACGGAGATCACCATTCGGGTCGGCAGCCGTACCGGTGAACGCCTCGTCCTTGTAGATGGTCCGGCCCCCGAAGTAACCGTCCCCGACGACGTCCTGGTCGTCAGCACTGACGAGTTGGACGCAGGCCGGCGAGCATGGATACACGAAGAGGCTGCTGGTCGCCGCTGGCGGATCTCGGCCCGTTCGTTCTTTCAGAACCGTCCGGCCGGCGTGGACGCTCTCGTGGAAGTGGTCGGCGGGATGGTCGACGACCTGGGTGCCAACGGCCCGATGGTCGATGCCTACGCCGGGATCGGAATCTTCGCCGGCACAATCGGGCAGGGTCGGGACGTCCACGCAGTCGAGCGCGGCAGGGACTCGCTCGCCGACGCCCGTATCAACCTCGACGCAGATCGGGTGAAGATCGTCGGGTCGGCGGTCGAGAACTGGAAGGCGGTACGGGCATCGCTCGTGGTTGCTGATCCGGCCCGCGAAGGCCTGGGCCAGCGCGGCGTGGAGGTCCTCACCGCGTGCGACCCGGAACTGTTCGTGCTGGTCGGCTGCGACCCCGGGTCTTTCGCCCGGGATGCGGGCCTACTTGCTGGCGCCGGGCTACGACTCGACCGCATGACGGTGGTCGACCTGTTCCCCGGAACGTCCCATGTGGAAACCGTCGGCGCCTTCCTGCCTGGGTGAAGGTCCGCTCGAGAACGAACAGGCAACTGGGAAGGCTCCGGGTTCAAACCCCTTCGGAGTGTTGCCCCCTCCAGGAACCGGTTCGGCCAAACCAGTTCAGGGAAGCGTGAGCCGTCGCGAACTACCGTCGAGTCATGGACATCGAGGAAGTCAGGGCCTACCTGGCTAAGGAGAATGGTCTCGCCACAGTCAGCACAACACAAGCCGACGGACGCGTCCTGTCCAGCGTCGCCAACTGCGGAGTGATCGAGCACCCCGTCACCGGTGCGCCCTGCGTGGCCCTTGTCTCAGTCGGTGGCGCCGCCCGGTTGGGCCACGTCCGTCGCGGCTCCCAGGTAACCATCGCGATCCGTCGCGACTGGACGTGGCGGT
>CAJWFS010000007.1 GCA_913030665.1 uncultured Acidimicrobiaceae bacterium
GCTGGGTGGTAGTGGTCGTGGGGGCGGTGGTCGGCGGGGTGGTAGTGGTCGTGGGGGCGGTGGTCGGCTGGGCGGCGGTCCCGGAGTTGTTCGTAGGTGCGCCCACTGGCTCGAGGGCGTCCTGTCCGGCACAGGCAGACATCAGCACCACGGTCGCAACTGTGATTGCTGCTGACCGCCGGGTCATGGCTGGACGGTAGGTGGAGGAATCCGGTAGTTCGGGTCCATCGTCCGTGGGCCCTCGCGTCGAGCCAGGGCCGCAGACACGGCGCCGGTCAGTCGTTCGTCCCTGGCCACCACGTGGGCCGGGTCCCGTTCGGCGAACTCACCCATGACCTCGCGGGCGAAGAGCTCCATCGACTCGCAGATGTGCTCGTGCCGATTGCGTCCCGCCTGGCTCACGAAGATCACCTGGTCGATGCCGGCTGCCTCGTACTCCCGGAGCAGTTGGCGGATCTGGTCCGGCGTGCCTATGGCCCCCCTCAGCGAGAGCAGCCCCTCACCCTCCATCCGTGCCCTCAGGCTGACCGCCGTCTGGGAAGCCGTCTTCCGGTCGAACCCGAAGGCGCTGCGGTTCTCCTGGAACTCAGCCCAGATGTCGGTTGTCCCAGGACGGTGGTCGCCGAAACCGTAGAAGTGGCCGAGGGAATAGCCGAAGAAGTGGGCACCGTCGATGCCGCGCTCCAGGGCCGTCTCCTCGTCCTCGTGGCACATGAACGGCAGCACGCAGGCGATGTTGGGGTTGACGGCGAATCCGGCAGGCACGCAGGCCTCGGAGGCGATGATGTCGTGGTACTCGCCCACCCACTGTTCGGCCTCGCCGGGTTCCACGAAGGCGAAGGTGAGGGCGCCCATTCCCTTCTGGGCGGCCAGGTGGATGGTCTCGCGCTGGCTGCAGGCCACCCATAGCGGTGGATGCGGGCGTTGGTACGGCTTGGGTACCACGTTGCGGGGAGGCATCTGGAGCCACGGGCCGTCCCATCCGGTGAACGGTTCCTCGACCATCATCCGGGTGGCGGCCTCGATGTGGTCCAGCCACTGCTCCCGCTTGGTGGTCCGGTCTATGGCGAAGCCGTCCAGCTCGGCGTTGGATGACGACTCGCCTGAGCCGAAGTCGACCCGGCCGTCGGACAGGATGTCCAGCGTGTTGATGCGCTCGACGACCCGGGCCGTGTGGTTGTAGGCGCTGGGCAGGAGGGTGATGCCGTGTCCCAGCCGGATCCTCTGCGTGCGCTGGCTGGCAGCGGCCAGGAACACCTCCGGTGCGGAACTGTGGCTGTACTCCTCGAGGAAGTGGTGTTCGACCTCCCACACGTAGTCGTAGCCGAGTCGGTCGGCCAGCTCGACCTGGTCCAGGGCGTCCTTGAGGAGCCGGTGTTCGTCGCCGTCGGACCATGGGCGGGGCAGTTGGTGCTCGTAGAAGATTCCGAACTTCATCGCACCCGACCTTAGGAGTCGGGGCGCGACAGGGACCGATCGGGAGGCGGGACCTAGGGTCGGAGGATGAACAGGCGACGGCTGGCCCGGATGGTTCTCGGTGTTGTGGCGGTGGTCGTCGTCGGCTGGTGGTTCGTGCTCCGATCCGACGCCCCACCCGCCCCCGACCTGGCATCGGCGGTAGAGACCGCCAGCGTGGCCCAGACCGGTTCCACGGGCGCCACCACCGCTGCTCCCGCTTCCAGCACCGCGACGTCGACGACAGCGCCTGCTTACGACGCCACGACGTCGACAACCTCCGCTGCCTCCACCACGGCCCTGCCGGTTGTCGGCCCGGCGGGAACCTGGGCGGTGGATACGAGCATCGGCTCGTTCAGCGACTTCACCTCGACCTGGGTCGGCTATCGGGTCGAGGAGGTCTTGGGCAACGGAATCGGATCCAACACGGCGGTTGGGCGCACACCCCTGGTGGCCGGGTCCGTGGAACTCTCCGGCGACGCCCTCCTGGCGGTAGAGGTGAGGGCGGACCTGCGCGGCCTGCGGTCCGACAAGGTGTACCGGGACGGAAGGGTCGGTAGCGCACTCCACACGGACGACCATCCGACGGCGATCTTCACCCTCGTCGGACCTTTCGCCCTCGGGGACCTGGATGGCGACGGGGTATCGGTCGAGGCTGTTGTGGCCGGCACGGTCACAATCAACGGAATGGCCGGCCCGGTCGAGGTGACCATGGCTGCGACCCTGGTCGGTGACGTGGTCACGGTGGTCGGTTCGTTCCCGATCGTGTTCTCCGACCACGCCGTCGAGGCTCCCGGTGCGTCGATCGTGGTTTCGGTCGAGGACCACGGCATCGTCGAGTTCCAGTTGTTCTTGACCCGGTGAGCGGCTCGGCCAGATCGGCCGGGCCGGGAGATCCGGATCGGGCCGGACCGGCAACCGGCGCCAGCCCGTTCAGTTCCCTACGCCATCCGGCCTTCGCCCGCTTCGCCGCAGGCCAGGCCCTCTGCGGGACCGCCCAGTTCCTGGGTGGCCTGGCCACGCCCTTCCTGGTGAACCAGCTCACCGACTCGAACACGTGGGTGGGGGCCTCGTCATTCGTGGCGCTCATCCCGGCCGTGGTCGGTACCCCTCTCTCAGGCACGCTGGCCGATCGGATGGACCGTCGCATGCTGCTGCTCGTCGGCCTGTCCCTCCAGGTGCTGGTCATGTCGGTCGTCGTCGGCCTTTACGCGACCGGCGGGTTGACCCCGTGGCGCATCCTCCTCCTGAACTTCGTAGGCGGCTCGGCGGCTTCGTTCCAGTGGGCACCGATCCAGTCCATGGCGGCGGTGCTGGTGCCCCGGGAATCGCTGGTCGCAGCTGTTCGGATGGTGTCGATCACCTTCACGGTGGGGCGGTCGGTGGGTCCCGCCATTGCGGCGGTGACCCTCGCCTTCCATGGGCCGGGCCTCGCCTTCGTCGTTTCGCTGGGCCTCTACGTGGTGGGCCTGGGCATCCTCGCAACCGTGCGTACGACGTGGGCGCCCTCCGGGGCCGACGGGTCCCTCGGCGACCAGTTCCGCGAGGGTCTGGCGTACGTCCGGGCGAGGCCTGAGATGCGCGTCGCCTTCCGTCTGGCGTTCAGCGTGGCGGGTCTCGGAGCGGTGTTCGCCTTCGCGTTGGCCGCCGGTGTCGCCGATGACCTGTTCGGGAGGGGCGGTGGTGGGCTGGGGGTTCTGTCCACGAGCCTCGGTGTGGGAGCCCTGCTGGCGAGCGCCTTCATCAGTGGCCGGGGCGGGCGCATGTCCCGTGCGGTCCTGGAGCGCCGCTCCATCCTCCTCTACGGGGCGGGCCTGCTGGTCGTGGCTTCGTCGTCATGGTTGGGCGTCGGGATGTTCGGCTACCTCCTGATGGGTGGTGCCCACATGCTCCACGGCACCACGCTGAGTACCTCCCTCCAGCTTCGGGTGGACGAGGAGTTCCGGGGCCGGGTGATGTCGGTGTTCCTGGTGGCGATCCTGAGCGGGATCCCGATCGGTGGGCTGGCGTTCGGGGTCATCGGTGACCTGGTTGGGTTGCGGTGGGTCGTCCTGGGAGCGGGGCTGGCGCTCTGGCTGGATGTGGCCGTGACCGGCCGCCGGGGGGCCTTCGCCCTACTCGACCGCGAGGTCGATGAAGTTGGAGGGTCGGCCGGTGCACCTACCGACGGTCCAGCCGGCCCGTTTGCCGATTCGCCGGATTCGGGGGATGATCGGAGTACTGAAGGTAGGGAGGACCATGGCTGACAACCGATCTGAACAACTACTCGGCGTGATCGACGCGCTTGATGAGTTGGCTGGTTCCTGTACGCCCGCTGAGGCGGCTGAGCAGTTGGACCCGGTTGTCCTACAGGCGTTCTGGCGTGACTGGCCACACACCAGCGTGTGGGCCGGCAACCTCTGGCGCACCCTGAACCGCGACCTCGAGGCACCGGCCAGTGAGAGACTGGACCGCGATGTCGACGAGGTGGGGGGAAGCGGTTGATGGTCGCCCTCGCCGATGTCATGACGCCCGACGTGGTCACCCTCTCGTCCGAAGCCTCGGTTGGTGATGCCGCCAAGGTGATGGTGCGCGGGGGATTCGGGTCGGTGGTCATCGTCCAGGGTCGGATGCTGCTGGGGATCCTCACCGAACGTGACGTGCTGCGCGCCGCTGCAGCGGAAGACGACCTCCGGGCCGCTCCGGTTGAGCGGTGGATGACTCCCGAGCCTGATACAGCGCTACCGGACCTTGACACCGAGGAGGCGGTATCTCTGATGCTGAGCCGCGGCTTCCGACACCTACCGGTGGTCCTCGACGGTGAGCTGCTCGGCATGGTCAGCCTGCGCGACGTTCTCAGCGCCCGTATAGCGCGTCGCTGAGAGGTCTGGCTGAGTCGTCCAGACGGGTTCCGGAGGGACCATGGATTCGGACAGTCAGGACCGTGCGCGGCACACCAACGTGGCCTGGACGGCGGGCCCCGTATACCTGACCGTCCGGTCTCTCGTCCGGTGCCTGCTCTGGCCCTACTTGCGGACCCGGGTCAGCGGCCGGGAGCACATCCCACCGGATGGACCGGTGATCCTGGCCCCTGTCCACCGCTCCAATCTGGACTCCCTGATGCTCTCGCCGTTGACGCGTCGGCGCCTTCGGGCCCTGGCCAAGGAGAGCCTGTTCAAGGCAGCGCCGATGGCGTGGCTGCTCGCCTCCCTGGGGGCCTTCCCGGTGCGTCGGGACTCGGCCGACCGGGAATCGATGCGCATCGCCCGGGAACTGCTGGCCGAGGAAAATCTGCTCCTCGTCTTTCCGGAGGGGACGCGGCACGAAGGTGACCGGGTGGCCGAGTTGTTCGACGGGACGGCGTGGTTGGCTGCAAGGACGGGATCCAGGGTCGTGCCCGTGGGCATAGCCGGTACCGGCCATGCGATGCCGACCGGGGCACGGCTGCCACGGCCTGCGAAGGTCCGGATGGTCGTCGGGCCGGCCATCCCGCCGCCGGAGCCGAAGGCCTCACGAAGTGCCCTGCGGGCCTGGACGGAGGGCCTGGCTTCCGCCCTGCAGGCCGCACAGGACGAGGCGGTAGGGGGCCGGACGGGAAGGGACTGAGCCTGGTCGCTGCCTGTCCGGGCCGGGTCGGCCCTACAGCGGTCGGACTTCCGACGGGTCGCTGCCGAGGTTCTGTCGCCGGTCTGTGAGGGTCTTGCCGCCGGGCCACGAAGGTTCCGACACCGGTCTGCTGCTCCGGGGGTGGCAGGGTGGACCAGTGCAGGTTCAGGCGGCGCGGGGCCGTGCAGCGGCGATCAGTGCCGTCGGCTTCTTGGCGCTCGGTCCGAGCATCGTCAAGAAGGTGTCGATGGATGAGATCGCCTTCGTGTTCTGGCGCCTGGCCGTGGCGGCCCTGCTGTACGGGATAGTGCTCCTCGCCTCGGGGAAGCGCCTCAGCCTCCACGACATCCGGCGTTCGATGTTGGGCGGCCTCCTGTTCGGCGTCAACCTGGTGTTCTTCATCTTCGCCATGCGGCGTACGAGCGCCGCCAACGCCGTGGTCATAGCATCGTTGCAGCCCGTGGTCCTGCTGGCCGTGGCAGGACCCATGTTCGGGGAGCGCCCGGATCGTGCCATCTACGGGTGGTCGGTGGTGGCGTTCGGCGGCGTGGTGCTGGCCATGTACTCCTCGGGTGCCAGCGATGTGGCCACCAGACAGGGTGACCTGCTGGCCCTCGTGATGATGCTCCTGTTCTCCGCCTACTACGTGGTGAGCAAGCGCGCCCGGGAGACCATCGCCTCGGCCAACTACCAACTTGCCCTCACCCTCGTGGCCCTCGTGGCCGTGCTGCCGTTCGCGTTGGTGATGGAGGGCGGTGTGGCACTACCGGGAAGTGACGACTGGTTCCTGATCGTCGCCATGGCGGCCCTGCCGGGAACCGGCCACCTGCTCACCAACTACGCCCACGGCCATACGACCCTGACCATGATGAGCCTCATCAACCTGCTCTTCACGGCCGTGGCGCCGCTCTACGCGTGGTGGCTGGTGGGCGAGCGCATCGGCGGCCTCCAGGCGGTGGGTCTGGGAGTGGTCATGGCCGCCCTCGCCTTCGTGGTGACCCGACCGGTAGAGGTGGTGGACCGGGTCTAGTCGACCCGGCTGGCCGACTGGACCGTGTCGCCGCGCAGGAACCGGAGCATCCACTCCGCCACCTCCACCCGGTGGAGCGGCGCGTCGATCGTCGCCAGTGCATCGTCCAGCACGCCTGGTGCACCGGACGACGAGTACCTGCCCCGGTAGAGGACCTCTGCGTAGGTGGCGTCGAACTCCGGGTGGGCCTGGATGCCGAGGAGATGGTCGCCCACGGCCAGGGCGGCCACCGGACAGTGGGCCGACGAGGCGATGCGGCGGGCGCTGCGCGGCAGGTCGAGCACCTGGTCGTGGTGGCAGTGGAAGATCCCGACAGTGTCGTGCCCCGGGGTCATCCAGCCCTCGCGCTGGTCCACGTGAACCGCCCGGTTGCCTATGCCCAATGTCTGTACGCGCTCGACCCTGCCTCCGAGTGCCTCGGCGATGACCTGGTGACCGAAGCAGACGCCCACCGTCGGGGCCCTGGCGGAGTCGAGGTCCCGCACCAGGTCCAGCAGGTCGTGGATCCACGGCTCGTCCTCGTAGGCGCCGCGTGCAGATCCGGTGATCAGCCAGCCGTCCTGTTCGTCAGGTGCTGACGGGAACGTGCCCTCCATGACCGGGTAGTCGACGAGTTCTACACCGGGTCGGACTGCCGAGAAGAGGTCGGTGAAGAGTTTCTGGTAACCCTCGTAGCGCGGGCGTAGGCCCTCGAAGATCTCGTCGCAGCGCAGCAGCCCGATCCGCATCCGGCAAAATGTAGTGGAGGATGATCCTCGGGCGGCGAGACTCCGCCGGTGCGTCGGGGACTCTTGTTCATTCTGGCCTCGCAGGTCATGTGGGGCGTTTCGCCGGCCTTCTGGCGTGGCGTAGCGGCCATTCCGGCGGTGGACGTGTTGGCGCACAGGGTTTGCTGGACGTTTGTGGCCATGTCCGTCGTGCACCTGGCGCGCCGGTCCTGGCGGGAGGTCAGGGAGGCTGCACGCTCACCCAGGATCCTCGGCCTGGAGGCTCTGGCCGGGGTCCTGCTCGGCTCGAACTGGTTGGTCTGGTTGTGGGCCGTCAACAACGAGAGGGTCCTGGAGGGGAGCCTCGGCTACTTCATCACCCCGCTCGTCAGCATCCTGCTGGGCGTGCTCGTCATCGGCGAACGCCTGCGGCGTGGCCAGTGGCTCGCCGTGTCATTCGGTGTTGCCAGCGTGGTGTGGTTGACCATCGACATGGGGCGCCTGCCCTGGGTTTCGCTGTGCCTGGCTGCGACCTTCGGCAGCTATGGGCTCATCAAGAAGAAGGTGGACATGCCACCGCTGGACATGCTTGCCATCGAGCTGTCGGTGATGCTGCCGGTGACCCTCGGGTTCCTGGCGTTCCGGACGGCCGGCGGCCACGAGGCCCTGATATCAGGCACCCCCGTCGAGGCACTGATCCTGGTGGCCAGTGGGGCCTTCACCGCGGTACCCCTGCTCTTCTTCGCCGGGGGCGTCCGGCGCGTGCCGTTGGCGGTCATCGGCGTCCTGCAGTACCTGTCACCGTCGATCAACTTCCTGCTGGGCGTCCTGGCGTTCGGTGAGGCATTCGACGTCGGTCGCCTTGTCGGCTTCGCCCTGGCTTGGGTGGGACTCGCCGTCTTCACCGTGGACGGGATCAGGTCGACCCGCCCACCACGACGCCGGGTCTGAGGAGAGCCGCCACCGGCGGTAGGACTGATGCCTGCAGGCGAGGGAATCGGCCCGGTGCTAGCCGGCCTGGCTGCCGTCGGTTCCAGCGGCCGTGGAGCGGGTGGCTCAGGTAGCGGCACCCACGGCGGCCAGCACCTCGGCGACGAACGCCGGTGCCTCGACCTCGAGGCGACGACGATTCAGGGAACGGGCAGCTACGACCTCGGCGCCGTTTCCGCTGAGCAGGCCGGCCAGCTTGTCGGCAGCGTTGCCGGGGTTCAGGGCGTGCGTCATGAAGGCGACCACCTTCTTGTCCCATAGCGGGGGGATCTGTGAGACCTTCCCGGCGTCGCCCGGCCGGTGGCCGAAGAGGACCAGCCCGTCGACCCAGGTGCCGACGAACACGAGGTCGGCCAGGGCCAGTTCCGCGTAGTCGAGGTTGCCGACCGGTCGCACGGCGACCGTGGCTCCGGTCGCTGCGACGGCTCCGCCGATCAACTCGGCCGCCCGCCGGGTGTTGCCGGTGCGACTCTGGTGGATGACGACCACGTTCACGGCCTCAGTGTGCCCCCACAGGTTGGGTAGTCCTACACTCGCCGCTGTGCCGACCTATGACTACCGATGCGGTGTGTGCGAGGCGGTCTTCGAGCGGCGACGTCCGATGGCTGAGTCGTCGGACCCAGCAGCCTGTCCGGACGGGCACGATGGAGCGCGTCGCGTGCTCTCGGTGTTCGCTGCCGTGGGCGGCTCCGGGCCGAACCGTTCTGCTGCTCCGATGGGCGGTTGCGGTGGGGCCTGCGCCTGCCATCCCGGGTGAGTAGGGAGCATCCATGACGGGACGTCTAGAGGGAAGGATCGCCTGCATCACCGGTGCCGGTTCCGGCCTGGGTAGGGCCATGGCGATCCGGTTCGCCGAAGAGGGGGCCACGGTGGCCGCCCAGGACCTCCGCTGGGAGGCTGCCGACGAGACCCTGAACCTCCTGAATGGTGACGGACACCGGGCGTTCGCCGGTGACGTGTCCGATGAGGAGGCGATGGGCGCGGTCTTTGCGGAGATCTACGGTGCCTACGGACAGCTCGACATCCAGGTCAACAACGCCGGCGTGGATCGACTCCCGGGCGACGGCTTCGACGAGATGCTGGCCGGCGAGGGCCCGCAGATCTCGCTCATGGACCACGGTGCCTTCATCCGGATGCTGGCCATCCATGTCGGTGGCACCTTCCTGTGCACCCGCGAGGCGGTGAAGCTCATGGACCGGGGTGGCTCGGTCATCACGCTGTCCAGCATCGCCGGACTGGCCGGGTGGGGACCGCTCCACTACGCCTCAGCTAAGGGCGCGATCCTGGGATTCACGAAGGCGGCCTGCAGGGAGCTGGGGGCAATGGGCATTCGCATCAACGCCATCGCACCCGGGGTGATCGACACTCCGATGACCGCCAGCGTGGACGAGGCTCTGCTGGCGCCGCTTGTCATGATGACGCCGTTGGGGAGGAAGGGGACGGCTGAGGAGATCGCCGCCACCGCCCTCTACCTGGCGTCGGACGAGAGTTCGTTCACCACCGGCCAGTGGTTGTCGCCCAATGGGGGCCTGATAACGATCTAGGCGGTCCCGGCCCGAGCGCCGATCGGACATGCCCGGGCAGGTGGCGCGTACCGGGCATGCAGCCCGGATGGCCTGGTCAGGTCGAGAAGCTCAGTTGGTCAGGTCCAGGTCCAGCAGGTGGCGCTCCGCCACCTCGTCGGACAGTCCCATTTCCGCCATACCGGCGGCCAGGACCAGACGGTAGGAGGAGCTGGGTGGTGCTGCCGGCGGCAGCCGGCTGGAGGCCAGGGTGCACGCGGGGTATCCGTCGATGGCTTCCATGCCGAGGAGCAGGTCGATGACGCCGTCGAGCACCCGAACGGAGTCGCCGGGACCGGGCACCCTGTCGGGGAGCGAGGCCGCCGAGGTCGGGAGGCCGTTCTCCTGGGCAACGATGTCGGCCAGCTGGTTCCATGTGACCAACCAGGCCCGTCCGACCACCGGTAGCCGTTCCTCCGACGGGGGTTCGGCGGGGCAGAAGCAGCAGGCGCCGTCCCAGCGTCGGGAGTGGCCCCCGAAGTACACCGGGTGCGGGACTACTACCCGTCGGTCGCCCGTCGGCAGGGTGGCGTCGGCGCTGCCGCGGTGGGCGCCCCAGACGGTGTCGTCGCCGCAACCGGTTATGTACGCGAGGAAGCGGGCGGTCAGCAGGTTCGAGCCGTAGGCCACGTACCAGACGGGTGCGGTGGAGTTCACAGGTCGGGCCCGCAGCGGCGAGCGACCATCAGCCCAGGAGGCGGGCCAGGCCCTCGGCGGCCGGGTCGCCCTCCGGGGGAGGCTCGTCTTGCAGGCGGTTCAGCCAGGAGAGGCTGACGTAGCCGGCCATCACGGCTCCGCCGTCGGTCTCCGGTGG
This sequence comes from uncultured Acidimicrobiaceae bacterium, assembly GCA_913030665.1. Taxonomy (GTDB): domain Bacteria; phylum Actinomycetota; class Acidimicrobiia; order Acidimicrobiales; family MedAcidi-G1; genus UBA9410. Next base: position 10,144 of record CAJWFS010000007.1, read on the forward strand.
CAGGTCGCCGGGCTCGTCCCAGTCCATCTCCACCCGGTAGGTGCCCGCATGGCCTTCCTTTGGAACCAGGCCCGAGGTTGTCAGGCTCCGTGGTGGTGCCGAGCCGGTCACGGTGTGGCGCCAGCCCTTCAGTTCGTCCACCGCAAGGTTGGGCACGTTCACGTTCAGGACCGACGGAGTCGACGGCGGGGCGGCTAGGACCCCGGCGACGACGGCATTCGCCACGGTTGCGGCAGTCGACCACCGTTGGTCGATCAGGACCTCGTCGGCTCCCTGGCCCTCGACTCCCCAGCCGGTGACTGCCTGGCTGACGGCGATGCCGGTGATCTTCCCGTTGCGTGCGGTGAGGGCGGCGCCCACGGTGCCTGAGTGGTACACGGATCGGCCGACGTTCATCCCCGGGTTGATTCCGGCCACGACCAGGTCGAACGGGTCGCCGAAGAGGCCGAGGCGGCTGTAGATGACGCAGAGGCCGGGTGGTCCGCTGACCGACCACGCCCGGTCCACACCGTCAATGTGGGCGTCGTGGACCTCGGGTCGGATGAGGTGCATGGCGCCCAGTGAGGCCCCGGCACCCGAGTACTCGGCGTCGGGGGCCACCACCGTGACGTCGCCCAGGTCCACGAGGGCCCGCGCCAGCTCGTGGAGGCCGTCGGAGTCGATGCCGTCGTCGTTGGTGACCAGGATCCTCATGGCAGGCGACCGTACCGGCGGCACGGTGCCGGGGCGTCAGCCGCCGAGTCGGGTGCTGAGGCGCTCCCACTCGGCCATCAAACGGGCTGCGGCGTCCTTCGCCGCCTCGTGCTCGGCCACGACTGTGGCGGCCCGGTCCGGGTCCTGGTAAAGGTCCGGGTCGGCCAGGCGGTCCTGTACCTCCAGGACGCCCGCCTCTGCGGCCTCCCAGTCGCGTTCGGCCCGTTGGAGGCGTCGCCGGATCCCCTGGTCGGGGTCCTTCGGCTTGCCCTTCTTCTGCTTCTTCGCCGCGGATCCTGCCCTTTCGGCAGGCCGGGTGCCCGCCTTGTGGACCGTGGGTGCCGGTGCGGCGTCAGGCCGCGTCGGGTAGAGGATCCGGTCCGGGACACCTTCGTGCCACACGGCTCGTCCGTCCCTCACCTCAACCAGCACGTCGGCCACCGACCTGATGAGGTGCCTGTCGTGGGTGATCAGCACCACGGTCCCCGGGTAGGCCTCCAGCGCGTCCTCCAGGACGTCGCAGCTGGGGAGGTCCAGGTGGTTGGTCGGCTCATCCAGGATCAGGAGGTTCACCGGCACGGCGAGGGTCTTGGCCAGCGCCAGTCGGGTCTGTTCGCCACCTGAGAGGTCCCCGACCCGCCGGTCCACGGCGTCGCCGCGGAAGCCGAACGATGCCAGGTAGGTCCGGAGATTGCGGCCGTCGGTCCCGATGCCCGAAACGGTCTTGAACTCCTCGAGCACCGTGCGCCGGTCATCCAGGATCTCGGCCTGGAGCTGGTCGAAGTGGGACATGTCCACGTTCGTTCCACGGGTGACGCGGCCGGTCAACGGTGCCATCTCGCCTGTGAGGAGGCGGACGAGGGTCGTCTTGCCGGCGCCGTTGGGGCCGACCAGTGCGACCGTGCGTCCGCGTTCGATATCGAACGTCACGTTCCGGAGCACGATCTCGGGCTCCACGCCGTCGCAGTCGTCGTATCCCGCCGTTACCCCTTCCAGCTCGGCCACCAGGCGTGAGGAGCGGCGTGGCTTCGGGAATCCGAACCGGGAAGCGGGAACGTTCGGCCGGTCGACCACCACCCTGTCCAGCTTCTCGAGGGACTTGATCCTGCTCTGGACCTGCCGGGACTTCGTGGCCTTGTACCGGAAGCGTTCGATGAACCTCTCCGTATGGGCCACCTGTCGCGACTGCTGCGCGGCCATGGCCTGCTGGAGGACCAACTTCTCCTCGCGTGCCACCACGAAGTCGGCGAAGCCGCCGACGTACTCGGTCAGGCGTCCGCCGGCGAGTTCCATGACGCGGTTGGCGACGGCGTCGATGAAGTCCCGATCGTGGCTCACGAACAGCAGGCCGCCCGACCAGGCGGCCAGGTGCTGCTCCAGCCATGCCACGCTGTCCACGTCCAGGTGGTTGGTGGGCTCGTCCATGATGAGCAGGTCCGGGGCCGAGAGCAGCAGGCGGGCGAGGGCCACCCGCATGCGCCATCCTCCCGACATCTCGTCCATGGGCCGACCGTGGTCCGCAGGGTCGAATCCCAGCCCGGAGAGGATCCGGTGGGCGTCGGACTCCACGGCGTACCCGCCGATCTGCTCGAAGCGCGACTGGGCCTCGCCGAAGTCGGCCAGGGCCTGTTCCTGCTCGGCCCCGGAGGTCTCCCCGATCCTGATTCCCAGGGCCTCGACCTGGTGGGCCAGTTCCGTGACGGGACCGGCACCCAGCATCACCTGTTCGAAGACTGACCTACCGGTCTCGGTGGGTAGTTCCTGGGGCAGGTAGCCGATCCGGAGGTCCCGGGGGCGGTGGACCTCGCCGGTGTCCGCGTCCTGCAGGCCGACGATGGTCTCGATCAGGGTGGTCTTGCCGGTGCCGTTTCCGCCCACCAGGGCGATCCGTCGGCCCGGCCCCAACTGCAGGGAGGCATCCGTGAAGAGGGTTCGGGGCCCGAAGGATCGGGACAGTCCGGAGGCGGTCAGCACCCCGGGAGGGTATCGCCGCGCCGGTTGGTGCCCCGGCGGCGTCAGCCCGTCAGTAGGACGGTGGGTCCCATCGGATGACGGCCGCCGCAGAGGACATCCCGGCTCCGAAGCCGACCATGAGCATCAGGTCTCCGGGCGCCACCCGGTCGTCGTCGAGGGCGTCCACCAGCGCCAAGGGGATGGATGCCGCCGACGTGTTCCCGGTCCTCTCGAGGACCATTGCGGCCTTCTCGCGGGGAATGTCCAGGCGTTTCATGGCTGCGTCGATGATCCTGATGTTGGCCTGGTGCGGCACCACGAGGGTTATGTCGTCCATCGTCACGCCGGCCCGGTCCATGGCGTTGCGGGCCGCACTCTCCATGGCAAGCACGGCCCTGCGGAACACCTCCTTGCCGTTCATGAAGATCTTGCCGCCATGTTCGCAGGAGAGGATCCCGGCGGCTGACCCGTCCGACATGAGGTCCCAGCCGAGCAGGGTCGGGGAGTCGGCCGATCGTTGGATCACCACGGCCCCTGCACCGTCCCCGAACAGCACGCACGTCCCGCGGTCGGTCCAGTCGACCACGCTGGAGAGGGCGTCGCTGCCGATGAGCAGGATCGTGTCCACGCCGCCTTCGGTGAACTGCATGGCTGTCACCAGGCCGTACACGAAGCCCGAGCACGCAGCGTTCATGTCGATCGCTCCGCACCTCAGCCCCAGCTTGTGCTGGACGACCGATGCGCTGGCCGGAAACTGCTGGTCGGAGCTGCAGGTGGCCAGGAGTAGGAGGCCGACGTCGGTCGGGTCGACACCGGCCATGGCCAGGGCATCGCGTCCGGCGATGGTCGACATCTCGGTGACCTTGCCGTCGACGTGCCTGGCGGCGATCCCGCTGCGCTCCCTGATCCACTCGTCGGTGGTGTCCACGAACTCGGCCAGGTCGTGGTTGGTGAGCCGTCGCTCGGGGAGGTGGGTCGCCCAACCGGTGATGCGGCCGTGGGCCATGGGGTGCTCCGATGTGGTATTCGGGGGCCGAACGGTGACAGGCCCACTGAGAGGGTAGTCAAGCGGGGATGCGAGCCGTGGCGGTCAGGGTGCGGGGCCGCTGGCCGGAGGTGGTCGGGTTAGGGTCGGACCAGCATGCAGGATCACGAGGTCGCCGGACTCCTGGCCGGCGAGGCCGGGGACCTCCTGCTCGAGATCCGGGACCGGGCGATGGCTGAGGGGTGGTCCCCCAACCGGCTCCGGGAGGTGGGTGACAGACAGGCCCACAGGCTCCTGGCCGACCGCCTGTCCGGGCTGCGACCCCACGACGCCCTGCTTTCCGAGGAGGGTCACGATGACGGCGGGCGTGTTGACGCCGACCGGGTCTGGATCGTGGATCCGTTGGACGGCACCCACGACTTCGGTCGACCGGGGAGCATCGAGTGGGCCGTCCACGTAGCCCTCGTGGTGGACGGTTCGCCGTCAGCGGCGGCAGTGTGCCTGCCGGCGAGTCGTCGTCTCTACGGGACGGCGATGTCCACCGCAGCGCGCCCATCGGAACGGGACCGTCCGGTCGTCATCACCAGCCGGTCACAGTGGGGGGACGCCGAGGAGGTCGCGGCGGCGATCGGGGGAGTGGTCCGGTCCTGTGGGTCGGCAGGGGTGAAGGCCATGGCCGTGGTGGCCGGATCGGCGGACGTGTACGTGCACCCGTCAGGGCTCTACGAGTGGGATGCATGTGCACCGGCCGGGGTGGCGATGGCGGCCGGGCTGGACGTTCACGGCGTGGACGGTTCCCGCCTCGAGTTCAACAAGGCCCGCCCGGTCGTACCGGGCCTCGTCATAAGTCGACCCGAGTACACGGTGTCGGTGCTCGGCGCCCTCCGCTGGTAGCCGGGTCCGTCAGGCCACCAGCAGGCAGAGCAGTTCGTCGACCTGCTCCGCCAGGGCGGCCTCGTCAGCGTTGTTGACCACGACGTGGTCCGCCACGGCGCGACGGTCCGCATCAGTGGCCTGGGCGGCCATTCGCGACCGGGCATCGTCGACAGCCATGCCCCTGGCGACCAGCCGCTCCAGTCGCACCTCGGCCCTGGCCTCCACTACGACCACCTCGGTGTAACCGCGCCCATCGGCCAACTTTCCGAGGTCGCTCTCTACGAGCACAGCCATGTCCAGCACCAGCAGGTCCGGCGGGTCTTCGGACAGGGCCTCCATGCACCGTGCGATCTCGCGGTCGATGGCGGGGTGGCTGATCGCCTCCAGGTCGGTGAGGCGACCCTCGCAGGAGAACACCTCGCGGGCCAGCGCCGCCCGGTCTATCTCACCGTTGGCGTCCAGCACGCTGTCGCCGAACTCGGATACCACGGCACGTCGGACCTCGTCGTGGGTGAGGACGCTGCGCCCCAGGGCGTCGACGTCGACCACCACCGCACCCCGTTCGGCAAGCAACCCGGCGACGGTGGACTTGCCAGCGCCAATGCCCCCGCAGATGCCGACGACCTTCACCTCCCGGTCAGATGGCCGGAGAGATCAGGCCGTAGTGGCCGTCGAATCGCCGGTAGAGCACCTGGCCCCGACCCGAGTCGGGTTCGGCGAAGAACACGAACGGTTCGTCGCCTTCGTCCAGGAGGACCTCGGCCTCGAGCAACGGAAGGTGGTTCAGGACCAGGGGCGTCGGATGGATCGGGGGGCGGGTGTCGCCGGGCAGGACCTCACCGTCAACGGCGGGTACGACGTGGATGGCGCCGTCTCCGTTGTGGAACACGACGCGGTCGATGTCGTGGTCGGTGTCCAAGTACAGGTAGAAGCCATGGTCCAGGAGGTCCATCTCGTCAGCCGCCTCCTCGACCGTCATGGGGTGCATGGCGAGCGACTTGTGGCGTACCACCTCGCGTTCGTCGGGTGGGATCGAGGCGAATCCGGGATGGCTGGCGGCTGGCTCCGGCTCAGGGCGGTGTCGCCTGTCCTGGAGGCGCTTGCGGTGTCGTCGGAGCCGTCGTCCCAGGCGATCCTCGAGCCTGTCGATGGCCTCGATCATCGTGTCGGCCGAGGCGTGCGCCCGGATCGCCACGCCGTTCAGGTCGAGCGTGGCCTCCGCTATGGCGGGCAGCGAATCGGAACTGTCCTCGCGGAGCCTCAGTTTGACCACGGCGGTGAGCACCGGCTCATGTCCTAACTCGCACAGCGCACGAACCTTCCCTGTCGCATGTTCCCGATCACCGACCCTCACCGGTCCCAGGGTGAGAAGTTCGACTTCACAGACGGCATGTGGCTTGGCCAAGCCTCCTCCTTCATGTGTCGGCCCCGGTCCATCACCGCCGGGTCGTGCCAGCCCATCATGGCGCGTGGGGGTCGCGTTGTCAGCCCCTGCCGGACCCCTGGGCACGGTTCGACGGCGAGGGAATCCCGCACATCCCGGCGAGACTGGCGGCCTATGGCATTTCGACTGGGAAACCTCCGCGACGGCAGGGCCGTCCTCATGGACGGTGGTCTGATAGCGGCAGTCGACGGTGCCACAGCCCGCTGGTGGGACCTTGGCCGTCTGACCGAAGGCCGACTGGCCGACCCGATGGACGCCCTCGCCGACCCGGCGGCCCTGCACACACTGACCGATGTGGCGGGCATTCCCGCCGGTGCGGCGGATGGCTCGGTAGGCCTGGATGGCCTGGGTCCGGCCGTGCCCAGGCCCCGGAAGGTCTTCGGCATCGGCATGAACTACCTGACCCACATCGAAGAGATGCGCCGGCCTCCGTCGACCGCCCCCGTCATCTTCACCAAGTTCCCGTCCTGCCTGGCGGGTCCGGCCGACGACGTCGTGTTGGTCGGGGATCGCACCGACTACGAGGTGGAGCTGGTGATCGTGGTGGGTCGACGGTGCCGCCACCTCGCCGAGTCCGACGTGTGGGATGCCGTGGCCGGCGTGACCGTGGGCCAGGACATCTCGGAGCGGGCGCTCCAGACAGCCTCGGAGCCAGCCCAGTTCAGCCTCGGCAAGAGCTACGACACGTTCGGGCCCATCGGTCCGAACGTCGTGTCCATCGACCTGCTGGAGGAGAGGGACGACCTCCTCCTCGGCTGCTCGGTGGATGGTGAGGTCCGACAGGACAGTCGGACCAGTGAGATGATCGTCGGGGTGAGGCAGCTGGTCGCCTACCTCTCGGGCATCTGCACGCTCGAGCCGGGCGACCTGGTGTTCACGGGTACGCCGGCCGGCGTGGGTGATGCCCAGGACCGGTGCCTGCGCCGCGGCCAACGTATCGAATCCCACATTGCCGGGGTCGGCCACATGGCCAACGACTGCGTCTGACCACAGCCATGGCGCTGGTTGGTCCTGACCGGGCGTCGGGAGGTCGGAACCGGGCACCTAGCCCAGGTTCACCGCCGTGGAGACCTCGTCGAAGAAGTCCCCACCCTTGTCGTCGACCACGATGAACGCCGGGAAGTCCTCCACCCGGATGCGCCAGATGGCTTCCATGCCGAACTCCGGGTACTCCAGGACCTCGACGCTACGGATGGAGTCCTGGGCCAGGCGGGCGGCCGGCCCACCGATCGACCCGAGGTAGAAGCCGCCGTGGCGTGCACACGCCTCGGTCACCTGTCGGGAACGGTTCCCCTTCGCCAACATGACGAGGCTCCCGCCGGCCGCCTGGAAGCGCTCTACGTAGCTGTCCATCCGGCCCGCCGTGGTCGGCCCGAACGATCCAGAGGCATGACCCTCCGGTGTCTTGGCGGGACCTGCGTAGTAGACGGGATGGTCCCGCAGGTAGGTGGGCATAGGTTCTCCGGCATCGAGCAGCTCGGCGATCCTGGCGTGGGCGATGTCGCGGGCCACCACGAGGGTCCCGGTCAGCGAGAGCCGGGTCTTCACCGGATGCTTCGACAGCTCGCTGCGGATGGCGTCCATGGGCTGGTCCAGGTCGATGGGGACCACCGCGGACGAGAGGTCGTCGTCGACCACGTCGGGAAGGAACCGGGCCGGGTCCTCCTCCAGCTGCTCCAGGAAGACACCCTCGGCGCTGATCTTCCCCAGGGCCTGCCGGTCGGCGGAGCACGAGACGGCGATCCCCACGGGGTTGGAGGCGCCGTGCCGGGGGAGTCGGACCACCCGGACGTCGTGGCAGAAGTACTTGCCACCGAACTGGGCCCCGATCCCGAAGCCACGTGTCATCTCCAGGATCTCCGCCTCCCATTCGAGGTCACGGAAGCCGTGGCCGGACGGGCTACCGCTGGTGGGGAGGTCGTCGAGGTAGTGGGCCGAGGCGTACTTGGCGGTCCGCAGGGTGTGCTCGGCCGAGGTGCCGCCGATGACGACGGCCAGGTGGTACGGCGGACAGGCCGAGGTGCCCAGCGTCCGCAGCTTCTCGTCCAGGAACCGGGCCAGGCTCTCGGGGTTGAGCAGGGCCTTCGTCTCGTGGAAGAGGAAGCTCTTGTTGGCCGAGCCGCCGCCCTTGGCCATGAACAGGAACTTGTAGGAATCGCCGGGCACCGACTCGATCTCGATCTGGGCGGGGAGGTTCGTCCCGGTGTTGCGTTCGGTGAACATGTCCAGCGGGGCCAACTGCGAGTAGCGCAGGTTGGACGTCAGGAAGGTGTCGTATACGCCGCGGGAGATTGCTTCCCTGTCGTCGCCGCCGGTGAGTACCAGGTCGCCCTTCCTGGCCGACACGATGGCCGTGCCCGTGTCCTGGCATGAGGGGAGCACGCCGCCGGCTGCGATGCAGGCGTTCTGGAGGAGTTCGGAGGCCACGAAACTGTCGTTGGCGGAGGCCTCGGGGTCATCCAGGATGGCTGTCAGCTGCTCCAGGTGGCTGGTCCGCAGGAGGTGGGAGATGTCGTGCATCGCCGTGGCGGTGAGCAGGCGGATCGCCTCGGAGTCGACCTCCAGGAAGGTCCGCCCGCCTGGGCCTCCCACGGCCGACACCCCATCGGCGGTGAGCCTCCGGAAGGTGGTGGTGGAGTACGGATCCCGGAGCAGTGGGAGCAGGTCGGCGTATGCGAACTCCTCCTGGCCGGCCATGGGTGAAACCTACCCGGCGACCGGGTACGCGACGGTGGTGGATGGCACGCTTGGCGACGTTCGGATGTCAGACGTGTCGCCTACCCGGCATGGGTTGCCGGGGGGAGGGGCACTCAGGAGGCGAGGTCCGCCACGATCGGTTCCCAGAAGTCCGGTCCGGCCTCGGAGCCCGTGGAGTAGAAGCTGAGCCGGTCGATGCAGTCGCCGTACCGGTCGCGGAACCCCTGTGCGATGGCGTCCTGTTCGCCGACCACGGCGAACGTGGAGAGGATCTCGTCGTCGATGAGTTCGCCCATGGCCTCCCACTCGCCCTGCTTGGACATCCGGTTCAGGTCGGCCTGGAGGTCGCCCCAGCCGTGCACCTCCAGCACCGGGCGGTAGGCGGGGGTGGAACCGTAGAAGGCGATCTGCTGGCGTACGCCGGTGGCGGCCCTGGCCATGGCCTCCTCGGTCTCGCCGGTCACGACGAAGCTGGGCCCGACGAATTCGAAGTCGGCCAGGGTGCGACCGGACTTCTCCAGGCCCCGCTCCACGGCGGGGATGGTGACCTCCCGGAGGTACCTCTCGGTGCTGAAGGCGTGGCAGATCAGCCCGTCGCAGGCCTCGCCGGCCACCTCGCTCATGAGTGGCCCGACCGCTGCCAGGAACACCTTCGGTGGGCCACAGTCGTTGGGGCCCGGGTCGAAGAACGGCGTCATGAGGGTGTGTCGGTAGAAGTCGCCACGAAAGTCCAGCTTCGTCCCCTCGTTCCACGTGGACCAGATGGCCCGGACAGCGCTGATCATCTCGCGCATGCGGGCCGCCGGATGCGACCACTCCATCGAGAACCGCTTGGTTATGTGGGGCTTGATCTGGGTGCCGAGGCCGAGGATGAAGCGACCGTTGGTGTAGCGCTGGAGGTCGTGGCCGAGGTTCGCCAGGAGCATCGGGTTGCGGGCGAAGGCCACCGCGATGGAGGTGCCCAACTCGATCCGATCGGTGTGCTCCGCTGCCAGCATGTGGGGGAGGAACGGGTCATGGCTCGTCTCGGCGGTCCATGCGCCCGCATAGCCGGCATCCTCGAGTTGCCGTGCCGATTCGCCGATTGCGGCGAGGCCGCCGGCGCCAGCTCCGCTTATTCCTCCGTCGATCTTCATGCTGCCGACGGTACCCGTGGGACCGGCCGGCGTTAGTGTCCGGCCGGCCATGGAACTGCTCCTCATCCGACACGCCCTCCCGGTCACCGTGGACAACACGGCCACCGGGGAGGAGGCCGATCCCTGCCTTTCGGCCCTTGGACTACGCCAGGCCGAGGCCCTGGCCGACTGGCTGACAGAGGGTCCGACGGCCGAGGCGGGCATCGACGCCGTCTACACCAGCCCCAAGGCCCGGGCTCGTGAGACGGTGGCGCCCCTGGCTCGACGCCTGGGCCTGGAAATGGCCATCGAGCCGATGGTGACCGAGTACGACGAGGGCGAGGTCGAGTACGTGCCCATGGAGCGGCTGAAGGCCATGGGCGACCCCCGCTGGGACCAGATAATGGCCGGCGACGACATCTCCGATCCCGAGGCCTTCCGTGACCAGGTGGTGACCGGGATGGACCGGATAATCGCCGCCAACCCGGGTCGGACGGTGGCCGTGGGCTGCCACGGAGGCGTGGTCTCCGCCTATCTGTCGCACGTCCTGGGCATCAATTCCGTGCTGTTCTACGAGGCCCGTTACACGTCGATCAGCCGGGTGGCTGCGTCGTCGTCCGGGCATCGCACCATGAGGTCCGTGAACGAACTGGGCCACCTCCAGGTGGCCGGTGTGCCGTTGCACGAGTTCTGATCTGACGCTACGGGTGCCGCGGCGCCGGGTATTCAGTCGGACAGGTCGGGCAGATTCCTGAAGTGGTCCAGCGAGGCGGGATTGGCCAGCGCCTCGGCGTTGGTCACCGGTAGGCCCTCCACGACGTTCCTCACGGCCAGCTCCACCAGCTTGCCTGAGCGGGTCCTGGGGACCTCGGGGACCTCGATGATGATCGACGGCACGTGCCGTGGCGAGGCTCCCGTCCGGATCTCGGAACGGATGCGGGAGCGCAGGTCGTCGTCGAGGGTGGTTCCGGCGGTGGTCACCACGAACAGCACCACCCTGGTGTCTCCCTTCCATGGCTGGCCTATGACCAGGGCTTCGGATATCCCGGGGAGGCCTTCGACCCGTCGGTAGATCTCGGCCGTGCCGATGCGAACTCCACCCGGGTTCAGCGTGGCGTCGGATCGCCCGTGGATCACGAAACCGCCCTCCGCGGTCCGCTCGGCGAAGTCGCCCTGGTGCCAGATGCCCACGAAACGGTCGAAGTAGGCAGCGTGGTAGCGCTGGTCGCCCGGATCGTCCCAGAACCCGAGCGGCATGGATGGGAAGGCCGAGCGGCACACCAACTCGCCACGAGTGCCGGGTCCGACGGTGGAGCCCTCCTCGTCCACGACGTCGATGTCCATGCCCAGCATCGGGCCCTGGATCTGGCCGGCGTGGACCGGTCCGGTCGGCTGGCCGCCCACGAGGCAGCCGCAGAGGTCGGTGCCGCCTGAGATCGACGCAAGGTGGACGTCTGCCTTCCAGTCGGCGTGGACGTGAGCGAAGCCCTCGGGGCTGAGGGGGCTACCGGTGGAGCAGATGGTCCGCAGGCTGCCGAGGTCGTGGGTCCGGATCGGACGCAGCCCGGCCCCGGCCACCGAGTCGATGAACCTGGCCGACACGCCGAACAACGTCACGTCACAGTCGTCGACGAGGTCGAACAGGCGGTTGCCGTCAGGATGGAACGGCGATCCGTCGTAGAGGACCAGAGCGGCGTCGGCCGCCAGGCTGGAGGCCAGCCAGTTCCACATCATCCAACCCGCCGTCGTGAAGTAGAAGACCCGATCGCCGGCACGGACGTCGCAGTGGAGGCGGTGCTCGACCAGGTGCTTGAGGAGGATCCCACCGGCCCGGTGGACGATGCACTTGGGCTTCCCGGTGGTTCCCGACGAGTACAGGACGTAGAGGGGGTGGTCGAAGGGCAGGTCCAGGTACCGGACCGGCCCTGCCGCGTGCGGTTCCAGGAACGCCTCGAGGGCCACGCAGCCACCGGGTAGCGGTGTGTCAGCGCCGCCGCCGACGACCACGACTCGTCGCAGGGTGGGTAGGCCCGCCGCCACGTCGGCCAGCCTGGCGGTGACGTCGTGGTGGCGTCCGGCGTAGTGGTAGCCGTCCGTGGCGAACAGCACGACAGGTCGGATCTGTCCGAACCGGTCGAGTACCCCCTCGGTACCGAAGTCGGGGGAGGTGGAGGAGAACACGGCTCCGATGGATGCCGAGGCGAGCATCACGGCGTAGGTCTCGGGGATGTTGGGTAGCCACGCCGCCACCCGGTCGCCGGGCTCCACGCCCAGTTCCAGGAGCGCCTGTTGGATCCGCGCTACGAGGTCGTGCAGGTCGCTGCGCGAGAGGTCCCGGCGGATGCCGTCCTCTCCCCGATACAGGATCGCCGGCGAGTCGTCGGCGTTGTGCAGGAGGTTCTCGGCGAAGTTCAGGTGGCCGTCGGGGAAGAAGCGGGTGCCAGTCGGATGGTTCCCGGTGGAGAGGATCGGTAGGGAACCCGGGTCGCCTACTACGCCGAGATGTTCCCAGGCCGCCTGCCAGAAGTCGCCGGGGTGTTCGACCGACCATCGGTGGAGATCCCGGTAACCGCCATCTACGCCCACGGCTGAGCGGAACTCCTCGACCTGGCTCGTGGAACGGCGATGCGCATCGGGAGTCCAGAGGGGTGCGATCATCGCCCGGAGGTTAGGTCCGTCTCTGCGGTGCCGGTGTCGGTCGGCCAGACTGCACCCATGGACGGTGATGGCATCGTGGAACCGGTGGATGGAGCGGGGGGCCGCTGGTTCGAGGAGCTCCCCGTGGGCCTGGTGGTTCGCCACGCCCTCACCCGCACGGTCACTGAGGCCGACAACATCATGTTCTGTGCCCTCACGCACAACCCCCAGCCCCTGCACCTGGATGCCACGTTCGCTGCGGCCACGGAGTTCGGGGAACGCCTGGTCAACAGCCTGTTCACGCTCGGCCTCGTGGTTGGGGTGAGCGTCGGCGACACCACGCTGGGAACCACGGTCGCCAACCTGGGGTTCGACGAGTCGGCGTTCCCGGCACCGGTGTTCATCGGCGACACGCTGAGGTTTGAGACCGAGGTGGTGGCCGCCCGGGCCTCCGGGTCGCGTCCCGACGCCGGCATCGTGACCTTCGAGCACCGGGCGCACAACCAGCGTGACGAGTTGGTCTGCCGGACCCGGCGCAATGCCCTGATGTGCCGCCGACCCTGAGGTGGGTCACGACTCGTTCTCATGGATTCCCGGTACTCGCTGGCCTGGCATAGGCTTGGCGCCCATGGACGACGACCACCCGGACGTGCACGAAGGGGCCATTGACGACCTGCACGTGACGGTGGGTCGCCGGCTACGCGTCGCCGGGATGCGCTACAGCCGATCCCGCTACGCCGTGGTCGAGGTGATGGCCGGCGCCGGTCGGCCGCTGACCCTTTCCGAGATCCTGGCGGTCGATGCCGGCCGGCGACTGGCCCAGAGTTCCGCGTACCGCAACCTGGCCGAGCTGGTCGACGTCGGGGTGGCTCGACGTGTCGATGCCGGCGACGATCGCTCCCGGTTCGAGCTGCACGAGTCCCTGACCGGACACCACCACCACCTGGTTTGCGATTCCTGCGGTCGGGTGGAGGACTTCCACGTGCCGGACGAGTTCGAGAAGCAGGTCGCAGCCCTGGTGGAGGTGGCGGCCGACGGAGGGTTCCGGGTGGACGCCCACCGCTTCGACATGTTGGGCCGCTGCGCTGAATGCCGATGACGGGCCGCCCGTAAGGGTCGGGCCCATCCATTCGCAACTAGGTTCGCCGCCCATGTTCCTCAGACGACCGGCTGCCCGGGTGGTGCTCCTGGATGGCGACGGGCGGATCTTCATGGTCAACGCCGAGGATCCGCTGGATCCCTACAAGCCCGCCTGGTGGGAGATCCCCGGAGGGGGAATCGACCGGGGGGAGGACTCGGCCACGGCCGCGGCCCGAGAGCTCGTCGAAGAGACCGGCATAGAGGACGTTGAGATGGGTCCGGTGATCTGGACGCAGCACGTCCAGTTCACCTTCGGTGGCTACTTCTTTGACAGCTACGAGAAGATCCACGTGGCGTGGTGCGACGGCGGAGAGTACCGACCCAGGCATCTCGAGGCCCTGGAGGCAGCGGCGTTCATGGGTGCACGCTGGTGGACGCTGGACGACCTCCTGGCATCCACCCAGCCGGTCCTGCCGGCGCTGCTACGCGAGCACCTGGCGCCGATAGTGGCGGGTGACCTGCCAGAGGTGCCGATAGACATCTCGCCGGTACCCCTCGACTGATTGGAGCGGGTCCGGTCGCCGGCCCCGGGTCGCTGTCGTCCCGGCCTCCTCTGCCCTCAGGCCAGCGATTTGAGGCCGCCCCACGCCAGGCGGGCGGCCAGCGCCGCCATCTCCTCGGCGGGACGTGGGTCCTCCTCGTGCATCCAGTGGCGGATCATCCCCTCGGACAACCCGTTGATCCCCGCGGCCATGGCCAGCGCCGACTCGTGGTCCACCGTCTGGATGAGGCCGGCGAGGTACTCGGCGAACGTGTCCCTGACCCGTCTGGCGTCCCGACGGAAGTCCGGGTCGACGGCGAGGCTGGTGCCGTAGAGCAGGGCGAAGGCCGCAGGCCGCTCCTCGAAGAACCTGAAGAAGGACCGGAAGCCGGCCTCTACCCGTCGACGCGGCGTGTCCTCCACCTCGGAGGCTTCTATGGCGCGCATCAGGCGGTCGCCGGTCTCTGACAGCAGTTCCTCGAACAGGTCGTGCTTGGAGGCGAAGTGCTGGTAGAGCACCGGCTTGGTCACCCCGGCCTCGGCGGCCAGGGCGCTCATCGACGTCTCGTGGTAGCCGTGGCGGGCGAACACCTCGAGGCCGACGTCCAGAACCTGTCGTCGTCGATCGGCTGCCGACATTCGGGAGCGGGCGACCATCCTGTGACGGTAGGCACACCCGACCCGCCAGCGCGAACCGGGCGGAGGATTCCGACGGAGCCGGTCAGTGTCCGGAGCCGCCGCGGTCCTCGTGGTCTGCCGCCCGCGCCGCGTGGTGGAGCACGATCGACGGCGCCAGCACGAACGAGCCGGCGACCAGCAGGGCGACGAGAGAGGTGGCCACATTGTCGGTGAAACCCGTGGACATACCGACCGCGAACACCACTATCGAGACGACAAACGCCAGGTAGCCCAACCGCTGGCCCAGACGGGCGAGGAGAGCCAGGCGGGCCCGCCGTTCCAGCACAGGGTCCTCGTGTGGGGGCGACGTGTCTCCGACGGTGTTCACGGGAGCCAGCCTGCCGTGGACAGGAGGGATTCCAGACGATCGGCCATTCGATCCAGCGAGAGCTCGCGCACCGCCACCGCCCGGTCGGCGGCCAGCAACGACTGTCGCCGCTCCGGGGGTGACCCCAGCCAGGCACGGAGCGGACCCAGGTCATCGGCGTCGAACCAGCTGAAACCCAGCTCCCTCAGCTCGTCGGCGACCGGATAGCGGCCCACCACGACCGGCCGCAGGGCCAGCGAGGCCTCCACCGGCGGATTTCCGAAGCCCTCCCATGTGGAGGGGAACGCCACCACGTCGGCAGCGGCGTAGAGGTCGGCCCGGTCGGCCAGCGGAGCGTGGATGACAGGGCAGCGGGCGGCCGCCAGCTGTCGTGCCAGCTCGGGGCCGTATCCGTCCTCGGCCGGACCCAGGAGCCAGTAGGTGGCGCCCAGCTCCTCTGCGATCGCCACGGCACGGCCCACTGCCTTGCGGGGGATGGCCCGGACCGGGTGGACGACCAGGAGTTCGTCGGGTGGCAGGCCGAGTCGGTTACGGGTGGATTGGCGGTCGCCGGCTGGTGGGTCCGTCCTGAAGCCGTTGCGGATCGTGGTGGCGGCTATCCCGCGCTCCGCCATCTGCCGGCGGGTCAGGTCGTTAATGGTGACGTGCAGCCACCCTTCGTCATCGGGCGGAAGGTCTGTCACGTGGGCGAATCGGTCCCGCTGCCACGGTGGGTCGTGGTGGTGTATGACCGCCGGTCGACCCCGGAGTGCCCCGGCCACAGCCGCCGAGGCCCGGGGATTCAGCGGAATGGTGCAGAGGTTCTCGACCACGACCAGGTCGGATCCTGCCAGTGCGGCCGCCAGGGCGTCTGGATCCGGCGGAGGTCCGGCGTCGATCCCGAGCCCCTCCACCAGGGTCAGTGGCCGGTCATCGGCCCAGCCCGGCTCGACGTCGCCGGCCACCCAGTCGACGTCGAATCCCATCCCGAAGAGCGCGTCGGCCCAGTTACGTGCTACTACCGAGACCCCGTCGGTGGGCCCGAATCGGAAGGAGACGATTGTGCAGCGACGCTTGCTGGTGGATGGCAATGGTCTCCCCGACCCGTCGTACGGCGATCTCCGGGCCGCCGTTGGACGACTGCTCGGGAACCACTGGGTGCCGGAAGGCTACGCAGCACCCAACTCGAGGGTCTATCCGTGGCAGTGGTTGTGGGACTCCTGCTTCCACGTACTGGTCTGGCAGGCGCTGGACGAGGGAGGGCGCGCCCAGCGCGAGTTGGAGGCGGTCTTCGGCCCGCAGGCCCCCTCCGGGTTCGTACCCCACATCAACTACGCCCGGGATCCCGGATTCCACGAGGACCTCTGGGGGCGTCGGGACGGTTCGTCCATCACGCAACCGCCCATGTACGGCCACGCTGTGGCCGAACTGGTACGGGCGGGCTCGCCACCACCTGACCGAGTGGTGGAGGCGGCGGTGGCCGGCCTGCGCTTCCTGCTCGACCAACGCGCCCGGGACCGGTCGGGCCTGCTGCTGGTCTGCCACCCGTGGGAGACCGGTAGCGACGACTCGCCGCGTTGGGACGACGCCTGCCCCGGTGGCTACGACCGGAAGCGGTGGGCGGTGGTGAAGGACCACCTGGTGTCGACGATCCAGGTTGGTCCGGATGGCTCCCCGGTGGCCAACCCGGATTTCCCGGTGGCCTCCGTCGGGTTCAACGCCCTCGTGGCCTTCAACGCCGGCGAGTTGGCGGCCGTGGTCGGAGACGAGCGGCTGGCCGCCGGGTCGACCGAGCTGGCGGAGGCGCTGACGGGGCGGTGGTCCGACGAGGTCGGCACCTGGGTGGATGCCGGACCCATGGCCGACGGGTCGGGACGGGTCCGGACGCTGGACAGCCTCCTGCCGCTCCTCGTCGATGACGACCCGGGTCGGGCGGCCATCGTCATGGGCCAGCTGACGGACACGGCCGCACACGGGGGTCGGACCGGTCCGACCGGCGTCCATCGTGGGGAGCCGACGTTCGACCCGGATGCCTACTGGCGCGGGCCCGTGTGGCCGCAACTGGCCTACCTAATGGTCCTGGCCGCCGATCGGCATTCTCCCGAGGTGGCGGCCGACCTCTCGCGGACGACTGTTGCCGGAGCGTGGGCTTCAGGTATGGCCGAGTACTGGAATCCGGACTCGGGTGCGGGCCTGGGTGCAGTCCCCCAGTCGTGGACGGGCCTGGCCCTGCTACTTGCCGCACGACGTGACGCCGCTGCGGCCTGACGCATCCCCCGCCCTGGTCAGCGACGGCTGTCCCTTGCCGAGCCGACCATCTCCTCGCTGTCACCACGCTGCACGTAGCAGTGGATTCCGCGGAACCGGGCCTTCTCGTGCTCGAAGTCGGCCCTGGTCGGGGTCAGGTACCCGAGCTCCAGTTCCGACAACTCGTAGATCTCGCCCACGAAATCGGCGAAGGCCCCGTAGCACTGGGTCCTGGCGAACGCCTCCATCTCACGGTCGCCCGGCCACGGGGCGCCGGCCCGGGCCGGGTGCTCGGTCCGGAGGTAGACCTCGTACTGGTGGGGGCCGATGCACGACACACGGGTGTCGATCTCGACCTGCCGGTCGTCCTGAACCCACGAGTAGCGGTTGAAGCAGGAGCCGTCCTCCAGGTCGTGGAGGTTCACCACGTCGCCCACCCAGTTCGGAATGCCCTCGTCGGCGAGGGTGGGTCGCGTCTCCGGGATCGAGGTGGTGGCCGCCCCGGGACCGGCGCTCGGCGAGGCCGGGGCGGATGGATCGTCCGTGCAGGCGGCCAGCAGGACCACCATCGCAGTCGATGCGAACAACCGTCGACCAGTCGTCCGGAGTGCGGGCATGGGGTCAGGGTATGGGCGACCGGTACCGTGGCGGGGTGCCGGTGGTCGAGCTACGAGGAGCGGTGGCGCTGCTCGGGAACTTCCCGGCCCTCGCCGGGGTCGACCTCACCGTGGAATCCGGCGAGGTCGTGCTGCTCCGGGGGCCGAACGGGGCCGGCAAGACCACCCTGCTGCGCCTCTGTGCCGGCCTGATACGACCCGAGTCGGGGTCCGTCGAGGTACTCGGCCACGATCTCGTCCATGAACGTCGGTCGGTCCGCAGGCGGGTCGCCCTCCTAGGCCACTCCACCGGCCTCTACGCCGACCTGACGGTCACCCAGAACGTGTATTTCTGGGCTCGGGCAGCGGGGTTGACCGTCGCAGAGGCCACCCAACGGGTGGCCTCTGCGCTGCTCCGCATGGGACTTTCCGAGAGGCTGCTGGGGCAGCCGGTCCACACCCTGTCGGCCGGGCAGCGGCGGAGGGCGTCGCTGGCTGCCCTCGTCGTCAGACGACCTGAGTTGTGGCTCCTGGACGAGCCCCATGCGGGCCTCGACCAGTCGGGCCGGGACGTGGTCGACGCCCTGGTCGGCGATGCCGTGGCAGCCGGCGCCACGGTGCTGGTCTCTTCCCACGAGTTGGAACGCGTCGCCGGGTTGGGCCCGAGGGTGGTGACCATCTCAGGCGGGGTGGTGGTGGACGACACAGGTCCAGCCGACGGGGGAGGGCCCCGTGTCTGAAGTGCGCAGGTTCCTGGGGGACGCCCGGCTGGTGGCGGCCCGTGACCTAAGGATCGAGTTCCGGTCCCGCGTGGTGGTCGGTCAGGTGGTGCCGTTCGCCCTGCTGGTGCTCGTGCTGTTCGGCTTCGCCCTGGACGCCGACCACCGCACCCTCCGGACGTTCGCGTCGGGCCTGTTCTGGGTGGCGGTGCTGCTCAGTGCCCTGCTGGCGGTCCACAGGTCGGCGGCCCTAGAGCAGTCGGACGGGACCCTGGACGCGCTGCGGATGTCGGGCCTTCCACCGGCTGCCCTGTTCATCGGCAAGGCAACGGCCGTGTTCGTGCAGCTGGTGGTGCTGGAGGTGGTCCTGCTTGGCGGCCTGCTGGTGCTCTACGGGGTGCAGGTCGTGGATCCGGTGCTGCTGGTGGTCGCCGGGCTGCTGGCCGGGGTCGCTGTGGCGGCTGCAGGTACCCTCTACGGCGCGCTGGCCTCGGGGCTGGGGGTGCGGGAGACCCTCCTGCCCATCCTCCTGCTTCCGGTACTGGCGCCGGTGCTGATCGGGGCCACCCGGGCGTTCGACGATGCCCTCGGGGCCGTGGCGGTTGACGGTTGGGCCTGGACCGGGCTACTGGCCGTGGCCGCCCTGATCGCCACCGTGGTCGGCGCACTGGCCCATGGCGTGTTGATCGAGGACTGACCGGGAGCCCTGATGGCCGGACGAGACGAGAGACCAGGCACCACGGGATCGCGCGGCTCGCGCCTCCTGGGCTGCGTCGCCCTGGCGAGCCTCGTGGTCCTCGGCGTGCTGGCCTTCTTCCTGACCGGGCCGGACGTCCGCATTCACCCCACCACCGGTGAGGAGTTCGGCCAGTTCGACGCCGTCCGCATGCTGTACCTGCACGTACCGATGGCCGTCCTCATGTACGCCTCGTTCATGCTGTGTGCCGCGGCCAGCGTCGGGGTGTTGGTGAAGCGGACCCCCTGGTGGGACGTGATGGCCCACTCGACGGCGGAGGTGGGCACCGTGCTGTGCGGCCTGGTGCTGGTGACCGGGTCCATCTGGGGTCGCCCGGTCTGGAACACGTGGTGGGAGTGGGGCGACGTTCGCCTCATGACCACGCTGGTGCTGTTCCTGTTGTTCGCCGGATACCTGGCCCTGCGCCGTACCACCACAGACCCCCGGCGCCAGGAGCGTCAGGCGGCCGTGGTGGCCCTCGTGGCGGTGCTGGACATACCGCTCGTCAACCGTTCAGTGGCATGGTGGGAGAACCGCACGCTCCACCAGAGGTCCACGCTGGAGGAACTCAAGATCGAGGACCTCACGTTGTTCACCCTCATGTTCAGCTTCCTGACCTTCGGCCTGGTGGTCTGGTGGTTGACGCTGCAGAGGTTCCGGGTCGGATGGCTGGAGCGGGCGGCGATCGACCACGCGGTCGGGTCGGCCATCGCCGACCGTCGCTCCGAGACGTCGGCCGACGAGCTTGACGCCGCCATCGGGGTCACCGATGAACAGGTCGGGGAGGCGTCGCCATGACCCACCTCGGATACCTGATGGCGGGTTGGGGCATCTCACTGGTGGTGCTGGGTGGGTACGCAGTTCGCCTGGTCCGACGCGGCCGTTCCCTGATCGCCCTGGTACCCGAGGACCGCCGCAGGTGGCTGGAGTCACCCGGGACAGACCGTGACTGACGACGCCGGGCCGGAACCACCGTCCTTCGATCTCACGCCCCGACCCGCCAGGCCTGCGTCAGGTACGCGACGCGGCGCCCTCACCCTGCTGCTGCTGCTCGTGGGTGGCATGGTCTTCGTACTGCTGCGAACGCTGGGCGATGCCTCGTTGTTCTTCTACGACGTGGCCGAGGCGGTGGAGTTGCGTTCCGAGTTGGGCGACGGCCGGTTCCGCGTGGTCGGAACCCCGCAGCCCGGCCTCGTGGTCACGGAGTCGGACGGCGGATCCGCCGTCGTGTTCACGCTGTGCGCTGGCGACGTGCTGGCCGATGTGGTCCACCAGGGCGACCCTGCCGAGCTGTTCCAACCGGGTGTCCCGGTGGTGCTCCAGGGGGCCTGGACCGCTGGCAGGCCAACCGCCCTGGATGGCCTCTCCAATGCGGCTGGTGACGGCTGGTACCTGCGTACCGACCACATGGTGGTGAAGCACGACAACGACTACCGGGCGGATGGTGCCGAGTTGGCGCCCTGTGGGGCCGCCGGTTGAACGCCACCCTGGGTACCGCATTCGTAGTCCTCGGGCTGTCCGCCTCGGTGGCCGGCCTCCTCAGCGTGTCCTGGGGCCTCGCAACCCGGAGTCCCGCCTTCGTGGTCCGGTCCTGGACCTGGGTGGCGCTGCTGGCCGTCGCTGCGGTCGGCCAGGTGGCGGTCATGGAGCGGGCGCTCATCACCCGTGACTTCACGGTCGCCTTCGTGGCGGAACACGGCAGCCACCGCACCCCTGCCCTGTTCAACGTGGCCACCCTCTGGTCGGCGCTCGAGGGGTCGATCCTGCTATGGGTCCTGATCCTGGTCGGCTACGTGGTGCTGGTGGTGAGGAGGTTCCGCCACCGCCTGGATGATCCGGTCGTGGGCTGGACGCTGCTGGTGCTGTTCGTGGTCTGCACGTTCTTCTTCCTTCTGCTTGCTGGGCCGGCACATCCGTTCGCACGCTTTGAGCCGTGGGCCGGCTATGACGGTCCGGGGCCCAACCCGCTGCTCCAGAACCACGTGCTCATGGCGTTCCACCCGCCGGTCCTCTACCTGGGGTACGTGGGCTTCACCGTGCCGTTCGCCCTGGCGGTGGCTTCCCTCGCCACCGGCCGGTTGGGGGAGGGCTGGCTCTTGGAGGCCCGACGCTGGACGCTGATGGCCTGGGGCTGCCTGACGGTGGGGATCCTGCTGGGAGCCTGGTGGTCGTACGAGGTCCTGGGGTGGGGTGGCTACTGGGCCTGGGACCCGGTGGAGAACGCCTCCTTCCTGCCATGGCTGACCGGCACCGCATACCTCCACTCGGTCATGGTCCAGGAGCGCCAGGGGATGCTGCGGGTGTGGAACCTCTCGCTACTCTGCGCAACGTTCTCGCTGACCATTCTCGGAACCTTCATCACCCGGTCGGGAGTGTTGGAGTCGGTTCACTCCTTCACCGAGTCGGGTATCGGACCGATGCTGCTGGGGTTCCTCGGCCTGGTGGTGGCGACCACCGTCGGCCTCATCGCATGGCGGGGCGATTCCATGAGGACTGTCGGTTCCATCGATTCGCCGGTTTCGCGGACTGCGGCGTTCCTGGTCAACAACCTCCTATTTGGGGCCTTCGCCTTCGTCGTGCTGCTCGGCACGGTGTTCCCACTGCTCGTCGAGGCCGCGAATGGGGACCGGATCTCGGTGGGCAACCCGTACTTCGAGCGGATGACGATGCCGATCGGCTTTGCCCTGCTGTTCCTCATGGCCGTGGCGCCGGCCCTGCCCTGGGGAGGCACGACCGGTGCCACCATGGCCGAACGTCTGCGCTGGCCGGCTGTCGCCGGTGCGGCATCCATGCTGCTCGCGGTGGGGTTGGGGAGCCGGGGCTGGGCCCCGACGTTGGCCGTGGGCCTGGCCGGGTTCTCGATCGGCGGGGCGGTGCGACAGCTCCGCATGGCGGCGCGGTCCCGGGGCCTGCGGGGCCTGGTCGGACGATCCAGCGGTGGCATGGTCGTCCACATCGGCGTGGCCGTGGTGGCCGTGGCTTTCGCCTGCTCCTCAGCCTTCATCCGGCAGGCCGAGTTCAGGTTCGACCGACCGGGGGAACGGGCGGTCTTCGCCGGACACGAGTTGGTGTTCGAGGGCCTCACCACCGTGGAACTCCCGGCGAAGACCGAGATCCGCGTGTCGGTCCGAGTCGACGGACGCACGTACCTCCCAGCCATCAGCACGTTCCCCTTCGGTGGTCAGACCATCGGGACCCCGGCCACCCGGTCCACCCTCCGCGACGACCTGCAGTTGGCCGTTCTGGCGGTGCCCGACGAAGGGTCGACCACCACGGTCGTGCGCGTCACCGTCCAGCCCCTCGTGGTCTGGCTGTGGGTCGGAGGAGCGGTGATGGCGGTCGGGACGGCCCTGGCGGCAGTGCCCACCACCGATGGCCGTAGACGACGTGCCGCCAGCGAGGTGGTCGAAGGCTCTCCGGACGGGGTCACGGTGTGAACCCCGTCAGGACGACGGCGATGGCCGTGGGCCTCGTGCTGGCTCTCCTCATCGCCGTGTTCGCCACCCGTGACACGAGTCGGGACAGGATGACGACACACCTGGTCGGAGCGGTGGCGCCTGCGGTGGTCGGTGTGACGCTGGATGGTTCCTCCTGGGACCTGGATGACCAACGGGGTCGCTGGGTGGTCGTCAACTTCTTCTCCACGACGTGCGTGCCGTGCATCAGGGAGCATCCCGAACTGGTGGCCTTCGCTGCCGCACACGCCGAGGCCGGCGACGTGAGGCTCGTCACCGTCGCATTCGACGACAGGCCATCGGCTGTGGCGGCCTTCTTCGCCGAGAATGGGGGCGACTGGCCCGTGCTGACCGTCGATACGGGGCGTATAGCCGTGGACTGGGGGGTGGTCGGGGTCCCGGAGTCGTACCTGGTCACGCCCTCGGGCCACGTTGCGGCCAAGGTGATCGGCGGCGTGGAGATGGAGGAGTTGGACGACCTTCTGGCTCGTGCCGTGGCGGCCGTCTCGTGAGGCCCGGAGACCGGAACCTGCGCCTTGCCTGGCTGCTGGTCGCCATCGTCGTGGTCGGGAGCCTGGTTGGCTCTGAGCTGGCGGATCGGCCACCGCTCACCAACGCCGATCGCGTCCACGACCTTGCCGGTGACTTCGCCTGCCCGGTGTGCCAGGGGCAGTCCCTGGGCGAGTCCGACGTGCCGATCGCACGCACCATCCGTTCGACCATCAGGACCATGGTGGACCGTGGCCGCACCGATGCCGAGATCAGGTCGATGCTGGTGACGAGGTTCGGCGAGGACATTGACTACACGCCAAGTGGCGACGGCCTGGTCGGCCTGGTGTGGGTCCTGCCGGTTCTGGTGGGCGGCACGGCCATGGCCGGCGCGGCGGTGTCCATCAGGCGGTGGCAGGGTCGCTTCACCGGTGGCTCGGCCACGCCGGGACGACCCGTCGTCCTGGTCATGGTGGCGGTCGTCGTGGTCCTGGCCGGGGTCCTCGTGGCCCGTTCAGCCGGCGACCGTTTAGCGGGCGACACGCTGAGTGGCGACATCCGCTCGTCGACCCGCACCCTCCTCGCCGATGCCGGCGTGGCGTCACCCGACGAGGCCATCTCCCTCTACTCCAGGGTGCTCGAGATCCAGCCGTCCAACGTCGAGGCCTTGGCCTACCGGGGCTGGTCGCACTGGAGGGCCGGTGACGAGGCCCCGGGGCGTTCAGACCTGGATGAGGCCGTGGCCGTGGATCCGACGTATCCGGACGTCCGCGTCTTCAGGGCCTCGCAGCGTCATGCCGACGGGGACCACGCCGGGGCCGCCGAGGACCTCGTCGCGCTGGATGGCCTGGAGGCTTCGCCCATAGTCGGCGACCTGCTGGCGGCCAGCCGCCTCCGCCAGCGGATCGCCACCGGCCTGGCCGCCTCAGGCGACCTGCTGGTCGCCTTGGAGCTGTTGGACTCCGGCCTGGATGCCAGGCCGGATGCCGCCCACCTGCTCGCCGAACGGGGGTGGCTGCTGGTGGCCTCCCGGTCACCGGAACTGGTCGACAGGGGTGTGGAGAACCTGGACGAGGCCCTGGCTCTGGACCCTCTGGACCCTTACGGCCTCGCCTATCGGGCGGTGGTGCTGGCCACCGTGGCCGACCGGGCCGCCGACGCAGCGGTCGACCTGGCGAGGTTCGCCGGTCTGGCCGTTCAGCCCGCCGACCTGGTCGACCTGCTGGTCGTGGTGGGACTGCTGGAGCCTCAGCCGAAGGACGGTTCCTGACCTACTCGCAGCGGGTGCTGGGCGAGGCGCCGTCCGGCCTCGGGTTCAGGGAGTCGACCGGTAGTGGGCGTGCACGATCTGGCCGTCGGTGGTCGTGAGCTCCCAGATGGATGCGTATGCGCAGCCCCGACCGCCACTCAGGCCGACGCCATCGGTGGCCAGGTCCCGGATGACCTCGGGGATCACGTCGGAATGGCTGCAAAGGATGGTGACCGTCCCGTTCTCGGCCGCCCCTGCGAGGTCCCGGACAAGGCGGGTGGTGCGGTCCGCGGCCCCCTCGAACAGGTCGTCCTCCACCTCGGCATGGACCCCGTGACGTTCGCTCAGCGGTCCCACCGTCTGTAGGCACCGGGTGGCGCGACTGCTCAGGACCCTGGTGACTGGTAGGCCCATTTCGGAGACGACGCCATCCAGCCGGATCGCCTGGGTCGCCCCGGCGGCGTCCAATGGCCGGTCGACGTCGTCGCCCGACCAGCGATAGGGGTCGCCGGCGGATCCATGGCGTACCAGGAGGATCGTCATCGCAGGGACCGGAGGCCGGCGAGGATTCCGGGGAGGGCGTCCAGGGCGGCCTCCACGGCGTGGCGGGCGACCATGGCATCGTGGTGGACCCATCCCGGATCTCCGACGGCGCCCATGAGCGCCGCAGCCATGGCTGCAGCCGACACTGGGCGTAGCGGCGACGTCGAGGCGTGGTCGAGGCAGTGGCGGGTCAAGACGGTTGGACGGGCTCGGGGTGGGTCTACGGCTTCAGATCGTCACGTCGGTGGCGCACACGGAATCACCCATGGGAAGTGAGGACCGCATCTCGGCCGTCGTCTTGCCGTAGAGGGCGCTCAGCATGCCCGTCACGAGGCCACGGTCCACGGCGCAGATCACCGGGTGTTCGATGGCGACATTCCCGAACGGACAGTGTTCGGAGACGATCCGCAGGCGGTCGTCGCCGATGCGCTCCGCCCTGGCGGCGAAGCCGTGTGCGGTGAGTGCCTCCGCCACGACCTGGAGCGCCGACTGGAACGAACGGTGCACCTCGTGTTCTCCGATGGCCTCAGCCATGCTGCGACCCACCTCGGCACCGACCTCCTCGGCCATCGCTTCAGCCTGGGCGGACGGCAGGAGGCTGAGGGCCCGACCCAGGAGGCTCACCAGGACGGCGTCCTGACGGACTGGCACCTCGAGTGCGGATCCGGGGTCGCTGACCCGGTAGGACTTCGACGGCCGTCCGGCCGAGGCACCTTCGTGGCGTTCCACCACGACCTCCAGGTAGCCGCCGGCAGCCAACTTGTCCAGGTGGTGGCGTGCCACGTTCGGGTGGAGGTCGAATGCCTCGGCCGTGTCGACAGCGGTCACCCCGTGCTCGATGTCGCGGGCGCGCAGGTAGATGTTGCGGCGAGTCGGATCGCCGAAGGCACTGGTTATGGCGGTGACCGCCGAGGCGAACTCGGTGGCCGTGAGGGGGGGTCCGTCCATACGGCTATTCTACCGAACCCGGCTCCCCGGCCATCTGGTCGGATCAGCCGGCGGTACCGGTCGTTAGGCTGGCTCCCCGGTGGATGCCGGTGAGAACCGAGGGTGGGCCCGGTCCCACCGCAGCCGAGGAGCACCCGTGACGGTCACCGAAACGCAGGTCATGGAGGCCCTTGGGCCCGTCCAGGATCCCGAACTCCGTCGGAGCATCGTGGACCTCGGCATGGTCCGTGGGATCCACGTGGATGGACCTCGGGTCGAGGTGCAGATCGCCCTGACGGCGCCCGGGTGCCCGATGAAGGTGGAGATCCAGGAGTCGGTGGGCAGCGCCGTCCTGCTCCTGGATGGGGTGGAGGCAGTCAGGGTCGACTTCACCGTGATGACGGACGAGCAGCTGGGTGAGCTCCGGGAGCGCCTCCACGGGGATCCATCGGCCACGGCGGGAACCAACTCCACCTACGGCCATTCCGAGGGCCGTGCAGTTCCGTTCGCCGAGGCCAACTCGACGACCCGGGTGCTTCTGATCGCGTCGGGCAAGGGCGGTGTCGGCAAGTCGTCGGTGACCACCAACCTGGCTGTCGCCCTCGCCGGACGGGATCGGGACGTGGCGGTGGTGGACGCCGACGTGTGGGGCTTCTCCATCCCGCGGATGCTGGGCGTGTCACGCCCGCCGACGGTCATAGACGGGATGCTCATTCCGCCGGAGGCCCACGGCGTGCGCTGCATCTCCATGGGCTTCTTCGCCGAGGAGGACCAGCCGATCATCTGGCGTGGCCCGATGCTCCACAAGGCCCTGGAGCAGTTCCTGACCGACGTCTACTGGGACGAGCCCGACTACCTGCTCGTCGACCTGCCCCCCGGTACCGGTGACATCTCGATCTCGCTGGCCGGCTTCCTCCCGACGGCCGAGATGTACGTGGTGACCACCCCCCAGGTGGTCGCGCAGACGGTGGCCCAGCGTGCGGCGTTCATGGCCGAGAAGGTCAACCTCAAGGTCCACGGCATCATCGAGAACATGTCGTGGTTCACCGGCGACGACGGCGCCCGCTACGAACTGTTCGGAGCGGGCGGCGGCCAGGCTCTGGCTGACCGCCTGGAGGTACCCCTGATCGGGCAGGTGCCGCTCGTGCCTGCCCTGCGCGATGGTGCCGACAACGGACGGCCGGTGGCGGGAGATCCATCGACCGAGGTGGGAGCGTTGTTCGCCGAGATCGCCAGGACGATCGACGTGGACATGAAGCCGACGAAGCGTCGGCACAAGGAACTCAGGATCATCTGAGCCTGTGGCTCGGACAAGTACCGGATACCCCGGAGGAGCGTGACGTGGACCTGCGAATCGGTGTTACCGACAACCCGAAGGAGATCAGGGTCGAACTGGCCGACGACACCGACGTGGCCGCCCTGCGGTCCGAGGTGGATGCGACGGTGGCCGGCGGTGGCCCGGTGCTGTGGTTGACCGACATCAGGGGTCGCCAGGTGGGCGTGCCCGCCGGGAAGATCGCCTACGTGGACATCGGCGCCCCCGGATCCGACAACCCGGTCGGCTTCGGCTGAGCGCTGGCCGCTGACAGCGGGGTCGGAACGTGGCGACGCTGGCCGACCTGGCCCGTTCGCATACAGACCTCGACGAGGTGGAGGTGGGGCACCTTCAGGACCTCGTAAGCATCTGGGGGCTCTTAGCGGACCTCTCCTTCGCCGACCTGCTCCTCTACGGCCGTAGGCGCGGTGATCCCGTGGCTCCGGTGGTACTCCTGGGGCACGTTCGACCCACCACCGGTACCACCCTCTACCGGGCGGACCTGGTGGGCCAGTCCTTCGAGCCGCGTCGTCGGCCGCTCGTGGCCGAGGCGTTCTCGACCGGTTCCACGATGTCAGGAACGGTCAACGTCGGAGCCGACAGGGATGTGAACCTGCTCGCCGTGCCGGTCCGACGCCTCGATACGACCCTCGCCGTGCTGGCGCGGGAGCGGATACGGCCCGTCGATCGTCCGACCAGTGAGCAGGAGCGGACCTACCTGACCGTGTTCGACCGGTTCGCCAGGATGCTCGAGGCCGGTGAGTTCCCCTACCGCGATGAGGAACGCCTTCGCCACCGGACGCCGCGGGTGGGCGACGGCCTCCTCCTGGTCGACTCGAACGGTCGAGTCGAGTTCGCATCCCCCAACGCCGTCTCACTCCTCCACCGCCTCGGAATGACCCGGGGCGTCACAGGGGCCCGGTTCGACGACACGGGGCTGGGTTCGTCGATGCTGCGTGCCGCCTTCGCCCGTCGATCCGCCGTGATCGACGATATGGAGCGGCACGACGAGGTGGCGGTGGTCAGCCACTGCTTTCCACTCTTGGAGTCGGGGCTGGCCACGGGCGCCATCGTGCTGGTCCGCGACGTGACCGAGCTGCGTCGGCGGGATCGCCAACTGGTGTCCAAGGACGCCACGATCCGGGAGATCCACCACCGGGTGAAGAACAACCTGCAGACGATCTCGTCACTGCTGCGCCTCCAGGCACGGCGCCTGAAGGGAGATGAGGCGAGGGCGGCGCTCGGCGAGTCCGTGCGACGCATCGGGGCGATCTCGGTGGTGCACGAGACGCTCGCCCAGAGTGCCGAGGATGACGTGGCGTTCTCGGAGATCGTGCGGCCGCTGGTCCGCGTGGTGGAGGAGAGCGTGTCGTCGCCCCTGCGGCCCCTGGCCTTCACCGTGACCGGCGATGCGGGCGTGCTGCCGGGGCAGGTCACGACGACGATGGCTGTGGTCCTCACCGAACTCCTCCAGAATGCCGTGGACCACGCCTTCCCATCGGATGCCGGGGTGCCCGACGGGGATTCCCGGGATGGCTCGGTTCCCGCAGGCCAGGTCCGCATCGAGTTGGACCGACGGCCCGACGGCCTTTCCGTCCGGGTGGTCGACGACGGGGTGGGCCTACCGGAGGGCTTCGACCTTGCTGAGGCGACCGGCCTGGGCCTGACGATCGTGCGCACGTTCGTGGAGGGTGAGTTGGGTGGCCGGATCAGGTTGCTGTCGGTGGAGGGGGGGAGCGGGACCATGGCCGAGGTGTGGGTGCCGGCGGCCTGCCTGGTCGGACCTTGGGGCGACGCCAATGATCCGACCACCTGACCCGGGTCGTCGCCCTAGGGTCGGCTACGTGAACGGTCGACCGCCCGCGTCGGGCATCCATGCACGGAGGCCCTCGTGACCAGCCTCGTGAACGACGGGCGGCCGCTGGTCCTGGCCCACCGTGGCGCCTCGTACGACAGGCCGGAGAACTCGGAGGCGGCATTCGCCGAGGCCCGGCTCCAGGGTGCCGACTGGGTGGAGCTGGACGTCCGACTCTCGGCCGACGACGTCCTGGTGGTCAACCACGATGCCCACTACGCCGATGGCCGCCTGGTGCGCGAGGTCATGGCCTGCGATGCGCCCACCGACGTCCTGAACTTGGCCGAGGCACTGGAGGCCTGCGAGGGCATGGGGGTGAACGTGGAGGTGAAGAACCTCCCAGGTGAACCGGACCACGACGCCTCCGACCTGGTCTGCGAGGCGGTTGCCGGCCTGGTGGGCGCCTACCGACCGATCGACCAGCTGCTGGTCTCCTCGTTCGACATCACGGCGGTGGACCGCATCCGGGCAGCCGAACCCTCGCTGCCCACCGGATGGTTGGTGGTGGCACGGCTCGGCGCCGACCTGATGCTGGACCGGATGGTGGCGCACGGGCACCCGACGGTGTGCCTGTGGGATGCCCTGGTTGACGAGTCCATCGTCGTGTCGGCCCGCGAGCGGGGTCTGAGGGTCGTGGTCTGGACGGTCGACGAGCCTGATCGGATCACCCATCTGGCCGACTGGGCGGTGGACGGCATAATCACCAACCGACCGGGGTTGGCACGTTCGGTGATCGACGGACACCTCGACGGCTGAGGAGTCATGTGAAGGAAGCGGGGTGGGGCCTCAGCCGAAGGCGGCTGAGGCGAGGGGTACCACCAGGTCCAGCGCATCGGGTTCATGCCTGACCAAGAGGGTCGTGGCCTCGCCCAGGTGGTCGCCGTCGACCTGCCATGGCACCGGACGCGACGCGCTGACGGCGGCCTCCACCACATCGGTCCTCACGTCGATCGAGGAGCTGGACCCTGCGGTCACCCGTCCGATCCCCAGGGCGCCGGCGAGCACCGGTAGGAGCCTCCCGGGCGAGAGCGACCGGAACGTGACGATGGCTAGCGGTGTGTCCAGCGTCGCCTCGGGGACCAGCGACAGGCCCCGGGTTCCCAGGTAGGTGTACGGGTCGGTGTTCAGGCACACGGTGAACATGCCCGGAACGCCCGTTGCCGGATCGGGTGGTTCCGACTGCCCCAGGCTTCGGCTGGCGACCCGGAAAGCGGGCCGCCGGTGGTCGTAGTGGCGGACCCAGGTGTCGACGGTGGCGGCGATGAACAGTGGATGCCCGGCGAACCGCTTGAGCAGGCCACCGCGGCGCTCCACCTGCTCGACCACGGCGGCGTCGAAGCCGATGCCGGCGTGGAACAGGAAGTACCGGTCGTTGATGGCTCCAAGGCCGATCCGACGGATGGAAGCGGCCTCGATGGCGTCCAGCAGGGCGCCCGTGGCCTCGACGGCGTCATCCGGTAGGCCGATGGTGCGGGCGAAGACGTTGGTCGACCCGCCGGGCAGTGCCGCCAGGGCCGTATCGGTCCCCGCCAGGCCGTTGGCGGCCTCGTTCAGCGTGCCGTCGCCGCCCAGGACCACGACCACGTCCATGCCGTCGTTGGCGGCGCTCTGGGCCAGCCGCGTGGCGTGGCCCCGGCGGGTGGTAGCCGCCACCTCCAGGCGATGGTCGGCCGAGAGGGCCTTCTGGATGACGATGCGGGTGCGTGCGGTCACCGACGAGGCCGACGGGTTCACGATCAGAAGCAGCTTCACCGGTGGCTCCTCATCCGACGGCGGCGATCATGGCGTCCAGCAGGGGCTGCATCACGCTGTCCAGCAGGGTCGAGGGGGGTCGTGGGGCTGAACCCATGTGGTCCACGACGATGTCGGACTGGCGGTCGATGGCCAGGGCCTGGCCGTGGGTCCCGCGCCATCGGTCGGATGCGGGCTTCCGGTGGCGGTGGGAATCCCTCCATCCACATGACCTGGTCTGGTTGGGCCATCGCCGAACCATAGGTCGGGTCAGGCGCTGGTCGGTCCGGGTGACCGAATACTGCTTCCAAAACCCTGTGCGCGGATGGTCTGGTTGATCCCTTTGCAGGGCACACTCCTCGGCATGATCGTCGTGGTATGTGTCAAGCAGATTCCCGATCCGGCGGACCCCGGTGCGCTGGATCCCGAAACGAGGACCCTCAAGCGGGACGTCAAGCTCATCCTGGATGAGTCCGACTCTTACGGGGTCGAGATGGGCCTGCAGTTGGTGGACGCCGCCGGTGAAGGCGAGGTGAGGCTCGTCTCGATGGCCCCAAACAACGAGGTCGGCGGCCTGCGCACCGCTCTGGCCATGGGAGCGGCGAGCGCCGTGCTGGTCAGCGATGAGGCACTTGCCGGATCCGACGCCCTTTCGACCGCCAAGGTACTGGCCGCCGCCATCCGGCGTTGCGAGCCCGATCTGGTCCTGACCGCAACCGAGTCCAGCGACGGCTACACCGGCACGGTTCCGGTCCAGATCGCTGAACTCCTGGGCCTTCCGTCGGTGACGTTCGGCAAGGAGATTGAGGTGACCGATGGTGTCGCCACGGTGAAGCGCCAGACCGAGGCCGGGTTCGACCAGGTGGAGTGCCCGCTGCCGGCCGTCGTTTCGGTGACGGCCGGTGTGGTCGAGCCCCGCTACCCCTCCTTCAAGGGGATCATGGGAGCCAAGAACAAGCCCGTCGACGAGTTGGACCTCGCCGGCCTGGGCATCGATCCTGCGACCGTCGGCTGGTCCGGAGCCCGCCAGGAGATCACTGACGTGGCCGTCGCTCCCGCCCGGGATGCCGGCCAGGTTGTCCATGACGAGGGCGACGCCCATGAGCGCATCCTGGCGTTCCTGGACGACCTCAAGGTCCTTTAGGAGTTCGTGATGGGAATCTCGAAGATCTGGGTGTTCGGCGAGGCCACCGATGCGGGTGTCACCGCCTCCACGTTGGAGCTACTCACTAAGGCCCACCAGTTGGCCGACACGGTGGAGGTCGTCATGTCCGGCGACGCCGCTGCCGTGGCCGGGGTGTTGGGCGCCCACGGCGCCACCGCAGTCCACACCATCGGCCCGATCGAAGGGTCGCTCGGCGGTCCCCGCATCGCCTCGGCGATCGCCGGGGCCGTGGAGGCCGGCACCGGTCCCGACGCGGTGATCTGCTCCACCTCCTACGACGGTCGTGACGTGGCAGGTCGTCTCTCGGCCAAGATCGATCGTCCGGTCATCACCAACGTCGTGGACCTGGTCGCCGATGGTGACCGCCTGCTGGGTTCCGAGCCCGTGTTCGGTGGAACCACCGACGTGACGACAGGCTTCACCGACAGCGGTACCGCCATCTTCCTGGTGCGCCCCAAGTCGTTCGTCGCCGAGGAATCGGGCGGCGGTCCGGCCGAGGTCATTGAGATCGCCGTGGGCGATCTCGGCGACACCGGGTCGGCCACGGTGAAGGAGCGGTTCGTCGAGGAGAGCAGTGGCCCGAAGCTGGACGAGGCCGCCATAGTGGTGTCCGGTGGTCGTGGTCTCGGCGATGCCGAGAAGTACAAGATGATCGAGACCCTGGCCAAGTTGGTGAAAGGGGCGCCCGGTGCGTCCCGTGCGGTGGTGGATGCCGGTTGGGTGCCCTACTCCTATCAGGTGGGCCAGACCGGCAAGGTCGTGAAGCCCACCGTCTACCTGGCGTGCGGCATCTCGGGTGCCACCCAGCACCTGGTGGGCATGAAGGGTTCGGCCAACATCATCGCCATCAACAAGGACGAGGAGGCGCCGATCTTCGGCATCGCCGACCTCGGCATCGTGGGTGACGTGCACAAGGTGCTACCCAAGCTGATCGAGGCCCTCGAAGCCAGGGGTTGAGTCCCGGCGTGGCCGGCGGCACAGGCCGCCGCCGCGGGTTCAACCGATCGGTGTGGCCGAGTCGCCTGCACTGAGTGCCCATGCGAGGCCGTCCAGGGGGTCCTCGACGGCTATCTGTAGGTGCCAACCGGACGGCGGCGTGCCGTCGTCGAAGCGCCACCAGTCCAGTTCGCCTATGGCTCTCCCCATCTCGTCGACGGAGGGCAG
This sequence comes from uncultured Acidimicrobiaceae bacterium, assembly GCA_913030665.1. Taxonomy (GTDB): domain Bacteria; phylum Actinomycetota; class Acidimicrobiia; order Acidimicrobiales; family MedAcidi-G1; genus UBA9410. The sequence goes on from CAJWFS010000007.1 coordinate 43,341, forward strand.
CCAGTCGGTGTCCAACCCCGCGAGGGCAGCGGCGCACCACCACGCCTCAAACCGCCCACGGGCCATGCCCCGTCGCCGGCCATGGGCGCCCCCTGAGGCCCCGGCCCAGGCCAGCAGGGCGAGGGCCTCTTCGGCGGGGAGGGAGCGTCTGCGACCCGCCGTTCCGGTGAGCGTCGCCACGGCCTGGGCTGCGTTGCCGTGGACGCCCACAGCGGACCGTTGGCCGTTGGACTGCTCGGCCCACACGCAGGTCAGTTCCAGGAGGGCGCTCAGCCCGGGTGCGGTATCAGGTCCGCCGGCCTCGGCAGGACCGGCGGGTTCCACCTCGTCGAGTCGTCCGGCGGCGGGCACCGGGTCGTCGATGGCGTAGGCACCGATCGTTGGCCCGGCGGGCGCCGGCTCCCATGTGGTGAGTCGCAGCGGCAGGCCGATCGGATCCTCGAACAACTCGACGCCGGTCAGGTCCTCACCGCGTGCCACCCGCTCGTGGGCCACCACGGAGCGCAGCGGTCCGACGGCGACCGTGCCCAGGTGGGCGTCAAGCTCGCCCCAGGTGTGGGTCGAGGCGGCCACCTCGGCCAGGGCGGCGATGCCGAAGGTCACGGCATCGCGGAGCACAGCGGCGGCGGCCTGGGCGGCGGGGGCCTCCAGCGCCAGGCGGTGTTCGGCATGGTCGGCCGCCGGCCAGAGCTGGTGGCCCCGCTCGTGGGCGGGTCGGGATCGGACGGCGACCTGCTCCAGGACGTCCCAGTCGCCGTCGTCGCAGGCATCGTCGATCAGCCGGAGGAGGCCGTCCAGGTCGCCGTCGGCTAGTGCCCGGTCCAGGCGTCTCCCGCTCATCGGACCGGCCCTCCGGCCCCAATCCTCAGACCAGTGGCCACGGGACCCGCCGCCCGCTGGCGTCGACGGGAAGTTCACCCGCCTTGACCACGGCGCGGACCCTCGCCAGCACGGCGTCGCGCTCGAAGGCGTCCAGTAGCCGGGCGAGGTTCGGGGACAGGCCTTCTTCGAGGAGGCGGACCATGTCGTTGGTCGGCCCCTCGCCTATCGGCTGGCCGGCGAAGTCCCAGATGACCGTCCTGACCTTGAACTGGTGGTGGAAGCAGAGGGCGTTGTCGATGGCCCAGAGGTGGCCGTCGAGGCCGGCCAGCACGTGGCCGGACTTGCGGTCGGTGTTGTTGGCCACGAGGTCGAAGATAGCTAGCCGTCGGAGGTCGTCGAACCGGTCTGGATCCTCCCGGATGGTGAAGTAGTGCTGCTCGTAGTCGCACGGCACGTACAGCTGGACCGAGCCCTCGCCGAACGGCCCGTCCCTGATGATCGTGGGAGGTACCAGGCCCCAGCCGAGTTGGTGGGCCAGTTCCCACGCGGCTGCCTCCCGCCGGTACAGGCCGGTGGGGAAGTCATGGAGAGGGCGTTCCCCTCTGCCCGGCTTGTACACGCCCTGGAGCAGGGGTTCGTCGCCGGTGTCCGGGTGGGTGACGTCGACCAGGAACGTGGCGTTCGACGTCCACGGCATGCGACCCAGCACCTGGATCTCCCCGGAGGAGAGGATCTCGACGGCCACCTCGTCGTCCACGGGCTCTCGTGCCCGGAACGGATCGGTGGCCTCCTGGTCCGGGGGTGCGTCCGTCGGCATACCAGTGGAGGCAGCCGGGTCAGTTGACACAGGGGCACCAGCCGTCGACCGTGGGGTCCAACGGGGCGCCGCACCACGGGCAGGGTGGCCTTCCGGCGGACACCAGTTGACGGGCCCGGATGATGAACGCCGCCACCAACTCCCGACGCATCGGGAACCTGGCCTGGGCTCCGACGAGGTCCTCGTCCCGGAGGAGCTCCTCGGCTATGAGCACGAGGCGGTCCGTGGACTGCTGGTAGGTGATGCCGAGGCTTCCGACGACCCAGTCGGCCTCGACCGGGTCGTCGAACCCGGTCTCCGTCGCCAGGTCGGTGGCTGGCCCGTCGACGGGCGGGAGGTCGCCCATGATGCCGTCCAGGAATTCGGCCAGCCCGACCACCTGCTGCTTCTCCAACTTGAGGGACACCACCTGTCCGGCACGGCGTGCCTGGATGAAGAAGACCCGTCGCCCGGCCGGGCCGACGGTGCCCACGGTGAAGGCGTCCGTGTCATCCCAGTCGATCTCGGGTCGTTCCATCGACGGGAGCCTAGGAGTCGGTGGGTGTCTTGCCGGTAGTGGTCACGAGGGGCCCAGTCCGACCAGCCGCCCGGTCGAGTTGACGGTCAGCACCGTGGGCCTCTCAGGGCCGTGGAGCACCGCGCTGACAGAGCACGGGCCGACCACGAGGCGTTGGAACAGGTCCAGGGGGGTGCCGAGGGCCTGGGCCAGCGCCGCCTTGATGGGATCCGCATGCGACACGCAGACGATGGTCTCGCCGGGGTGGCGTGCGACCAGGTCGGCGACCTGGCCGGTGATCCGGGCCTGCATCTCGGCGAACGACTCGCCCTTCGGGAACCTGAAGGCCGAGGGTTGGCGCTGCACCGTGGACCACGCCTTCAGCTTTATGAGGTCCTTCAGGCGACGCCCGGTCCAGGCGCCGAACTCGCACTCGATGAGCCCGGAAGCGGTCCGGACCCGTCTACCGACAGCCCGGGCGATCGGTGCGGCGGTCTCCCGCGTGCGTTCCATGGGCGAGGAGTAGACGGCGGCCACGCCTCGGCCGGGTAGGTGGTCTGCCACCTCGGCCACGTGCGCGGCCACCGCCTCGGCCTGGGAGCGGCCCTCGTCGGAGAGGTGCAGGCCCGGTGCCCGGCCGGGGAGTCGGGCACCGGTGGTCGGGGTGCGTCCGTGGCGTACATAGAGAACCAGCGTCGGTGACCGGTTGTTTGCTGCCATGGCCGCCGAACCTACCCTGCCACCATGGACGGACGCCGACTGCTGCTGGCGGTGCACGACGAGGTGGTGGAATGCCGTGCCTGCCCGCGTCTGGTGGAGTGGCGGGAGCAGGTGGCGATCCGGAAGCGGGCCGCCTACCTGGACCAGGACTACTGGGGGAGACCGGTACCGGGGTTCGGCGACCCGCGCGCCCGGATACTCATCGTGGGCCTGGCGCCTGCGGCCCACGGGGCCAACCGGACAGGCCGGGTGTTCACCGGCGACCGGTCGGGTGACTTCCTGTTCGCTGCGCTCCACCGGGTCGGGTTGGCCAACCAGCCGGAGGCGGTCGGGCCCGACGACGGCCTCCGGCTGACCGACGTGTTCATCACAGCGCCTGTCAAGTGCGCCCCGCCGGCGAACAAGCCGACTCCGGACGAGAGGGCGGCCTGCCGACCCTTCTTCCAGCGGGAGGTGGCCGCCTTGGATCGGGTCGGCGTAGTGGTGGTCCTGGGCCAGATCGGCTACGTGGCCACAGCGGCGGAGCTCGGGCTACGGCCCCGACCGAAGTTCGGCCATGGCGTGGAGGCCCGGCTTTCCGACGGTCGGACGATCCTCTGCTCGTATCACGTCAGCCAGCAGAACACCTTCACCGGTCGCCTCACGGAGCCCATGTTCGATGCGGTGCTGGTACGAGCCATGGAGCTGGCTGCAGCGGTTTGATCCCGCCCGGAGGTCGGGGGACCGCCGATAGCCTCTGCGCCGTGATCCGATTCCGCCGCCTCCTCGCCCTGGTCGCCGTCATGTTCCTGGTCGCAGGCTGCATGGCTTCCGGTGAGCCGGTCTCGTGGGAGGACCAGGCGGACGAGTCCGGCGAGGGACTCGTGGAACGCGAGTTCACCGCCGCCTGCATGGAGGCCAATGACGACCTCTCCGAGGCGAAGTCCAGGGGGTTCTGCGAATGCGTGCTGGACGGGGTGCAGGCAGCGGTCACCTTCGAGCAGTTCACCGAACTCGACGACTTCATCGACAAGCACCGCGACGACGTGACCGCGGCGATGCTGGGAGAGCACTTCGGCTGGTTGGTGGAGGCCACGGACGCCTGCGCCACCTGATCGATCCTCGGATGGGGAGCCCCGTTCGACCGCCGGCCCTGCCGGCTCCCGCTGGTGCTCGTGTCGAGGGTTCCAGTTTCGCCGGTTCAGCCGGCCCTGACCGGTAGGCCGACCCGGGCGCTGTCGTTGGCCCAGACCGGCCACCGGGCCCGGCTCTTGGCGGCCAGCTTGTGCATCAGGGCGATGGCTCCGGGGTCGCTGTCGCCCGGCCGACCTTCGATCACACCCTCCTCGAGCATCTTCATGATGATCTGACGGCCCAACTCGGTCCGCACGACCGTGAGGGTCCAGTCGTTGTTCTCACCGATGCCACCGGTCGAGATGTCGGCGTGCTCGGCGGCGAAGTCGGGGCAGAGGGTGCAGCCCTCACGGGTCCAGGCGTGGCACTCCTTGAGGTTCACCTCGTGGTAGTCGCCGTTTCGCATCCAGATCTGGAACACGCCCTTGATGTTCATCTTGACCATCTCCTCCTTGCGGAGGCGGTACTTGGCCCAGAACAACTCCTCGAAGATCGAGTCGTCGAACGACTTGGAGCAGAGCAGGCCGATGTTCAACTTGATGGGCCTGCCTGCCTTGCCGACCCGGCGGTGCCACATGACGGGTCCGATCGAGGTCTGGCAGCTCATGCCGACCAGCGCCAGGGCGCTCAGCCCCTGTTCGAGGGCCTGCGGCATGGCCAGCGTGTTGGCCGAGTAGGTGTAGCGGCTGCCGGCGCCTGCCAGGACCGACTCCCTGTCGGTGGCCAGTGCCGGGACGGCCTTCCAGCTACTGGACCCGTCGGCACCCGGCTTCTCCAGGTGGCTGGTCAGGGCGCCGTCGATGATCCCGTTCTCGAGGCACCAGATGAGGATGGCCGAGACCAGGCCGCCGTCCTGGCCCATGGCATGGACCGTCTCGTCGCTGGCCCGGGTGAGCAGGACGTCCTTGTAGACGCCGGACATCTCGTCCGGGCGGCGCTCCCGTCCGAAGAGGTGCTGGTCGGCCTCGGTCTCCCAGCTGCGGAACCGGGGGCAGGCCCGTGTGCACGACGTACAGCCCTTCTGGCCGTGGCCGCAGTCGGTCGCTCCTAGGTCGTCTTCCAGGTGGAACGGCGTGTACTTCCCGGGCTCGTGCTCGTATCCGATGACGTCGTGTGGACACGCGATCACACAACCTGCGCAACCCGTGCAGAGGCCGGTGTCGATGACCTCCTCGTAGAGCTCCTTCCACTGGAAGGACCATTTCTCGCGGGTTGCGGCCATCGGTGTCACCCTACCCATCGGCGTTGGAGGCAGCCGGATCCGAGCCGGACGCGACGAAGTGCCGCTCGCCCCTTGGGTTGGCGGCACCTTGATGGTGCCCCTGGCGGGACTCGAACCCACGCTCACGGCTCCGGAAGCCGATGCTCTATCCACTGAGCTACAGGGGCTGGGACGGGTCAGGCTACCGGCCCGGTAGTCGGGCACGGCCGGGTGTCGACGGCTGCATCTGGCTACTTCCCGCAGGTAGGTGCCTTCGCCATGGACAAGGCCAGGCCGATTGAGGCAACGGGCGTGACGAATGGCCAAGGACGCCACCGCCCCTGGCCCACCGCTCTTCCTTCGAGTTGCAGCCTCCCGGTCGCCATCCGAGATCCCCAGGCGGCCGATCGCTGCTGACGCCTACGATCCCCAAGCCCGGACAGAAGAAAGAATGAAGTGCAGGAGGAACAATGAGCGGAACAACGGTCGAGTTCGCGGCCAACGGGACGACGGCTGGTGGCTACCTGGCGTTGCCGGACGGAGGGAGCGGACCCGGCGTGGTCGTCCTCCAGGAGTGGTGGGGCCTGGTGCCCCAGATCCGGGGGGTCTGTGATCGCCTGGCCGGTGAGGGCTTCGTGGCCCTCGCCCCCGACCTCTACCACGGCGAGTTCGCCGAGCACACGGAGATGGACAGGGCCGGGGAGCTCATGACCTCGTTGCCGCCGGACCGGGCAGCCCGAGACATGTCGGGCGCCATCGACTTCCTCCTGGCCGACGAGGCGACCACCGGAGATGTCGTCGGGGTGACGGGCTTCTGCATGGGCGGGATGCTTACCCTGATGATTGCCGCCCTTGAGGGTGACCGGGTGGCTGCGGCGGCGCCGTTCTACGGGGCGCCACTCGGTCGAGAACAATTCGACATGGACTGGTCGGGCCTGAGCGCGAAGGTCGAGGGCCACTTCGCCGCCAACGACGACTTCTTCCCACCGGAGGCCATCACGGCCCTGGGCGACGACCTCCGGGAGGCGGGCCACGACGTTGTGTTCCACGTGTACGAGGGGACCGGGCACGGCTTCGCCAACGAGGAAAACCCGCTGGGCACCTGGGACGAGGCAGCGGCCGCCACGGCGTGGGGTAGGACCGTGGAGTTCCTTCGCTCCCACCTCTGATCCCGCAGGGATCTCCGTGGGTCGGTGCCCCAGAGGCCCGTCATTCCCGGTGGTAACCCTCAGGCCGGGTCAGAGGCCAGAAGCGCCGCACCCAGCGCCCCGGCATCGGCTCCTAGTTGGGCCAGCACCACGTCGACCACCGGACGGGAATCGGCTCCCGGCAGGAGGCCACCCAGCGCCGCGGCCACGCCTGCCCGCAGGGGCTCGCCCACGTCGGCCAGTCCGCCACCCAGCACGATGCGCGACAGGTCCAGGAGCACGACCAGGTTGGCCACGCCCCTGGCCACCTCGGTGCACCAGTCGGTGAAGACGGCCTGTGCGGGCTGGTCGCCCTCGGCAACGGCATCCATCACGTGGTGGCCGGTGATTCCCCCGGCCGACCCGGCCAACTGGATTCCCCGGGGGAACGTTCCGGTCGAGGCAGCCTCCCGTCCAAGGCGTCCCAGGGCGTTTCCCGAGGCGTAGTACTCCCATGGCCCGCGGTGTCCGGTGAGGTGTACTGGGCCGTCGGCCGACACCACCATGTGCCCGGGCTCTCCTGAGAAGCCGTTGGCACCCGTGTGGAGCCGTCCTCCCAGGACGAAGCCGCCTCCGATCCCCGTACCCAGGGTGACCAGGGCGAAGTCGTCGCAGTCCCGGCCCGCACCCAGCCTGGCTTCGGCGAGCGTGGCGGTGGTGGCGTCGTTGCCAACGGCAACCGGTAGTCCGACGGCGCGTTCCAGGTCCGGGCCGACCGGGTGGCCGACTGCTCCGGGCAGGTTCGGCGACCAGGCGACGGTTCCGGAGCGCCCGGCCAACCCGGCGATACCCAGGCCCACGGCGCTTACCGGTTCTGGGCTGTGCTTCCGGAGGCCGCCCACCATCGTCGCCAGGCTCTCCACTAGAGCGGGCCCGTTGCCATGGCTGGTGGTGCGTTCCCGTCCGACGATGGCCCAGGTGGTCGGATCCACCAGCAGAGCGGATGCCTTGCTGCCCCCGACGTCGATGCCGATCAGCATGGTTCCGAGGCTAGGTCGGGCCCGACCAGAGTGGGCTCAGTGGCGTAAGCCGGTCAGGTCGGCCAGCACGGCGGCGTTCCGATCGCCGTCTGTCCCGTTGCCCGGTGCCCGCCCGGCGCCCCGGATGATCCTTCGCCTGACGGCTGCCGAGACGGTGTCGATGGTCAGCACCACCACGATCGTCATGAGCAGCACGGCGCCCACGGCCGGGAAGTTCCGGAACACCAGTTGCGACACCAGTTCGGAACCCACGCCGCCGGCACCGATCATGCCCAATACGGCCGAGGCGCGGACGTTGATCTCGAATCTGAACAGCCACTGTGAGGTGACGACAGGCAGGATCTGGGGTAGTACGCCCCAACGCATGCCAGATGCCCATCGACCCCCCGTGGCGGCCACGGCCTCCAGTGGTCCCTCGTCGATTCCCTCGATGGCCTCGGTTGCCCACTTGCCCAGGGTTCCGATGGAGTGCACGCCGATGGCCAGTGCCCCGGCCCACGGTCCCAAGCCGGTGACAGGGATGAGGATCATGGCCAGAATCAACTCGGGGACGGCCCTGATGACGTTGAACAGTTGGCGCACCGGGACGCGGACCCAGGCCGGTGCGAGGTTGCCGGCCGCCAGGAATGCTAGGGGCAGGGAGATCAGGGCGCCGATGAGGGTGCCGATCCAGGCGATGTGCACCGACTCGAAGACCTTGCCGACCACTCCCCGTTCGGCGGCTTCGGCGAAGGCCGGTGGGAACATGCGGCGGAATATGTCCCAGGCGTCGCCCGGGGCGCCGAGAAGTCGGTCGATGGTGATTTCCAACCCGGTGAGCGACCAGCCGACGAGGATGACCAGTAGGGCACCGAGCGCCATGCGTCTCGAGGCCGTGCCGGTCGGCGCCGGTGGCCTGCCGTCGGTTCCGGTCGTCGGGCCGGCCGCCATGTCAGACCAGCCGCTTACGGACGGCCACGCTGACCTGTTCGATGACGATGACGACCACTAACACGAGCAGCAGGATGCCCAGCACCCGGTCGAACCTGAAGTACTGGCGCTGTGCCTCGATCACCCGGCCTATGCCACCGGCGCCGACCAGGCCCAGCACCACCGATGCGCGGATGTTTAGCTCGAACACGTACAGCCCGTAGGCGACGTACTCGGGTAGCACCGTCGGCAGGACCCCGGTTCGGATTACGGGAAGGCGTCGACCACCGGTGGCCCTCGCCGCCTCGAGGGGTCTGGGATCAGCGCCGTCCACCGTCTCTGAGAACAGCTTCACCATCACCGCCAGCGAGAACACCGACAGGGCCCACGAGCCGGCGAACGCCCCGATGCCCACGGCGGTGACGAGGAGCTTTGCCCAGAACAGGTCGGGTACGGCCCGCACCACGTTCATGACCGACCGACTCACGACCATGGTCGTACGGTTGGGGCTGGTAAGTGGCGACATGGCGAAGGCTAGGGGAAGGGCCAGGCCGCAGCCCACGAGCGTCGCCACCACGGCGATCTGGAAGGTCTCCAGGAGGGGGTCGAGCACGTTGTGCCAGTCCAGCACCCAGTCCCACGGAACCGGCCAGAACTTTTCCCAGAGAGGGTTCGACCAGACATTCCAGAACGTGGAGATGTCGAACCCGACCTGGCGGCCGGCGAACACGGTGTAGGTGATCAGGACCCCGAGGACGACCCAGGTGCGGGCACCCGGACGTGGACGGGTCGGCCTGGCGGCGATCGTCGGTCCGTTCACTCCGTCGGCTCGTCGTCTACGGCGAGGAGGTCGTCGTCGGTGATGGCCCTGCCGTAGATGTGACGGAAGGTCTCGTCGGTGACGTCGGCGATGTCGCCGTCGAAGACAACCTCGCCGTCGCGTAGCCCGACGAGGCGGCGGCCGAACTCCCGGGCCAGGTCCAGGAAGTGGAGGTTGACCATGGTGGTGATGCCCATCTCCTGGTTGATGCGCCTCAGGTCGCCCATGATCTGACGGCTGGTCACCGGATCCAAGGCGGCCACCGGCTCGTCGGCCAGCATCACAGATGGCTCCTGGGCCAGTGCCCGGGCGATCCCCACCCGTTGCTGCTGGCCCCCGGAGAGGTCTGCAGCCCGGACGTACGCCTTCTCGACGATGCCGACCCTCTCGAGTGCCTGCATGGCGATCTCGGTGTCTGTCGCCGGCCAGAGGCCGGTTGTGGACCGCCAGGCCGGAACCGATGCCAGACGACCCATCAGCACGTTGTTCAGCACCGAGGTGCGGTTCACCAGGTTGAACGTCTGGAAGATCATCCCGATCCGGGACCGGATGGCCCGCAGTTCGGCGCTCTGGGCCCCGACCACCTCGGTCCCGTGGATGGTGATGGATCCCGAGGTGGCGGGGACGAGGCCGTTAAGGGCCCGCAGGAGTGTGGACTTGCCTGCTCCGGAGAGACCGACGACCACGACGAACTCGCCGTCGTCGATCCTGAGGTCGACGTTGCGTAGTGCCCGAACACCGCCCCGGTAGGTGACCGAGACGTCGTTAAACCGGATCACGGTCGGCGCGCTGCGTTCTGTCGGTGGTCGTCGGCTACCCGTCCAGAAGTCAGCCCAGGGGCTCGGTGATGCCCAGGGCCTCGGCGGCGTTGCGTACGACGTCGAAGTCGGACTCGGTGGCCCGGCGGATCGACGTCCAGCCGTAGGTCTCGTCAAACACTGCCTCACCCTCGTCGGTCTCCAGGTAGGCGTAGATGGCGTTGTAGATGGCGGTCCTCAGCGAGGCCGGCAGAAGGGTGCTGGCGGCCACCACGTCGTTGGGTACCTCCGGAGTGACGTTGAACACGATCACCTTGTCGCCCACGTCGGTCTTCTCCTTGCGGAGTGAACGACGGGCGTCGTCGTAGGACACGCCGATGTCGGCGTCGCCGTTGTAGACGGCGACAACAGCGGCATCGTGTCCGCCGGTGAAGATCGGCGTGATGTCGTTGATCGGGTCGATCCCGGCCTCGATGAGCTGCAGGGCCGGGAACAGGTAGCCGGAGGTCGACGACTCGGAGGTGAACGCCACGCGCTTGCCCCTGATCTTGGACAGGTCGGCGATGCACGAGGTTCCCGGTGACACGTCGCCGGCGTCCACCGACTCGCCCAGGGCCTTGCCGGAATCGCCGAAGTAGACGCCGACCTGCAAGGCGATGGCATCAAGTGCCCCGACCTGGACCATGCCCTTGTCCGTGTTCTCCAGCGCCGTCGCCGATTCCGGGGCGGTCTCGCACAACGACGGGTCGTTGGTCATCCACTGCCCGTGGTAGGTGGCCGCCCCGTAGCGAACGGCCTGGATCAGCACCTCCATGTTGCCGAACTGCTGCTGGGCCAGCGTGTAGCCGAACGGCCCGA
>CAJWFS010000008.1 GCA_913030665.1 uncultured Acidimicrobiaceae bacterium
CCGAGAAGGCCAAGATCGAGCTCTCGCAGGTCCAGCAGACCCAGATCAACCTGCCATTCGTCACGGCTACCGACGCCGGACCACTACACCTCGACTACATGCTCAGTCGGGCGAAGTTCCAGGAGCTCACCGCCGACCTGCTGGCCCGCTGTCGGACGCCGTTCGAGCAGGCCGTGAAGGACGCCGGGCTGACCAGGGGAGAGGTCGACCACGTGATCCTCGTGGGAGGCTCCACCCGAATGCCGGCAGTCGTGGAGCTGGTAAAGGAGATCGCAGGCCGGGATCCCTCCAAGAACGTCAACCCGGACGAGGTCGTGGCCATAGGCGCCGCAGTCCAGGCAGGCGTCCTGGTGGGCGAGGTCAAGGACGTGCTCCTCTTAGACGTGACACCGCTGTCGTTGGGCATCGAGACCAAGGGAGGGGTGATGACGCGGCTCATCGAGCGCAACACCACCATCCCCATCCAGCGCACCGAGGTGTTCACCACGGCGGAGGACAGCCAGCCGTCTGTCGACATCCACGTCCTCCAGGGTGAGCGGGAGATGTCACAGTTCAACAAGACCCTCGGCAAGTTCCAGCTGGTCGGCCTTCCGCCGGCCCCGCGGGGAACCCCGCAGATCGAGGTCACCTTCGACATCGACGCCAACGGCATCGTCCACGTGTCGGCCAAGGACAGGGCGACGGACAACGAGCAGTCGATGACCATCACCGGCCAGTCGTCCCTCAACAAGGACGTCATCGACCAGATGGTCCGCGACGCCGAGGCCCACGCCGACGAGGACCGGGTCCGTCGCGAGCAGGCCGAGGTCCGGAACACGGCCGACAACCTCGTGTACCGGACGGCGACGCTCCTGGCCGACCAGGGCGACCAGCTCACCGAAGACGAGCGGTCCAGCGTGGACGAGAAGTTCGCCGCGCTCAAGGCCGCTCTCGAAGGTGATGACGTCGAGGCCATCGGTGAGGCCACCGAAGCCCTCATGGCGGCCAGCCAAGAGTTCGGACAGCGCCTGTACGAGGCCGCCCAGGCAGAGGCGGCCTCCGCAGGGGCAGCGGATGGGTCGGGGTCCGACGAGGACGTCGTGGATGCCGAGATCGTCGACGAGTCGTGAGCGACCTTCCTTTGGGTGACGTGTCTTCACCAGAGGACGAGCCGTCGGTCGACACCCCGTCGACAGACGTCTCCTGTGAGTCGCCCGACACCTCATCGGGTGTCGAAGCCTTGACTCCCGATATCGCCGCACCGATCGTCGACAACGTCGACATTGCTGGGCCGTCTGGCGAAGGCCCGGAAGACCTGGGTGGGGATCCGGTTTTGGATCTGATGGCGGTTCTGGAGGCGGAGCGGGACTCTTATCTGGGGGACCTGCAGCGGGTGTCGGCGGAGTTCGCCAACTTCCGGAAGCAGGCCGAAAAGCGCAGCGTTGAGGTGGCGGCCGTGGCACGAGGCGCTCTCGCCGAGCGCCTGCTGCCGGTGCTGGACGCCTGTGACCTGGCGATTGAGCACGGAGACGACGGGGTGGCGCAGATACGCAGCTCGCTGGTCAACGCCTTGGAACCGGCCGGGTTGGAGGTCCTGGATCCGGTGGACCAGCCGTTCGATCCGACCCTCCACGAGGCAGTGCTCCACGTACCGGCTGATGCCGGAGACGACGGACAGGTGGTCATCGAGGTGCTCCGTCGCGGATACGCCTGGTCAGGCCGTGTGCTGAGGCCTGCCATGGTGAAGGTCCGGGGCTGACCCGGCAGGGCCGGGGACGACCATGACCGCCCAGCGCGAGTGGTTCGAGAAGGACTACTACGCCACGCTCGGCGTGCAGAAGGATGCATCGGCCAAGGACGTCACCAAGGCCTACCGAAAGCTGGCCCGCAAGCTCCACCCGGACGCCAACCCGGGTGACGACACGGCCGAGTCCCGGTTCAAGGAGGTATCAGCCGCCTACGACGTACTCGGCGACGAGGACCGACGTGCCGAGTACGACCAGGTCCGGAGTATGGGACCCATGGCGGGCGGAATGGGCGGAGGTGGCTTCGGCGGGGGCGGTTTCCCGGGTGCCGGTGGCTTTGACATGGGCGACCTGTTCGGCGGAATGTTCGGCTCAGGGGGCCCCGGCGGTCAACGGGGCCGTCGTGGAGACGACCTGGAGACCCGCCTGACCCTGTCCTTCGTCGAGGCGGTGAACGGTGTCACCACCACCATCCACCTCGTCAGCGACGCCGCCTGTTCGACCTGTTCGGGAAGTGGTGCCCGCTCGGGCACCCGCCCCACGACCTGCGAGGGCTGCGGCGGCCGTGGCGTCCGGGCCGACGACCAGGGCCCGTTCTCGTTCAGCAGGCCCTGCGATTCCTGTGGCGGACGGGGTCGGCGCATCGAGGATCCCTGTGGGAACTGCCGGGGTTCCGGTATCGAACGCCGGCCCAGGGAGGTCCGGGTACGGATACCGGCAGGCGTCGAGGACGAACAGCGCATCCGGCTGAAGGGCCGGGGAGGCCCTGGCCGTGGTGGCCCCGATGGAGACCTGTTCGTGGTGGTCGTCGTCGAACCCCACCGGCGATTCGGTCGTCGTGGCCTGAACCTCACCGTGGTCATGCCCATCAGCTTTCCCGAGGCTGTCATGGGTGCCGAGATCCCCGTGCCCACCCTGGAGGACGACACGGTCACCCTGAAGGTTCCGGCCGGGACCCGAAGCGGTCAGACCTTCCGCGTCAGGAGACGGGGAGTCCAGACCGGGCGGGGAACCGGCGACCTGCTGGTGACCGTGGAGGTCTACGTGCCGACCGATCCCACCAGCACCGAGATGGAAGCCATCGAGGCCCTTGGCGAGGCCTCGTCGGGCAGCCCGCGCGACAGGCTGGCAGACTGACAGCGATGCAGGAAGCACGCTGATGCCGTACTCGCGACCCGGCCCGGACCAGGCCGTCTACGTCATCTCGGTGGCCGCCGAGTTGGCTGGCATGCATCCGCAGACGCTTCGCATCTACGAGCGGCGGGGTCTTCTGGATCCGGCGCGCACCAGCGGCGGCAACCGTCGCTACAGCGCGGCCGACGTGGACCTCCTGCTGCGAATAGCGCAACTCACGACCGATGGCCTGAACCTTGCGGGGGTCAAGCGGGTGCTGGCCCTCGAGGCCGAGGTGTCCAGGCTGGAGGCGGAGTTGGCGGAGGCCCGCTCGGATGGCAACCGTGCGGTGGCTGACGTGCACCGTCAGTACCGCCGGGACCTGGTCCCGGTGGAGCAGGGCATCACCATCTACCGGGGTCGCCGATCACGCTGACGGAACCCCGTTGACCTGCTGTTTCTCACGAGTTACCGGGATTCCCCGGAGGCACTGAACTCGTTTGGGAGGCGGTTCGGGTCCACAGCGGGAACGGTGCCACCACTGAGGCAGCAGGGTTTTCCACAGGAGGCTGGGGAAACCGTGGATGCTGCGCCTGAACCGCTCAGGATCCGGTGGGCCGGTTCGGCCCGGCATCACCGGCGAGAGAGCGGAAATGCACTCCGAGGCCACCGGATACCGGCGATAGGCTCGGCCCGTAAGGGACCCGATCCAGGAGAGGTGCCGTGCCAGCGACCGTCATCGTCGGGACGCAGTGGGGCGATGAGGGCAAGGGCAGGTTCACGGATCTCGTGGCCAGCGAGGTGTCCATGGTTGTCCGCTACCAGGGGGGCCACAACGCCGGACACCGGATCGTCGTGGACGGTGAGTCCTTCGCCCTCCAACTCGTGCCGAGCGGCGTGCTGTATCCCCATGTCACTCCGGTAATCGGCAATGGCGTGGTCGTCGATCCGCGCGTCCTCATCACCGAGATGGACATGCTCGAGTCGCGGGGCGTGTCCACCAGTGGTCTCCGGGTGAGTGGCAATGCCCACCTGATCCTCCCCTACCACCAGGAACTGGACGCCCTGCACGAACGCCACCTGGGAAAGAACAAGCTGGGTACCACCAAGAGGGGCATAGGTCCGGCTTATGCGGACCGGGCCATGCGGGTGGGCATCCGGGTACAAGACCTCCTGGACGAGAAGATCTTCCGGCAGAAGCTGGGGGCGGCGCTGGAACACACCAACAAGGTCCTGACCCGTGTCTTCAACCGACTTTCGATCGATGCCGACGAGGTGGCTGACGAATACCTGGGCACCTGCGCTCCACGGCTCATTCCCCACATCACCGACGCCATCGGCCTGGTCCACGACGAGTTGGACGCCGGTGGCAGGATCCTCATGGAGGGCGCCCAGGCCACCTTCCTGGACCTGGACCACGGCACCTATCCGTTCGTGACGTCATCCAATCCGGTTGCCGGTGGTGCCTGCACCGGTGCCGGGATCGGCCCCCGGGACATCGACCGGGTGATCGGCATCGCCAAGGCCTACGTGACGCGGGTGGGAGCCGGGCCGTTCCCCACCGAGCTGTTCGACGATGTCGGCGACCACCTGGTCGACGTCGGACACGAGTACGGAACCAACACCGGTCGGCGGCGGCGTCCCGGCTGGCTGGATGCGGTCATGCTCCGCTATGCCGTCAGGGTCAACTCGTTGTCCGAGCTGGCCATTGCCAAGTTGGACGTCCTGGACCAGCTGGAGGTCATCAGGGTGTGCGTGGCCTACGAGGCTGACGGCGAGCACTTCGACCAGTTGCCCTACCACCAGTCGGTGCTCCATCGGGTCACGCCCGTCTACGAGGAGCTGCCGGGCTGGGGCGTCGACATCTCGGAGGTGACGGAACGCTCGCAGCTCCCGCCCGAGGCCGACGCCTACCTCAGGTTCGTGGAGCAGCAGGTGGGTGTCCACATCGGCATGGTCGGAGTCGGCCCGGACCGCCAACAGGTCCTCCGGTTCACAGGCTGATCGCGGCGAAGAGCGCACCGGTGCCGATCCGATGAGAGTGTGCGTCGTCGGATCCGGCGGTCGTGAACACGCGTTGGCCCACGTGCTGGGCCGCCACCACGACGTGGTGGTCACCCCGGGCAACCCCGGGATCGAGGGTTCGGTCCCTACCCCGCCCGAGGAACTGGAGGCCGACCTCACGGTCATCGGCCCCGAGGCCCCGTTGGTCGCAGGCCTGGCCGATCGCCTCAGGTCAGTTGGTCGTCTCGTCTTCGGCCCGGGTGCCGATGGCGCCCGCCTCGAGGGGTCCAAGGCCTGGATGAAGGATGTGCTGGTAGACGCCGGCGTGCCCACGGCAGGCCACGGCACATTCGACGACGAGGTCGCAGCGCTGGCCTATCTGGACACGATGGGCGACCTCTTCGTCGTCAAGACCGACGGGTTGGCGGCAGGAAAGGGTGTGCTGGTCACGACCGATCGGACCGAGGCCGTCGACGCCGTGCGCTCCTACCTGTCCGGTGACGCCTTCGGCGACGCCGGGCGGACCCTCGTGATCGAGGAGGGGCTCACCGGGCCCGAACTCTCGATTCTGGCCATCTGTGACGGGTCCACGGCCGTGGCGCTCGCCCCGGCACAGGACTTCAAGCGCTTCGGCGATGGAGACGACGGTCCAAACACGGGTGGCATGGGGGCCTACTCGCCTGTACCCGTGGCTACGGAGGCCGTGGTCGGATCCCTCATGGCCGAAGCCGTGGAGCCGACCCTGGCAGCCCTGCGTGGCCGGGGCATCGACTACCGCGGCGTCCTCTACTGCGGGCTCATGTTCACCCCCAGCGGGCCCAGGGTGCTGGAGTACAACGTTCGTTTCGGCGATCCCGAGGCCCAGGTCGTGCTGCCGAGGTTGACCAGCGACCTGGGTGAGCTCCTGGCTGCCGCCGCCGCCGGAAGGCTCGGCCCGGAGCCGACGTTCGACGATGGAGCGGCGGTGACGGTCGTCTGCGCCTCGGAGGGATACCCGACCTCGCCACGGACTGGGGATCGGATCTGGGGACTGGATGCTGCCGCACAGGTCGCCGGCGTCACCGTCTTCGTCGCGGGTGTTGGAGCCGGCTCCGATTGCGCTCTCGTGACAGCCGGTGGTCGGGTGCTGACCGTCACCGGCCGCGGCCCGACGGTCGACGAGGCCCGCCACAGGGCCTACGAGGCGGTGGCCGAGATCTCGTGGCCCGGCATGTGCCACCGCACCGACATCGCGGCGGCGCCCACCGGCGACTAGAACACACCACTGGACGAACAGGTCAGGAGAAATCGATGGCGTACAAGGTGGCGGTCCTAATGGGATCGCCGAACGACGGCGAGAAGATGGCCCCGGTGGCCGAGACGCTGGAGCGCTACGGCATCGAGGCCGACGTTCGGGTGATGTCCGCCCATCGCAGCCCCGCCCTGGTGGCCGGGTTCGTGGCCGGTGCACGTTCCGCCGGCTATTCGGCGATCATCTGCGGAGCCGGCATGGCGGCCCACCTGGCAGGTGCGGTGGCAGCCCAGACCACCCTCCCGGTCATCGGGATACCGCTCTCGGGCGGTGCCATCAACGGCTGGGATTCGCTGCTCGCCACCGTCCAGATGCCGAAGGGCATCCCGGTGGCCACCGTGGCCGTCGACGGTGCGATGAACGCCGCACTCCTGGCAGTCCAGATGTTGGCGGTCGATGATCCGGAACTGGTCGAGGCCCTGGAGAAGCACAGGGCCGAAATGGTGCCGCGCTGAGCAGCGGCACAGGAAGACGCTTGGAACCGATGTACATGCAGAACGTCCTCGCCTCCCGGTATGCCAGCAGGCCCATGGCCGAGCTCTGGTCGCCCGAGGCCAAGGTGGTGATGGAGCGCGAGCTCTGGATAGCGGTCATGGAGGCCCAGCGGGAGCTGGGCGTGGACATCCCGGACGGGGTCGTGGAGGACCACCGTGCGGTGCTGGACCAGGTCGACCTGGAGTCCATTCGCGAACGCGAGCTGGTCACCCGCCACGACGTGAAGGCCCGAATCGAGGAGTTCTGCGCCCTTGCCGGCCACGAGCACATCCACAAGGGCATGACGTCGCGGGACCTGACAGAGAATGTCGAGCAACTGCAGGTACGGCGGAGCCTGGAGCTGGTGCTGGATCGCATCGTCGCGACCCTGGCGCGTCTGGCCCAACTGGCCGTCGAGCACGAAGGCCTGGCGATGGCCGGCCGCAGCCACAACGTGGCTGCCCAGGTGACGACCCTCGGCAAGCGGTTCGCCACCGCCGCCGAGGAACTCCTCACGGCCCACCGCCGGGTGTCCGACCTGTTGGCCGCGTACCCGCTGCGCGGCCTGAAGGGTCCGGTCGGAACCCAGCAGGACCAGCTGGACCTGCTGGGTGACGGCGCCCGGGTGGACCGCCTTGAACGGCTGGTGGCCGAGCACCTGGGCTTCGAGCAGATGCTGGATTCCGTCGGGCAGGTGTACCCGCGGTCGTTGGACTTCGACGTGGTGTCGGCCCTGGCCCAGACAGCCGGTGGCCCGGCCAACCTGGCTCGCACCATTCGCCTGATGGCCGGCAACGAGTTGGCTACCGAGGGCTTCCGACCCGGACAGGTCGGTTCGTCGGCAATGCCCCACAAGATGAACGCACGGTCGTGCGAGCGGATCAACGGCCTCGCAATCGTGCTGCGGGGTCATCTGGCCATGGTCGGTGGCCTCGTCGGAGACCAGTGGAACGAGGGTGACGTGAGTTGCTCGGTCGTACGGAGGGTGGCCCTGCCGGATGCCTTCCTCGCCTTGGACGGCCTCTTCCAGGCATTTCTCACTGTGCTCGACGAGTTCGGCGTCTATCCGGCCGTCGTGGAGCGCGAACTCCGGCGCTACCTGCCGTTCCTGGCCACGACCCGGGTGCTAGTGGCCGCCGTGCAGGCGGGCATGGGCCGTGAGGAGGCCCACGAGGTGATCAAGGAACACGCCGTGGCGGCGGCGCTGGCCCTGCGGGTCGAGGGCGTGGTCGAGACCGACCTACTGGACCGCCTCGCTGCCGACGGGCGCCTGCCCCTGGATCGGGTAACCCTCGAAGGCCTGGTCGGCGATCCCTCCGTGTTCACGGGAAACGCTTCGGCGCAGGTGTCGGCCGTCGTGGAACGGGTCGCCGTCGTGGTGGCCGCACGCCCCCGGGCTGCCGCCTACGATCCCGAACCGATCCTCTGATCCGCGACCGATCCCTGGAGCCATGATGAACCCGACGGTCGACCTACAGCTCATCCACTCGGGCAAGGTCCGTGACGTCTACGACGCACGGGACGGCCGACTTTTGATGGTCACGTCGGATCGCATCTCGGCGTTCGACGTGGTGATGGACGAGCCGATTCCGAACAAGGGCAGGGTACTCACCGCGATGACCGCCTTCTGGTTCGAGCGGTTCGCCGACCTGGTGCCCGGGCACCTCATCTCCACCGGGGTCGGGGACCTGGCAGAGGTCCTGGGAGGCGCCGTGCCTGACAACCTGGTGGGTCGGACCATGCTCTGCCGACGGGCCGAGATGCTTCCGATCGAGTGCATAGTCAGGGGCTACATCACCGGGTCGGCCTGGAAGGAGTACCGGACGTCCGGGACCATGCACGGCGGGCCCATGCCAGCGGGCCTCCTGGAGGCCGACCGTCTGTCCGAGCCGGTGTTTACACCGTCCACCAAGGCTGACGAGGGCCACGACGTGAACATCTCGTATGAGGAGGCCGTGGACCTGGTGGGCAGCGAGGTCGCTGCACTTGCACGCGAGGCGTCCCTCGCCTGCTACCAGCAGGGCGCTGAGTGGGCGGCCGAGCGGGGAATCCTCATTGCCGACACGAAGTTCGAGTTCGGGATGGTGGACGGACGCCTGGTGCTGGCCGACGAGGTGCTCACCCCGGATTCGTCCCGCTTCTGGCCCGCTGAGGCCTGGGCCCCCGGGGCGACGCCACCATCGTTCGACAAGCAGCCGGTCAGGGACCACCTCGATGCACTGGACTGGGACAAGCAGCCACCAGCTCCGCCCCTCCCGGACGAGGTCGTATCGGCCACGTCCTCACGGTACGTGGAGGCCTATGAACTAATCACCGGCCGGTCGTTCGCCGACTGGCCCGGGGCCGGTGGCTGAGCGGGTGCTGGAACAGGAGGACAGGATGGAATTCGACGTGCTTGTGGACGTACGGCTGCGGGGCGGCATAGCCGACCCGGCCGGGGCCACGATCGAGAGGGCGCTGCCGGCGCTGGGCTTCGATGGGGTGAGTGGTGTCAGCGTGGGCAAGACAGTGAGGTTCACCATCACCGCGGTCGACGTCGGCGAGGCCACGACCCTCGCCGAGGACCTCTGTGCCTCGTTCCTCACCAACCCGGTGATCGAGGACGCCTCCGTATCGGTGTCGCCGGTCGGCGACTCCGCCTGATGACCACGACCGTCGGCGTCGTGGTCTTCCCCGGCACCAACTGTGAGATGGACGCGGTCTTCGCCGTGGAACGCATGGGGGGTGAGGGACGGCTGCTGTGGCATGCCGACGACGACCTCGGCGGGGTGGACGCCGTGATCGTCCCCGGAGGGTTCGCACACGGCGACTACCTGCGTCCGGGTGCGATCGCCCGCTTCTCGTCGATGATGGGTGCCGTGGCCGGGTTCGCAGCCGACGGTGGCCCGGTGCTGGGCATCTGCAACGGCTTCCAGGTGCTCACCGAGGCGGGGTTGCTGCCCGGTGCCTTGCAGAAGAATTCTGGCCTCAGATTCCTCTGCCAACCGACGGTGCTCCGGGTGGAGACCTCGGAATCGATCCTGACCGGTCGCGCCTCGATGGGTGCTGAGCTGTCGGTGCCGATCAACCACTTCGAGGGCAACTACACCTGTGACGATGAGACGCTCGCCCGGTTGAGGGCCGAGGACAGGATCGTCCTGCGCTATGTCGACAACCCGAACGGGTCCGTGGACGACATCGCCGGCGTCTGCAACGAGGGGCGGAACGTGGTCGGGTTGATGCCCCACCCGGAGCGCGCCTGCGACGAACTCCTGGGTAGCGCGGACGGAGCGGTCCTCATCGGGTCGCTGTTGGACGCCGCCTGAGACGGGCCTGCCGTGGTCAGGTGCTGCGGCGGATGCCGGCCGACTTGAGGGTCGCCGACGACACGCCGATTTCACGCCAGGCGGCGTAGGAGATCCCCCGGCGGCCGCCGTAGGCCGCGGCGTGGGTGGCGAACCCTGCCTCGAGCGCCGACAGGTCGACCGATGCCGCCTGGGACAGGGCCTCCAGGTCGGCCTCCAGGTCGATCCGTTGCTGGATGAGGCTGAGCCGCTTGGTGACGGAGGCTCCCGCCATCTCGCCTTCCAGAGCTGCGAGTTGGCGGCCCATGCTCTCCGCTGTGCGCCTTCGGCCACGCCGTGGGGTGTTCTGCTCCAGAGCTTTCAGGTAGTCGCGGATCGCCGCTACCTCGGACTTCTCAGAATCGGTCATCTTCGTACGGGCCATTAGAAACACCTTCTTTTGCTGTAAATAAATCGGCATTGGAGCTGGAGTTGCTCCGCCAGAATGCAAGTATTCATCAATTCAATTTGAGTCTAGAGCACGTTCTTCTGCTGTAACAATCTGGCATTTGACACCGTAAGGAGAACGGGGCAGGGAACCTCCGGGTGTCACAGGGTGGAAGGGTCCAGAGGGTAGCGGGCGACTAGTACGGTGCCCGTCGTGAGCCAGCCTCTCCACCGTGCCCTCGGCCTGACAGACGACGAGGCCGTGAGGATCGACGAGATCCTGGGACGACCGGCCAACGGTCTCGAGCTGGCCATGTACTCGATCATGTGGTCCGAGCACTGCTCCTACAAGAGCAGCCGCATCCACCTCGGGCGCCTCCCGACCGAGGCCCCGTGGGTCCTCGTCGGGCCCGGCGAGAACGCCGGGGTGGTCGACGTGGGAGACGGCATCGCAGCCGCGATCCGCATCGAGTCGCACAACCACCCCTCGGCCATCGAGCCGTACCAGGGTGCGGCGACCGGCGTGGGTGGCATCCTCCGGGACATCTTCACCATGGGCGCACGACCGATCGCCCTGATGGACCCGCTGCGTTTCGGACCCCTCGACGATCCTCGCAGCCGGTGGATCGCCGAGGGAGTCATCTCGGGTGTCTCCGGCTACGGAAACGCCGTCGGGGTCCCCACGATCGGTGGCGAGGTCGTCTTCGACCGCACCTACAAGGGGAACCCGTTGGTGAACGTGCTGTGCCTCGGAGTGCTGCCGACCGAGCGCCTGGTGCTCGGACAGGCCTCGGGCGTCGGCAACCTGGCGGTGCTGCTGGGTTCCAGCACCGGACGGGACGGCATCGGTGGTGTCAGCGTGCTGGCCTCGGCTGGGTTCTCCGCCGATGACGACGGCGACAAGCGGCCGAGCGTCCAGGTCGGCGACCCATACGAGGAGAAGCGCCTCATCGAGGCATGCTTGCAACTGCTGGACGAGGGCCTGGTCATCGGCATCCAGGACCTGGGAGGCGCCGGCCTGACGTGTGCCACCAGCGAGACGGCATCGCGTGGCGGTGTCGGCATGGACGTGGACGTCTCGGCGGTGCCCCGGCGTGAGCCGGGCATGGAGGCCCACGAGGTGATGACCAGCGAGTCCCAGGAGCGGATGCTGGCGATCGTGGAGCCTGGGGGGTTGGATCGGGTGCTGGCCATCTGCGAGAGGTGGGAGGTCACAGCAGCGGTCATGGGCCGGGTCACCGACAGTGGTTCGCTGCGCATTCTGGATGGATTCGACGGCGAGGTGCTGGCGGACGTACCGGCCTCCTCCCTGCACGACGAGGCTCCCCTGTACGACAGGCCGATGGCGGAGCCTGAGGCCCCATCCGGCCCGTCCGGCGAGGACCTGCAGGCGCCGGCGGATGTGGGCGCCGACCTGCTGGACCTACTGGTCGACCCGGCATGGGTATACAGGCAGTACGACCACCAGTTGTTCCTGAACACCGTGGTGGGCCCCGGCGACGATGCCGCCGTGCTGAAGCTCCGGCATCCCACCACCGGCGTCGAGACCGGTAGGGGCCTGGCCATGACCACCGATGGCAACCACCGTTGGTGCTCCGTGGACCCCCGTGGGGGCACGGCGAGGGTGGTCGCCGAGTCGCTCATGAACCTGGCTTGCGTCGGGGCGCGTCCGCTGGCCGTCGTGAACTGCCTCAACTTCGGCAACCCCGAACATCCTGAGGTCATGTGGCAGCTCTCGGAGGCCGTGGACGGCCTGGCCGAGGCCTGCGTCGCATTCGGGGTCCCGGTCGTAGGTGGCAACGTCAGCCTCTACAACGAGTCGGCCGGTACCGACATAGATCCCACGCCCGTGATCGGCCTGTTGGGCATGGTCGACGACCTGGTCCGGCGACCCCCGGGTGCCACCCTCGTCGACGGCCACCGTCTGGTGCTGCTGGGCCCGTCGGACGTGTCGCTCGACGGGTCGCTGTGGGGGGCCACCTGGGACGCCCGAGGGGGCGTGCTGGCTCCGCTGGACCTCGAGCTCCACCAGCGTGTCGTCGACCTCGTGCGAGAGCTCGTTGTCTCCGGTCGGGTCGACGGCGTGCACGACGTCTCGGCCGGTGGCCTGGGTGTGGCGGTCGCCGAGATGGTGTCCCGGTCCGGAGTGGGTGCCCACCTGGCCAGGATCGACGACCACCGTGCCCTGTTCGGCGAGGGTCCGAGTCGGGTCGTGGTGGTCGTGGATCCCGAGTGCGTCTCCGAGGTCCTGGCCGCTGCCGAGGCCGCTCAGGTACCGACCACGCGGATCGGCCTGGCCACCGGTGACCGCCTCATCGTGAAGGGCCTGCTGGACGTGTCGGTCGACGACGTGGCAGCCGCCCACACCGATCGGCTCCCCGAGGCCCTGGGCGCGGGGACGACGAACCGATGACCGTCCCGGCGACCACACCGGGTGTCGCCGATGTGGGTCCGGACGACGACACGCCCAAGGAGGCGTGCGGTGTCTTCGGGGTGTACGCCCCTGGCATGCCGGTGGCCCACCTGACCTATCTGGGCCTCTACGCCCTGCAGCACCGCGGCCAGGAATCGGCAGGCATGGCGGTCAGCGACGGTAAGGCCCTCACCGTGGTCAAGGACATGGGCCTGGTACCCAACGTCTTCGACGAGCGAACCCTGGCGGCCCTCAGCGGGAACCTGGCCATAGGCCAGACGCGCTACTCGACCACCGGGTCGAGTACCTGGCGCAATGCCCAGCCCGTGTACCGGGGATTCGACCACTTCGAGTTCGCCCTCGGCCACAACGGCAACCTGGTCAACACCGAGCAGTTGGCAACCGATGCCGGGATGCTGCCGGGGACCGTCACCTCGGACAGCGACCTGGTGGCCGAGCTGCTGGCCCTGGAACTGGCGTCGCGAGGCGACATGGACCCAGGCGAGGCCTTCGACGAGGCATTGGCCGAGGTGCTGCCCCGCCTGCAGGGTGCCTTCACCCTGGTGCTGGCCGACAACGAGCGGATAGTCGGGGTGCGCGATCCGAACGGCTTTCGGCCGCTCTGCCTCGGACGCCTCGACGGCGGTTGGGTACTGGCCTCGGAGTCACCCGCCCTGGACGTGATCGGCGCCCATATGGTCCGCGAGGTGGATCCGGGCGAGGTCGTGGTGATCGACCAGACAGGTTGCAGGTCGATGCGGCCCTTCCACGACGACGTGGTGGATCCGAAGCTCTGCCTCTTCGAGTTCGTCTACTTCGCCCGACCGGACGCGGTCCTGTACGGCAAGAGCGTCCACCACGCCCGGGTTCGCATGGGCGAGATGCTGGCCGCTCAGGCCCCGGTGGAGGCCGACCTGGTCATGGGGGTGCCGGAGTCGGGCATGCCGGCTGCGGAGGGCTATGCCCGGGCCAGCGGCATCCCGTACGGCCAGGGACTGGTCAAGAACCGGTACATAGGTCGAACCTTCATCGCTCCCACACAGGCGATGCGTGCGGCGGCGGTCCGCATGAAGCTGAACCCGTTGCGCGACAGCACGGAGGGCCAGCGCCTCGTGGTGGTGGACGATTCGATCGTCCGGGGGACCACCACGCGAGCGATGGTTCGGATGCTGCGCGCAGCGGGAGCCACCGAGGTGCACATGCGGGTCTCCTCGCCGCCGTACCGCTGGCCGTGCTTCTACGGGATGGACACCGGTGCCCGCAGCGAGTTGCTGGCCGCCAACCTCACGGTCGACGAGATCCGCGAGTACCTGGAGGTGGACAGCCTCACCTACCTGACGCTAGATCGCCTCGTGGAGGCCACCGGCGCAGTCGGGGCCGGGTTCTGCGACGCCTGCCTGACGGGTACCTACCCGATAGACATCCCGGTCAACCTGTCCAAGGGCGTGCTGGAGGTGGGTGACGGTCCCGCCGCCGAGCGGACGGTGACGGTGGGCGTGGATGATCCCGAGGTGGAGCTTCCCACCGATGCCGCCAATCGCCTCTTCGGACGGGGCTGATCCGGTGACCGAGGCGGGCGAGGCCACCGGGGTCGGGTACCGGTCGGCCGGCGTCGACATCGATGCCGGAGCTGAGGCGGTCCGTCGGATCGGCCCCCTGGTCAGGTCCACCTATCGCCCCGGGGTGATGGGCGACATCGGGGGCTTTGGAGGCCTGTTCGACCTGGCGAGGTCCGGCTACCGCGATCCGATCCTGGTGTCGGCGACCGACGGGGTGGGGACCAAGGCGGAGATCGCCCGGCTGACCGGTCGCTTGGACACGATCGGTCGTGACCTCGTCGCCATGTGTGTAGACGACCTGGTCTGCTCCGGGGCGGCGCCGCTGTTCTTCCTCGACTACCTGGCCGTCGGTCACCTGGATCCCGAAGCCATGGAACACCTGGTGGGGGGAATCGCCGCCGGCTGCTCGGAGGCGGGTTGTGCCCTGATCGGTGGTGAGATGGCAGAGCACCCCGGCGTGATGTCGGCTGACCAGTTCGACCTGGTGGGGTTCGCCGTGGGCGCCGTCGAGCGTGAGGATGTCATGGACGGTTCAGCGGCCTCGTCGGGCGACCTGCTGGTGGCCATTGACAGTCCGAACCTGCGATCCAATGGCTTCTCGCTGGCCCGTCACATCGTGTTCGACGTGGCCGGACGGTCGTTGGAGGACCCGGCCTGGGAAGGATCCGAAGGCACGTTGGCCGACGAACTACTGGCCCCCAGCGTCATCTACGCGCCGTCGGTGGTGGCTGTCCTGGCCACACACGAGGTCCACGCCGTGGCACACGTGACCGGTGGTGGGCTTCCCGGCAATCTGCCCCGGGTGCTCGGCGAGGACGTCGACGCGGTCCTCGACCACACGGCCTGGGAGGTACCCCGGATCTTCCGGGAGTTGCAGGACATGGGTGGTGTCAGTGACGGTGAGATGGCCAGGGTGTTCAACCTGGGCGTGGGCATGGTGCTGGTGGTGCCACCGTCCGAGGCCGATGGGGTGGTGGCCACGCTGGCATCAGGCGCCCGCCCGGCCCGGGTGATCGGCGAGCTGGTGCCCGGCACCGGCACCGTGGCCTACAGCAGCGCAGGAGGAATGGGAAGTTGACGGATCGCCGGGAAGCGCTGGTCGCCCACCTGATGGAGCACTCCATACGGACCGGGGAGTTCACCCTCAAGTCCGGCCGGACCAGCACGTGGTTCTGCGATGCCAAGCAGACGGCCTGTCGGCCCGAGGGCATCCTGCTGGTGGCCGAAGCGGCCCTGGAGGCCATTGCGGTCCTGGAGGTCGACGGTGACCCGATCACCGCCATCGGGGGCCTTACGGCGGGAGCCGACCCCGTTGCATTCGGGATCGCAGCGGTGGCCGCCGCCCGGGGCCGTCACCTGCGGTCGTTCAGCATCCGCAAGGAGTCCAAGGGCCACGGCGTGGCGGGGCGGCTGGCCGGCGCCCTGCTTCCCGGGGACCGGGTCGTGGTGTGCGAGGACACCGTCACCCGCGGCGTGTCACCGTTGGAGGCCGCAGCGGTGGTCCGTGACCTGGGTGCCGTTCCGGTGGCGGTAATGGCGATCGTGGACAGAGGGGGAACCTGTGCCGCTGCTGCCGCTGACGTTGGCATGGCCTTCCTCCCGCTGGTGACCGCTCCGGACCTCGGCTTTCCCTACGAAGGGCCTTGACCCGGCCTGGTCGGGGAGCGCCGTTCCCGGAGGCACGGCCTTCGTGAACCACTCCTAGGCTCGGCTGATGCCATTCCTCCCCACCGCCGCCTACTCCATCCATCTCGAGGTGGCGCTGGACAACATTCCGAACACCCTCGGCCGGTTGGCGACGGCGATCGGCGAGGCCGGCGCCAACATCATGTCGATGGGAGGGTTCGACGTCCGTGGCGAACTCCTGGTCAACGACGTGGTCGTCAACTGTCGCGATGAGGATCACGCTGCGGTCGTGGTGGCAGCCGTGGAGGGACTCCCCGGCGTCCAGCTCCTCGACTGGTACGACCGCACCTTCAACATGCACGAGGGGGGCAAGATCGGGGTGGTCTCGCTCGCCGAGGTGAACGACCGTCACGACCTGTCGATGGCCTACACGCCGGGTGTGGCGCGGGTCTGCATGGCGATCCACGGGGACCCGGCTCGGTCCCACGATCTGACCATCAGGAAGAACACGGTTGCCGTGGTGACCGATGGGACCGCGGTGCTGGGCCTGGGTGACATCGGTCCGGCTGCTGCGATGCCGGTGATGGAGGGGAAGGCCCTGCTCTTCAAGGAGTTCGCCGGGGTGGACGCGTTCCCGATCTGCCTGGACGTGAACGATCCGCAGGAGATCATTGACACGGTGATCCGGATCGCGCCGACCTTCGGGGGCATCAACCTGGAGGACATCGCCGCTCCGGCAGCCTTCGAGGTCGAGGAGGCCCTCCGTGAGGCCCTGGACATCCCGGTCTTCCACGATGATCAGCACGGCACGGCCGTCGTGGTGCTCGCCGCCCTCTGGAACTCCTGCCGGCTGACCGGGCGCCAGATCGGGGACCTGTCCGTGGTCATCGCCGGGATGGGAGCAGCTGGAGTCGCCGCCGGCAGGATCCTCCTGGGCGCCGGTGTGGGCTCGATCGTCGGGGTGGACCGGTCCGGTGCCGTCTACTCGGGTCGTGACAACCTGAACTCCGCCAAGGCCTGGTTCGCGGAGCACACCAACCCGGAACGGAAGATGGGCACGCTGGCGGAGGTCCTCGTCGGGACCGACGTGTTCATCGGCCTGAGCGGTCCGGGCCTGATCGACGCCGCCAACCTGCGGACCATGAACCCGGAACCGATCGTGTTCGCCATGGCGAACCCGGAACCGGAGATCCGTCCGGAGGAGGCCGATGGCCTGGCCGCCGTGATGGCCACCGGTCGGAGCGACTATCCGAACCAGATCAACAACGTGCTTGCCTTCCCCGGGATCTTCCGGGGGGCCCTGGACGTTGGCGCCATGGACATCACCGAGAACATGAAGTTGGCAGCGGCCAGGGCCATTGCCGAGTCTGTGTCCGATGCCGACCTGACCTCGGCCTTCGTGGTGCCGTCGGTGTTCGACAAGCTGGTGCCTTACCGGGTGGCCGAGGCCGTGGCTGCTGCTGCGGTGGCCGACGGCGTCTGCCGCGCCTGACCCGAAGCCCAGAAGAGCCGGGACGCAGTTCCAGATGGCCCGGATCCGTGCGGTCACCTTCGACCTCTGGAACACCCTCCTCACCAGCATCCCGGGTGCAGTCGAGATCCGGAGCCGCTTCTGGCGCGAGGTGATCGTCGAGCGGGGGTTGGACATTCACGAAGACCTCCTCCATGGGACGCTTTCGATGCTCCCCACCCGGTTCGACGAGGAGTGGAGGGCCGGACACCAGTACGGCCCTACCGAAGCCCTCGCCGACTGCTTCACCGCCTTTGGCGACCGCATCGACGTCGATGACCGGGCGGCTCTCGCTGACGCGTTCGAGTCGGCGTCGTTCGCCCTGGAGGTGGCGCCGGTGGACGACGCTGCGGACGTCTTGTCCGCCGCGGTGGCTGACGGCGTCGCCGTCGGAGTGGTCAGCGATACCGCCCTCGCGACCGGCCGGCACCTGCGGACGTTCCTTGATGCCCATGGCATCCTCCAGCACGTCACCTTCGCCGCCTTTTCTGACGAGGTCGGCGTCTACAAGCCCGACCCGGTGATCTTCAGGGCGGCCCTGGACGGTCTCGGCATCGATGATCCGACGACCGTGGCCCACGTGGGCGACCTGAGGCGGACCGACGTTGCCGGCGCCCGGGCCATGGGCATGTCCACGGTCCGGTTCCGAGGTGTTGTGGACGACCCGGAGGACGGGACCGAGGCCGACCACGTCATCGACCGCCTGGCCGACCTCCCGCAGGTGCTGGGCCTGGTCTGATTCAGGCGAGGTTGGCGGCTCCCACCTCGGTGCTGGTCAGGGCTGAGACGGTCGCGTTCCCGGTGCTCAGTCGAAGGTGATCACGGATCGTATGGTTGCGCCGGCACGGAGCTCGGCGTAGCCGTCGTTCACCTCGTCGAGGGTGATGTGCGCCGAGACCAGGCGGTCCAGTTCCAGGCGTCCTTCCAGGTAGTGCCGTGCCAGCAGGGGCATCTCCACCTTGAAGTTGCTGTTTCCCATGAACAGCCCGCGGACGCCCTTGGCCTGGAGGACCATGGCTGCACCGGAGATGTTCATGGTGCTGGTGACCGGTGGAACCCCGACCAGGTAGGCGGTACGCCCCGGTCGGACCATGGCCAGGGCCTGGTCGGCGGTTGCCGTCAGCCCGATGGCTTCGAAGGCGGCGTCCACCCCACCATCGGTGAGTCGCAGGATCACCTCCACCGGGTCCTCCTGCGATGCATCGACGACCTCGGTGGCGCCGAACCCGCGGGCTATCTCGAGTTTGTCGGCGTTGAGGTCGACGGCGATTATCCGACCTGCGCCGGCCAGGCGACAGCCCTGCACGATGTTCAGGCCTATGCCGCCACAGCCGATCACGGCGACGGTTTCGCCGGGGCGGACCCGGGCGCCATTGGTAGCCGAACCCACACCGGTAATCACCGCGCAACCGATGAGGGCGGCAACGTCGAACGGGACGTCCGGGTCCACGGCCACCACTCCGTTCTCGTGGACCAGCATCTGCTCGGCGAAGGCACCCAGGCCGGCCATCTGGAGCACGGGTCGGTTACCGAGGGTCAGGCGGGGGGTCTCGTTCGGATCGCGGACGAGGCTGTGGCGATTCGGGCAGATCCAGATCCGACCGGCCAGGCACTCGCTGCACAGGCCGCAGAACTGGGTCAGGCAGGTGATGACGTGGTCGCCCGGGCTGAAGGCGGTCACGTCGGGGCCAACCGCCTCGACGATTCCGGAGGCCTCGTGGCCGAGTGCGGCTGGCAGCGAGGGAAGCGGGAGGAGTCCCTCGATCACGTGGAGGTCGCTGTGGCAGAGACCGGAGGCCCTGGTGTGTATGAGCACCTCACGGCCGATGGGCGAGGCGATGTCGAGGTCCTCGATTACGAGGTCACCGGGTGCTTCGTGGAGGACTGCGGCGCGCATGGTTTTCTCCCTGGGCTTCCGGCCGAGCGTCTGCCGACGAGGTTAGCCGACTGGCTAATAGAACGTCAGATCCGACTAGGGTCGAT
This sequence comes from uncultured Acidimicrobiaceae bacterium, assembly GCA_913030665.1. Taxonomy (GTDB): domain Bacteria; phylum Actinomycetota; class Acidimicrobiia; order Acidimicrobiales; family MedAcidi-G1; genus UBA9410. The sequence goes on from CAJWFS010000008.1 coordinate 19,408, forward strand.
CCGGTGAGCCCGCTCGAGATCATCCTCGTCGTGCTGGCCGTCGCCGCCGGTGCCATGGTTCAGGCCACCGCCGGCATCGGCATCACCCTCGTCGCAGCGCCCGTCCTGCTGGCCATAGACCCTGCGTTCGTCCCGTTGCCCCTGATCCTGGGCGGAGCCGTGGTCGGCATCCGCAACGTGACCATGGAGTTCGCAGGCTTCGATGCCCGCCGCTGGAGGCGCTGCCTGCTCGGCGCTCCGATCGGCCTGGTGCTGGGCGAGTTGGCCCTGGCCGGCCTTTCCGAACGGGGGCTGACAGCGGCCATCGGCCTGCTGGTGGTGGTGTCGGTGGTTGCGGTGGCGTCGGGATGGCACCCACGTCGACGATCATGGACGTCGGTCCTGGCAGGGGTGCTGGTGGCGCTCTCCCTGCGGGTCGCCGCCCTTCCGGGCCCGCCCTACGCCATCCTCCACCACGACGATCCACCTGAGGTGCTGCGTCCGAACATCTCCTCACTGGTCCTGGTGCTGGGTGGCGCGATCTTCATCAGGCTGGTGGTCGGTGGCGAGGTGGACGGGGAGGACCTGGGCCGGATCGCCCTCGTGGTGGGATCGGCCCTCATCGGGCTGCTGCTCGCTCCACCCCTCCGACGGTGGGTGGATGCCAGATGGTTCCGGCCGGCGTTGCTCTCGGTGTGTGGACTGGGTGGCCTGGCCACGGCCTTGGGGGCGATGCTGTGATCAGGACGAGATGGGGAGGACAGCGGTGGTGACGACGAGGATCTGCGAGCAGTTGGGGTGTGCGAACCCGGTCTTCGGCTTCAGTTGGTGGGAACCCGATGTGGCCATAGCCGTGTCGAGGGCGGGAGGCGTGGGCGTCTGGGGCTGCACCCGACGTACGCCTGACGAGATCGAGGCGGGTGTCAGTCGGATGAAGGAGGAACTGGGGGACCTGCCGTGGGGAGTGGACCTGGTCATTCCGGCCGGTATGCCAGACACCGACGACCGGTCGGCCATAGAGGCCACCCTGCCGCCGGCCCACGTGGCGTTCGTCGAGTACATACGGGAGAAGTACGACGTACCGGACGACGGCCTGCCGGGCTTCCGCTCGCGCTTTGTAAGGAGTGAGGAGACCGCCCGCCAGCAACTGTCGGTGGTCATGGACCACCGGATACCGGTCCTGGCACTTGGGATCGGATCCCCGGCCTGGGCCGTGGAGGCGGCCCATGAACAGGGTTCCCTCATAGTCAGCCTGGTGGGTGCGCCCACGCACGCTGAGTCTGCGATCCGGGCAGGTGCCGACCTGCTGGTGGCCCAGGGAACCGATGCGGGCGGCCACACCGGACCGATCGGCACGTTCTCCCTGGTCCCCCAGGTGGTTGACGTGGCCGGGGGACGACCTGTGCTTGCCGCTGGGGGCGTGGCGACCGGCCGCCACCTCGCCGCCGCCCTGGCACTCGGTGCCGAAGGGGTGTGGGTCGGTACGGCCTTCCTGGCCTCCGTGGAGGCACGACCCAGCCGATCAGTGTTGGACAAGTTGCTGGCAGCCGGTCCCGGCGACACGGTTGTCAGCCGTTCCGACAGCGGAAAGACGCTCCGGATGCTCCGCTCGGCCTGGAGCGACGAGTGGGAGGCCGCCGATGCCCCGACGCCCCTGGGCATGCCGTTCCAGGACATCCTCATAGGGGATCTCCTGGGCCAGATACTGCGACACGAGGTGGCACCGCTGGTGCACGAGGCCGCCGGCCAGGGCGTGTCCCACCTGACGGCCCAGGAGCCGGTGGCCGAGATCATGGACTGGCTGGTTCGTGAGGCTGATCAGGTGCTGGCCGACCTCGGGACCTGACCTCCTCTGAGGATCAGCTCCTCGTCGGTGAAGGGTCGGATCGTCTCCAGATAGGAGTCGAAGTCCATTTCCAGGATGTCGGGAGAGGTCATCGGGGCTCCGTTCCGGTCGGTTCGTTTGACTGATCTTAGCCATATGGCTAATATCTGTGCCACTTGCCCGCTGATCCGGGTATCCCCTCACCGCCGAGGACATGATGACCGATTCCAGACCAGACGACCGGCCCGGCGAGCCCGAGGTCCTTGTTTCGGTGGACGACGGTGTGGCCACCATCGTCCTGAACAGGCCGGCCCGGAAGAACGCCATCACCGGTCCCATGATGGACCGACTGGCCGAGGCCTTCCACGAGGTGGCGGCCCGTGAAGACGTCGGTGCAGTGCTCTTCCACGGTGCGGACGGGGGCTTCTGCTCTGGTCTCGACCTCGGGGAGTACAACGCCGATCCGCCACCATCCTGGCTGCCAACCGCACTCGATTCCCTCGTGGGTGCCCACCGGGCCATCTACGCCTGTCCGGTGCCGGTGGTCGGGGCACTCGAACGGTTCGCCATCAACGGTGGCGCCGCATTCGCCCTGGCCTGCGACCTCCTGGTGGCCGGCCAGACGGCATTCCTGCAGGTGGGCGAGATCCGACAGGGACTGGCCGCCCCGATGAACCTGGCATGGCTGCTGGCCCGCCGTCCGGCATCCGTGGCAGAACAGCTGACGCTCAGCGGTCGCCGGTTCACCGGCCCCGACCTGCACCGCCTCGGCATCGCCCTGGACGTGGTCGCAGACGGTGGCGTGCTGGACGCCGCCCGACTACTTGCCACGGAGATCGCCTCGTACCCGCGGGCAGGTGCCCTGGCGATCAAGGCCACCACCCGGGCGCTCCACGAAGGCGGTGGTCCCGGTGGCGACGATGACTGGTTCGACCTGGCCCAGTCCGGGAACCCGCTGCCGGCTGGCGGATCGCTTCGACCTCGGCGGGCCGAATGAGCGCTTCGACGGCCGACCATCCGTTCTCCTCGCGTGACGCCCTCCTCGAGGCTGCCGTCAACCTCATGTCACGACGATCGCCCTCGACCATCTCCGGTCGTGACCTGGCGACAGAGGCCGGGGTCAATTACGGACTGGTCCACTACTACTTCGAGTCGGCCCGGGACCTCATGTCCGAGGCCCGACGGCTGCATGGTCCCTGGATCGTGGAGACCCTGATGGGAGGCGGTACCCGCCCCGTGGACTCGGAGTCGGCACTGGAGGATCGTCGGATCTTCGGATTCATCGCCCATGTAGCCCTTGAGGACGGATACCTGGATCCGAGCGAGCACCGCCCTGCAATGGATGCGTTACTGGGGCTGGTCCGGGAAGCCGACCCCGACGGTGATCCGGTCCACCACCGTGCGACGGTCGCTGCAGTCACCCTGCTGCTCCTGGGTTGGCCGATCTTCGTGGAGCACAACGCCCGTGGCCTCGGGCTGGATCCCGACGTCGATGGTGAGGCGATCAGGTCCAGGTTCCTGGGAGTGCTCCGGAGCCTCTACTCCTCGGTGGGCCTGGAGGTCCAGGGATGAACACGGGCGAACGGACTCCCCGGGGATCCGAAGAGGTCAGGGAGGCGTTGGTCGCCGCCGCGGCCCGTCTCCTCGGGACCGCCCCACCGGAGCGGATCTCCGGACGCAGGCTGGCAGACGAGGCTGGTGTCAACTACGGGCTGATCCACCACTATTTCGGGGGCAAGGAAGCGGCCCTTCGTGAGGGGTTCACGCGGCTCTCCGAGACCTATGCGGGCGGATCGGAAGACGGTTCCTGGGTGGCTACCGATCCGTTCTCGATGCGGCATCGGCCCGACTTCATCCGGGCGCTGGCCTTCGCCTCCCTCTCCGGCGAGATCGACGAGCTGCACATCACCCACCCGACGACCGACGCGGTCCTGGACCGGGCCCGGCGAGGTCGGGAGACGGTCGACGAGACCACCATCCGGATCGACGTGGGGATAGCCACGGTCTTCCACCTCAGCCGGTGCCTCTTCGAGAACATCATCGATCCTTGGATCGGGCACGACGATCCGGAGATGTCGGAGGCGGTCGAGGAGAGGTTCGTCCTGATCCTGCGGGCCCTGACGCTCGGAACGGACCCCGGGGCTGCGGCCGGGGGCCGGCGGGAACCAGCTGGCGGTTCCGCTGGACCGGCCTGACTCAGTTGTTCCTGGGTACCTGGCTGAACGGGAGGCCCCGGTCCGGCGTCGGTTCCCGGGGGAGACCGAGTATCCGCTCGCCCAGGGTGTTCTTCTGCACCTCGTCGGTCCCGCCCCCAAGCGAGTGGGCCGTGGAGTCGCAGATTCCGTAGGCCCAGTGCGAGCCGTCGGCGCCGAGGAAGTCGCCGGGTTCGGTGGTGCCGATGGGATCCCCCAGCCAGGCGGCCCCACCCGGGAAGGCCAGGCCCGACGCGACCTGTGCGGCGTGGCATCCCTGGCGGCTTCGCCACAGCTTCGGTATGGACGGGTGGATGCCCTGCCGGAGGTTCAGCCACTGGATGATCCGGGTGCCCGTGGTGAGGCGGGCGAGGTCCTGGCGGACCAGCGGATCGGCGGTCATACCTGCGGATCGGGCCAGGGCGATGATGCGCTCGGTCGGGATGGGCTGGCGGCCCCCACCGGCTCCGATCGACGAACGTTCGTGGGCCAGGAGGGCCACCGCCATCCGCCAACCGTTGCCCTCCTCGCCGATCACCCAGTCGTAGGGGACGCGGGCGCCGTCCATGAAGACCTCGTTGAAGTGCGCTACGCCGGTCATCTGGTTCAGGGGACGGACCTCCACGCCGGGTTGGCGCATGGGGAGGACCAGCATCGAAATGCCGGCGTGCTTCGGGACGTCCCAGTCGGTCCGGGCCAGCAGGATTCCGAAGTCGGCGTCTGTCGCCCCGGTCGTCCAGACCTTCTGGCCGGTGACCACCCACTCGTCGCCGTCCCGGACGGCCCGGGTGGTGAGGCCTGCAAGGTCAGACCCTGCGCCCGGTTCCGAGTAGAGCTGGCACCAGACTTCGTCTCCCCGGAGGCCGGATCGCAGGAATCGCCTACGTAGGTCGTCGCTGCCGTGGTCGCGGATCGTGGGAAGGCACATGCCGATGCCTATTCCGAAGCCCGAGGCGTGAAGGTCGAAGTCCCTGCTCGCAGCCTCGGTCCGGAACGCCTCCACGTAGCGTCTGTCCAGGCCGCGGCCCCCGTCGGCGACCGGGTAGTCGATGGCTCCAAGACCGGCGTCGAAGCGTGCAGCCAGGTATGCGCGCCTTTGCTCCAGGGGCGACCGGCCGGAGGCGTGGGACGTGAGCTCCCGGACCTGGTCCAGGAATTTCCGGACCTCGGTCCGGAACGCCTCGAGGTCATGGCCGTCGACTGGATGGTTGCCGGGTTCGTCTGACACGTAGAAAGTATTAGCCAGTTGGCTAAGAAATGCAAGTCGAGCGGTCCCGCCGACTGCCGGAGTCGGGCTTGACAGATTAGGCCAAGTGGCTAATAATCATGGGCCAGTTGGCTAAATCAGTCGACATGGCGAGGGGGGGATTCCATGTTTCGAAGGAGCGGTCCGGAACTGGCCGGCGCCCCGCTCAGGACACTCGACGTGGATGGAGACCAGTGACCTCCATGGGTTCGGAGGCCTCGACCCCGAAGGGCAGGGCGGGGGTGCTGGACGGGATCCGGGTGGTCGAGCTGGCCCAGAACGCCGCGGTGCCATACTGCGGCCGCCTGCTGGCCGGCATGGGCGCTGACGTGGTCAAGGTCGAGCCACCCGGTGGCGATGCCATGCGCCACCTCGGCGACCTCGGCAGCAGCGAGGCGAAGGCCTATGCGGCCATCAACCCCGGGAAGAGGAGCATCGTTCTGGACCTCGGTTCCGATGACGCAGCCGAGGTACTGGATGGACTGTTCAGGTGGGCCGACGTGGTGCTGGTCGGGGTGAAGGGATCCGACCTGGACCGGTTCGGCATCGGATGGGACCGTGTCAGGGCTGTGAATCCCAGCGTCGTGCACCTCACCCACACCCCGTTCGGACCGGAGGGCCCGGATGCCGAGGTGGGCGGCTACGACGTCTTGGTCCAGGCCCTGAGTGGCACCGGGTTCCTCATGAACCGGTCGCAGGACGGGGTTCCCCTTCCGACCCGACCGGCCGTCAACGACTTCGGTACCGGCATGGCGTCGGCACTGGCAGTGGTGGCTGCCCTCTGGCACCGGGACCGAACGGGCGAGGGCCAGCGGGTCGACACCTCGTTGCTGGGCACCGCCCTCGGCCTCGGGACGGCGGTCATCCACCGGTTCGACGCCGACGAGGACGACCTCCGGGCCTTCCGGTCCGAGGTCGGGGAGATCCTGACCCAGGGCGGCGGTTTCGACCGGCAACGGGAGCTCTACGAGGTACGCATGCTCCAGGGCCAGGTCGCGTTCCGTCTCTACTTCCGTACCTATGCGACCAGCGACGGCCTGGTGTCGGTGGCCGGCCTGTCCACGAGCCTCTATCGCAGGTTCCACGAGGCGACCGGCATCACAAGGCCACCTTCCGGGGCGGGGGCCTCCGACCCTGGGTTCCTGGCGGTGGTCGACGAGGCCGAGCGGTGCTTCGCGTCTGCGACCACCGGGCACTGGATGGGGGTACTCAGGGCGATCGGGTACCCATGCAGCCGCTACAACCGTCCGGACGATGCGATCGAGGATCCCCAGGTGGTGGCCAACGACCTCGTGGTCGGCCTTGACCACCCCGCCTTCGGCCACTACGTCACGACGGGGATGCCGTTGCGGATGGAGGCGACCCCTGTGGCCGTCCGGGGACCGTCACCGTGCCTCGGCGTCCACACCGTGGAGGTACTGACCGAGATCGGATTCGACCAGCGACGCATCGAGGAGCTGTCGAGGGCCGGTGCGGTCACATCCGGCGGGCAGCCGTCGGTGGCATCTCAGCCAGGCGAGCAGCGATCCACCCGGGAAGGCCCATGATCCATATGGACGACCAGACCGGGGGAGCAATCCCCCGTCCCACACCGCCGTACGAGGGCACCATCGGTCGGCTCACCGGTGACTGCGAGCCGACCCGGATGGAGCTCGAGGGCGCCCCGGAAGGCGCACCCAACGTGGTAATCGTGCTCCTCGACGACGTGGGCTTCGGCTCGTTCTCCACCTTCGGCGGACCGGTCCCGGCGCCGGCCCTGGAGCGGGTCGCAGCTGACGGCCTGCGGTTCAACCAGTTCCACACCACGGCCATCTGTGCCCCGACGCGGGCCTCCCTGCTGACTGGTCGCAACCACCACACGGTGCACATGGGGAGGATCACCGAGGCCGCCAACAGCTTCCCGGCCTATGACACGGTCATTCCCAGGGAGGCGGCAACGATCGCTGAGGTACTTCGCCAGAACGGCTACGCAACCGGCATGTTCGGGAAGGGCCATCTCACGCCGCAGTGGGAGCTGGGTCCCGCGGGACCGTTCGACCGTTGGCCCACCGGTCTCGGGTTCGACCGCTTCTACGGGTTCCCCGGGGCTGAGACCTCCCAGTTCGAGCCTGACCTCTACGACCAAACCACTCCGATCGCGCCCTACCTGGGGCGCGACGACTACCACCTCACAGAAGATATGGCCGATCGGGCCATCGAGTGGATGAGCCAGGTCCGGGCACACCGACCGGACAAGCCCTTCCTCTGCTACTTCGCCCCGGGTGCGGTCCACACGCCGCTGCACGTCCCCGATGCCTGGCTGGACCGGTTCAGGGGGTTCTTCGACGAGGGTTGGGATGACCTCAGGCAGTCCATTTTCGAGCGGCAACTGGAGCTGGGGGTGATCCCGTCGGACACGGTGAACACGCCACGTCCCGACGTGATCCCGTCGTGGGACGAGTACCCGGACCGCTACAAGCCGGTGGCCCGTCGCCTCATGGAGGTGTTCGCAGCCTTCCTGGCCCACACAGACGCCCAGGTGGCTCGCCTCATCGAGGCCATCGAGGCGATGGGCGAATGGGAGAACACCCTGTTCGTATACATAACGGGGGACAACGGGGCCTCGGCCGAGGGGCGCATTCACGGAACCTGGTCGTTGCCGGCGCTCCAGAACGGTGCCGAGGAAGATCCAGAGTTTCTACTCGAGCACATCGACGACTTCGGAACGGTACGCAGCGAGTGCCACTACAACGTCGGCTGGGCGTGGGCCCTGGACGCACCGTTCCAGTGGATGAAGCAGGTCGCCTCCCACTTCGGCGGCACCCGTAACGGCCTGGCGATCTCGTGGCCCCGTCGGATCACCGACGCCGGTGGGCTGCGTACCCAGTTCCACCATGTCATCGACCTGGCACCGACCATCCTGGAGGCGGTCGGCATCGAGGCGCCGACGTCGGTGAACGGAATACAGCAGATGCCCATCGAGGGCACCTCGATGGGCTATTCGTTCAGCGATCCCGACGCGGCCAGCGAACGTCGCACCCAGTACTTCGAGATGATGGGCAACCGGGGCATCTACCACGACGGCTTCATGGCCTCCTGCTTCCATGGAAGGGTGCCCTGGGTGCGCTTCGGGTCTGCGCCGTTCGACGGGCCGCAGGAGAACTGGGAGCTCTACGACATCCGGGAGGACTTCTCCCAGAACAACGACCTGGCTGCTGACCGGCCCGAGTTGTTGGCTGAGATGCGAGAACTGTTCGAGTCCGAATGCCTACGAAACGGCGTGTACCCGTTGCGCGACGCCGCGATGGACCTGCCCCCGGAGGCCCGGGCGCCCATCGCGTTAGCCGGGCTGACCCGGATGAGCTACACGACAGCCCATGTACGCATGCCCGAGAGGTCGGTCCTGAACCTGAAGAACCGCTCCTACCTGATCTGGGCCGACCTGGAGGTGCCCGCGGATGGAGCCGAGGGCGTCATCGTGTGCCAGGGGGGCAGCTTCAACGGCTGGTCGATCTACCTGGACGGCGGCGTCCCGACATGGCACTACAACCTCTACGGGCACGAGCGGACGACCGTGGCCGGAGACCTGGCCCTGCCTCCCGGTCGCCACGAGGTCCGCCTGTTGTTCGACCACGACGGAGGCTTCGGTGCCGGCGGTACCGCCACCCTGGCCGTGGACGGGGTGGTCGTGGGTTCGGGCCGCCTGGAACGGAGCGTTCCCGTGGTGTTCTCCATGGGCGGCGAGACGTTCGACGTCGGGACGGACACCGGGTCACCGGTGGGTCCGTACCCCCACGGGTTCGCGTGTACGGCGACCATCCACGGGGTCACCATCGAGTTGCTGGACGAGGTCAGCGATGCGACCCGTGAGGCGGTAGCGGCCGGGATGCTCCACGCCGAGGCGGTCACCCAGTAGCGACAGCCCGCCTGCCGGGGCTGGCAGGCGTCTGGTTCAGCCGAACGTGACCGGCATGATCCGCGGGCCGCGGACCTGTCCACCTGCCCAGGTCACGGCGTCCGGATCGGAGAGCGTGAACTCGGGGATGCGTTCGAACCAGGTCTTGAGCGCCACCTGCATCTCCATGCGGGCCAGGTTCGAGCCGGCGCACCGGTGGATGCCGATTCCGAAGGCCACGTGCCGGTTGCGCTGGCGATCGAGGTGCACCTCGTGTGCGTTCTCGAAGTGGTCGGGGTCGTGGTTGGCACCCGGGAAGTTCATGAGGATCTTGTCACCCTCGCGGAACGTCACGCCGCCGTACTCGACGTCTTCCCCGGCATTGCGGGCCATGGTGACCGGGGCGTAGAAGCGGAGCAGCTCCTCGATGGCGGTGTCCCACAGGCCGTCGTCGGCGTCGGCCATGCGTCGCCGGTCGTCGCCGTGGCCCGCGAAGTGCCAGAGGGCCGAGCCGATGGAGCTCCAGGTGGTGTCGATCCCGGCCACGAGCTGCAGGTTGCACATTCCGATCACCACCTCGTCGGGCAGCGGCTTGCCCTCGTGCTCGGTCTGGCATAGGGCCGTGATGAGGTCGTCCTTCGGGTTGGCCCTCCGGTCGGCCACCTCGGCGGCGAAGAAGCTCCGGATGATGTCTCGGTACTTGGCCCGCAGCTCAGGCTGCTGGAGGCCCAACTCCAGCACACCGCGCACCCACTCGATGAAGTCGTCGACCATCGCGTCATCGACGCCCAGCTTCTTGGCGATGACGCGAGGCGGGATCTGCTGGGCGTAGTCGACCGCAGCGTCGCACCTGCCCTCGTCGATGAAGCCGTCGATCAGTTCGTTGCAGAGCCGTTCGGTGTAGGCGCTGTCGGCGGCGATGCCCTTGGGGGTGAAGTGGGGTAGCAGGGCGCGGCGGGTCCAACTCTGCTCCGGTGGATCGGCGCTGATCGGAGCGGCCGCGTTGTAGCCCGTGGCGTCATCCTTGGCGAGCGCTTCCGGCATGTCGATGACGATGGGTGACTTAGAGGAGAGGATCGGGACCATCTTGGCCATGGCCTGCAGGTCGTCGTACCTCGTGGGGAGCCATGAGCCTCCGTAGCGCTCGGTGTGGGCGATAGGGCATGTGTCGCGCAGTTCGGCCCATGCCGAGAACGGATCCTTCAGGTAGTCCGGGTCGAACATGTCGTAGTCGGTGGCCAGGTCTGTGACCGGGCAACGCTCGGGGACGGCGTTGGCTACCGGATCGGTCGAGGTGTCTGTCATCTGGTCGTCTCCGGGCTGTCGAAGGTGAAGGGAAGGGTGCGGGGTCCGCGGACCTGTCCACCCGCCCAAGTTACGCCGCCCTGGTCGGACAGCGTGAACTCGGGGATGCGTTCGAACCAGGTCTTGAGCGCCACCTGCATCTCCATGCGGGCCAGGTTCGAGCCGGCGCAGCGGTAGATGCCGGAACCGAAGGCGATGTGGCGGTTGCGTTGCCGGGTCAGGATCACGGTCTCGGCCACCGCCACCGTCTACTCCTCGATCGTGATGGCGAACTCGGGGCAGTTGTCCACGATCAGCCGGGCCTTGTCCTCCAGCCCGGCAGGGACCTCGCCGCCGTTCAACTCAAAGGCGTTGCCGAGGTCGTCGACGTCCACCAACTCGGGAGCCAGCGAGTAGCAGCGGCTGTGCCCCTGGCACTTCTCGGCGTCGACCTTGATCTTCATCGTGTATCCCCATTCGGTTGATCTGGCCTGGACGCCCGCGTGCTGCCCGGCAGCAACAAACGGTGGCCTGCTGCGTCGACCGTACCGAATCGCGCACGTCAGGTTAGAACCCGGGGCTGACGTCGTCCGATCGGCATCAGGCCTGCCATGTCGATCATCGGTCGAATTCTACGGACAGGATGCGAGGCCCGCGGATCTGGCCGGCATGGGCCTCGTGGCCAGATCCGTTCCAGTCGATGAGCCCGACGATGCCGTCGATGGGCTGGTCAGGGACCTGTTGGCGAACAACCCCGACTCGTTGGCCGCCTACAAGGACCTCTACCGGAAGGCCCTGGAACGTCCCCTGGGTGACGGCCTGTCGTACGAGGCAACCACCACCTACCGGATCCCAGACACCGCCGAACGCGTCTCCGGCTTCGGCCCATGACCCGCTGCTCCCGTCGGGAGCGCGATCTCCAGGGTCAGCCCATCGGCAGGTTGATCGACTTGGACTCCACGAACTCGGCCAGCCCGAAGCGACCCAGCTCCCGTCCGTTGCCGGACTTCTTGTAGCCGCCGAACGGGGCGTCGGTGTTCAGGAAGGCGCCGTTCATGTCGACCTGGCCGGTTCGAAGCCGCTTGGCGACCGCCAGGGCCTTGTCACCGTCGGTGCCCCACACACCACCGGCCAGCCCGTACTCGGTGTCGTTGGCGATGGTGACGGCATCGTCCAAGTCGACATAGCCGATGATCGACAGCACGGGACCGAAGATCTCCTCGCGGGCGATGGTCATCGAGTTCGAGACGTCGGCGAACACCGTGGGCTTCACGTAGTAGCCCGCGTCCAGTCCGTCCGGCTTGCCGGTGCCACCGGTGACCAGGGTCGCACCCTCGTCGATGCCAGCCTGGATGTAGCCCTGGACCTTCTCCCACTGGGCTGCCGAGACCAGCGGGCCGAGGCGGCTGCCGTCGTCATCGGCCGGTCCGACCGTGTAGCCGGCAGCGGTCTCGCCGGCGATCGCCGCCACCTCGTCCATCTTGTCAGCTGGTACCAGCAGCCGGGTGAGCGCCGAGCAGGTCTGGCCTGAGTTGAGGTAGCACGCACCCACCGCTGCGGGGATGGCCGCCGACAGGTCGGCATCCTCAAGGATGATGTTCGCCGACTTGCCGCCCAGCTCCTGATGGACCCTGGTGACGTTCACGGCCGCCACCTCGGCGACCCTGGTTCCTGCACGGGTGGAGCCTGTGAACGACACCATGTCGACGTCCGGATGCGCCGCGATGGCCTCGCCGACCACCGGGCCGACGCCGGACACGAGGTTGAAGACACCCGGGGGGAAGCCCAGGTCCTCGATGATCTCGGCTAGGAGGAAGGCGCTCAGCGGCGCCACCTCGCTGGGCTTCAGTACCACGGTGCAACCAACGGCCATGGCAGGGGCGACCTTCGCCATCACCTGGTGCAGAGGGAAGTTCCACGGGGTGATGCATCCCACAACGCCCACGGGTTCGCGGGTCACCAGGGTGCGGTTGATCGTCTCCTCGAAGGCGAACTCCCGGGCCGTGGCCGGTACGCCCCCGGTCGTCGCTGCCGGCATCCCGGCCTGGATCATCGTGGACATGCCCCGGGGCATTCCCATCTCGTCCGAGATGAGCGTGCCGATCTCCTCCATGCGTGCACCCAGCTGGCCGGCCAGGCCTTCGATCAGGGCGAGGCGGTCATCCAGCGGCGTGGCCGCCCAGCCATCGAAGGCGGCGCGGGCAGCGGCCACTGCGGCGTCCACGTCGGCTGCCGTGCCTGCTGGCACCGAGCCGAGGACCTCCTCGGTCGACGGGTTGATGACGTCGATGCTGCCATCGCCGTCCGAGGCGACCCAGTGGCCGCCGATGTAGATCTGTTCACGCTTCTGCATGGTTCCACCTTCTCCGTCGCCCCCCTCGGGGCCGGGTCGTGCTCACTGGCTCCCTAGATCATGCGACAGTGTGGCCCGGTTTGCCAACGGGGGCTGCGGTCGCATCGCCGCCCGACATGTCAGATCCGGGTGTTAGGCGAGGAGGGCATCCCGGTAGGCGGCGAAGCGGTCGTCGCTGATGCCCAGCCCGTCCCGGCGGAACGCCTCCCACGATCCCCAGCCGTCGTGGACGGCATCAAAGGCCGCCCTCAGGAAGCTCCTCTCGCAGTTCAGGAGCGCTCGGGAGGCCATCAGACGTGTCTCCTGGACCTCGTCTGGTCCTATGCCGAGATTCTCAGCGATTCGCTGCCGGTGCTCGACCTCCCGCTCGGCGATCCACCCACGGCGTACGACGTTGGACAGCATGTAGTCGTCCAGGACCGTTCGTTCATCAACCCCCAGCATCCGGAGGAGGACGCCGGCCACGAACCCGGTCCGGTCCTTGCCGGCGGTGCAGTTGAAGAGCAACGGGTGGCGCCCGGGGTCGGTGGCAGCGTGGAACACCGGTCGGTAGCGGTCCAGCCGGTCGGTCACGTTGCCCCTGAAGTAGCCCGCTATGTGGTCGGGTCCGAGCGGTTCGGCATCCGGGTCGAGCATCGCGTTGGCGAGCACCGCGAACTCGTTGTCGTCGCTGGACACCGACAGCTGGACGACCTCCACACCCGCGATCGCAGGGTGTGGTCGGACGGCGGCCTCGGTTGGACGACGCAGATCCAGGATGGTCCGGAGGCCGAGCGAGTCGACGATGTCACGGTCAGGTCCGGTCAGGTCGCACAGGTACCCGCTCCGGAACAGGAGGCCCGTGCGGACCCGTCGCCCCTCGATGGTCGTCAGGCCACCCAGGTCACGGAGGTTGGCGCCCGCCACGAGCACACGCGGGTCGGAGGTCGGATCGCCGTGCATGGCCGCCGAAGGTAGACGGTGTGGGGATCGCATCCGGATTCAGGCGGCGATCCCACCGGACACCAGCATGGTGATGCCGATCGTGGGATCGTCACCGAGGCGCGCCAGACCGATGGTGGCCATGGCCACGACGAACACCGTTCCAGAGCGGGTGTGGGCGCCGGCGTCTTGGCCGGAAGGCGGAAGGCCCGCCTCGTGGGCGGGCCTCCGGTGGTGGTCGGGACCGGCGTCGATCCGGTGACCTTCCGCTTTTCAGGCGGACGCTCTGCCAACTGAGCTACCCGACCGTGTACCGCCCGCTCCATTTTTCGGGGCGGGCGACGGTGGCGGTCCTGACGGGATTTGAACCCGCGACCTCCGGCTTGACAGGCCGGCGTGCACTCCAAACTGCACCACAGGACCAGGCTGTTCCGGCCGGGGCCGGACCATCCTTTGTACCCCCAACGGGATTCGAACCCGTGTTACCTGCGTGAAAGGCAGGCGTCCTAGGCCGCTGGACGATGGGGGCCGGACCTCGTTGAGAGCGGGGTCACGATATCAGGGCCCCTCGATGACGCGTCACGAGTTGACAGGTGAACGGGCAACCGTCCAAACGGCATCAGGCATCACCCAGATCGGCCGACGCGGCCACCACGGCCTCTTCGAGGAGGAATCCGAGCCAGGAGAGCAGGGCTCGGGTGGGGGCGTCGTCGGCCTCCGGATCGAACTCATCCTCTTCAGAGACGTCCAGCCGGGTGCCGAGAAGGAGCCGTAGACCGTTCAGGACCTGCATCCACGCAGCCAACTGGTCGGCGTCGAGGGACACGGCGCTGGCGGTGGCCACGACCGTGTCGGCGGCGGCGACCCGCGTGCGGACCAGGTCGTCGTGGACCAGCTCCGAGTAGTCGGCGTCGCGCTCCGGGTCGGCCGGGTAGGCAGTCGGATAGAGCCGCCTCAGGTCGGGATCGGCATCGTCGGCCACGACCGCCCGGAACTGTCCAGCCAGGTTCGCCAGCATCGACCGCTCGTCATCGCCCAGCCGGATGGCTGTGCGGTCGCCGTCGTGTTCGAAGGCATGCGGTCGTCGTCGTCTCAGGATCATCCGGCGGCGCCTCAGTCGTCCCGTTGCATGGTGGCCCAGAGCCCATGCTCGTGTAGTCGGAACACGTCCATCTCGGCATTCTCCCGCGCCCCGTTGGAGACCACGGCACGGCCCTTCTCGTGGACGTCCAGCATGAGTCGGTCCGCCTTCGCCTTCGAGTAGCCGAACAGCTTCTGGAAGACGTGGGAGACGTACGACATCAGGTTGATGGGGTCGTTCCAGACCAGGACTATCCAAGGCCTGTCGGCTTCCACCACCTCGTCGTGGCCGAGGCCGGTCTTGTCGACCTCGAGCGGTGATGGGGTCGGACTCACGGTGCAGCCTCCACCCGTGTGCTGGTCGTGGCTGCGTCCACCGGCCGGGGGTCTGCGGCGGAGAGGTGAATCTTCACCACGGCCATCCAGAGAGCGGTGGCGCCGGCCACGTGGAAGCCGACCAGCAGTACCGGCACCCCGGTGAAGTACTGGGTCCAACCAATGGCCGCCTGGGCGCCAACCACTACGACGAGCAGGTGAGCCATGGGCCGCAGGTGGGGAGCATCCCGGTGGATTGCCATCACGAGGGCCGCTACGAGCACCAGGAGGAGCACCACGGTCGACCCGTGGACGCGAGCGGCCTCCCTGACCACGATCGGGAGTCGCGCTATGGGGTCGTCACGACTTCCGGCGTGGGGACCGGATCCGGTCACCAGGGTGCCGGTCGCCAGCACCAACGTCGCCAGCCCGACCAGGGCCACAGTGAGTCGACGTACACGGGTGGAGGCTGCACCATCCCTCCTGCCGTGGTCACCGGCCCGATGGTGGAGTAGGACGGCGTTGGCGACGAGCACCATGGACAGGGCGAAGTGTCCGAGCACCAGCCACGGGTTCAGGTGGCTGAGGACCACAATCCCGCCGAGCAGCACCTGCGCCACGACCCCGGCCACAAGGCCCCATGACCAGGCTTCCAGATCCCGTCGACGGGGCCGACGGGCCATCGATCCCAGCACGGCTCCAATGACCGCCGCCGAGACCAGACCAGTCAGGAGCCTGTTGCCGAACTCGACCCAGCCGTGGAAGTCGGCCTCGGGAACGAAGCGGTCCTCTTCACAGGTGGGCCAGTCGGAGCAGCCCAGTCCCGAGCCCGTGAGGCGGACCGCTGCGCCGGTCACGACGATGACCGCCAGCAGGGCCAGGGCGATTCCACAGATCCTGCGGTAGGCATCGGGCGTGAGCCGAAATGACCGTGTGGACACGGTCCCGAGGCTATGAGCGTCGGTGACCCGTAGGGCCGTCGGGGCCCATCGGCCCGATCATCCGCCGGTCCGGATCCTTCCGTAGGATCCGCGTCCATGGAGATCAGGGACAGGGTCATCGTGGTCACGGGTGCGGCGAGCGGGATCGGCGAGGCGCTGGTTGAGCGGTTCGCCGCCGACGGAGCGCGTGCCGTGGTGGTCGCCGACCGCGACGCCCGGGGCGCGGCGGAGGTGGCCGGACGGATGGGTGGTACCCCAGTCGCCTGCGATGTGACCGATGAGGCGGCGGTGAAGGACCTGATCGATTCGACGGTGGCGGCCCACGGAGCGATCGACCTGGTGGTGTCCAACGCCGGCTACGTCACGGTCGGCGGCCTGGAGGCCCCTGACGACGAGTTGAGGCGCATGTTCGACGTGCACGTGATGGCCCACCTGTACGCCGCCCGACACGCCATACCGCACATGGCCGATGCCGGCGGTGGCTACCTGTTGAACACCTCTTCGGCGGCGGGTCTGCTCACCCAGATCGGGTCCCTCCACTACTCGGTCACCAAGAACGCGGCGGTCTCGTTGGCCGAATGGATCAGCATCACATACGGCCACCTGGGCATCGGGGTGTCGGTCCTATGTCCGCAGGCGGTCGAGACGAACATCAGGGCCAACAGCCCGACGGCCGGGATGCTTCCCGCCGACGGTTCCTCGTCCGCCGCAGCGGTGGACGGCGTGCTCACCGCCGCGGAACTCGCCGAAATCGTCATCGCAGGTCTGGCCGATGAGCGGTTCCACATCCTCCCGCATCCGGACGTGGCCGAGTACGTGCGCCGCAAGGGAGACGACGTGGACCGCTGGTTGGGTGGTATGCGTCGGTTCCAGGACCGCCTGTTCCCGGACGGTCCGGGTCCGGCCGACTGGCTGGTGGGTTGACCCCCTGTTCGGCCCGACCGGTCCCGTCGCCCACCTCCTAGCCTGATTCGCGTGTCCGCCCCACCGATCGGCCAGAGCACGTTCAGCCGGCGAGAGCGGGTGGCCGGCTACGTGGCGCTCACCAAGCCCCGGATCATCGAACTGCTGCTGGTCACCACCGTGCCCACCATGTTCGTGGCCGAACGAGGGGTGCCATCGGTATGGCTGATGGTGGCCACCGTTGTGGGCGGGACCCTGGCCGCCGGCGGAGCCAACGCCGTCAACATGGTGGTCGACCGTGACATCGACGCCCTCATGGAACGCACCATGCACCGCCCGCTGGTGCGCGGGGTCATGTCGCCGATGGCGGCCCTCACGTTCGCCGTCGTCATCGAGGTGGTGGCCTTCGCCTGGCTCTTCGCCACCGTCAACCTGCTCAGCGCGCTGCTAGCGGTATCGGCGACCTTCTTCTACGTCTTCGTCTACACCCTCTGGCTGAAGCGGACCTCCACGCAGAACATCGTCATCGGTGGTGCTGCGGGAGCCGTTCCGGCCCTCGTCGGTTGGTCGGCGGTCACCAACTCGCTGGACTGGGCCCCGGTCGTCCTGTTTCTCGTCATCTTCTTCTGGACGCCGCCTCACTTCTGGGCGCTGGCCATCAGGTATCGGGACGACTACGCGGCGGCATCGGTTCCGATGCTGCCTGCGGTCGCCACCCTGGCCGAGACGGCCCGCAGGATCAGCCTCTACACGGTGGTTCTCGTCGCCACGACCCTGGTCTTCGCTCCCGTGGCGGACATGGGAGCCGTGTACGTCGTCGCGGCCCTGGTACTGGGAGGGTTGTTCGGGGTGCTCGCCCTGGCCGTCGAACGGGACCCGTCTGACCGCACCGCCATGCGGCTCTTCTCCTACTCAATTACCTACCTGACCCTGCTTTTCGCGGCGATGGTCGCGGACGTCCTGGTCTGAGCCGTATCACCGGTTGCCGAGACGGATCCCGGAGTCCGGGCCGACTAGATTCTGGTGGACGTGCCAGTGTCCGATTGTGCGTGGGCACGCCTAACATTCTGTGATCCGAGTTCGCTCATATCTAGGAACGAGCGTGCAGTACGGGCCCGCTGAGCGAAGAAGTTTTGATGACCACTACCGACAGCGACGCGAGCGGCACCGCCGTGGAGGAGGCGATCACCTCCACCGACCCCGTGACCCTTTCCAAGGTGTGGGGAATGGGCGGGATGACCGCCGTGCTGGTCGGTCTGGTGGCCGGGCTGCTCGTCAGCCTCGAGCGACTCGACCTGGAAGGCGCCGGAATCTTCGGTAGCGGCGACGAGCTTTTCCAGTTCTGGTCGGCGCACCGGGTGGCCCTGGTCCTCCTCGGGGTGCTCCCGATCCTCGTAGCCCTGGGAACGACGATCGTGCCGAGGCAGTGCGGTGCCAACACGCTGCTGTTCCCCAGGGCCGCAGCCCTCGCCTGCTGGACGTGGCTGATCGGTGCCGGAATGACGGTGGTCGGCTTTCTGGTCGACGGTGGGCTGGGAACCCCGGACGGAGGCGGTCAGCGCCAGGCGACAGCGCTCACGCTCATGGGCCTCCTCCTGGTGATCGGTGGCCTGATGGTGGCCACCATGTGCATCCTCTCCACGATCCTCTCCGGTCGTGCCGCCGGCATGGGGCTGGGCGATATCCCGTACCTCAGCTGGACCACCCTGATCGCCGGCACGATCTGGCTGGGCATGCTCCCGGTCCTGGCCGCCAACGCGGTGCTGGCCTACGTGGACCTCCGTGGTAGGCCGGCCGTCAGATTCGGGGCCGAGGACGCCATCTGGGAGCAGCTCTCCTGGGTGTTCACCCACCCGGCCATCTACCTGCTGGCACTGCCCGTACTCGGAATAGCGCTGGACGTCATCTCCTCGGCCACTGGTTCTGAACCCGCCAACCGTGGCGTCCTGCTGGTCGCCACTGCGGCGTTCGGCTTCCTGTCCTTCGGCGCCTACGCCCAGTCGTTCTTCGACACGCCCGGAACCCCGATCATGGAGGAGACCATCTACGTCCTGGCGGCCTTCGCCATCGTGCCGGTGGCTTTCGTGGTCCTCGGCGGGGTGCTGGACCTGCTTCGGCGTGGTGGATCTGACCTCGGTTCGAAGCCCCCCGCGTCGGTGGTGCTATCCCTGATCGCCATCCTCCTGATCGTGGCTGGCACCGTGCTGGGCGCACTCCGCGTCGTCGCCCCCTGGGACCTGCTCGAGACCTCGGTCACCGGGGCCCATTTCACCCTCGTTGTCGGGGCGGCCGTCATCGGCGCCGTGGCCGGCCTCAACCACTGGGGCGAGGACCTCCTCGGCAGCCCTGGTTTTCCCGGCCTGATGCTGCTGGGTGGCCTCGCCGCCTCCCTCGGCGTGGTCCTGATCAGTGCCGCTGATGTGGTCAGCGGCTTCCTCGGCCAGGCCGACTTCACCGGTGTGGACCTCGCCACCGCCGGCTACCCGGATTCGGGTACCGGTGCGTTGAACGCCGTCTCGACGGTTGGCGCCGCCGCCTTCCTGGTCGCCGGCCTCATCTGGATGGTCGCAGGTATCAGACACCTGGCAGTCGACTCCGCGGGGGCTGGCTGATGGCCGACATGACCCCGACCGCTCCGACCCGTCCGCGGTCCCTGGTGGTCGCATCGGCTTTCGGGACCGGAGCCGTCCTGGCGTACTTCGGTGGCCTGTTCGGCATCTACTTCTCGATCCGGGCCGATGCCATGGCCTGGGGCACCCAGTGGTTCCCCGAGGGAGCCATCGAGTTGGCGCCCGGCGGAATGAACATGGCCACGATGGCCGTCTCGGCCATCACCATGGGCTGGGCGGTCCACTCCGTCCTGAAAGACGACCGGGTCCACGCCTATCTGGCCCTGGCGCTGACCGCCGTGATGGGCATCGCGATGGTCAACCAGACGGCCTTCTACATCGCCGACATCGGCCTTCCCATCGACACCAGTCAGGCGACGACGCTCATGTTCGTCATCGTCGGCTCGCACCTCGTAATGGTCTCGGTTGGCGTGCTCTGGTTGGGCCTGCTGCTCCTGCGGGCGCTGGGCGGGCAGGACACCAGTCGGCATCGTGACCTCGTATCAGCGGCCGCCCTCTACTGGTATGCCGTGAACGCCATCTATGCCGTGATCTGGGTCGGCATCTACATCGCGAAGTAGGGAGGGGGGATCGGAATGCTCAGTACGGGATTCAAGCTCTGGTTCGGCCTCTTCGTGGCCGCGGTCATGGCTGCCGTCCTCGCCGGGTACACCTCCGGAGCGACCGAGACCGGTCCGATATCGGTGGGCTGGAAGGGCGGCGTCGGAAACCACGTCTCGTACGTCATTATCCTGTCAGCGGCTGCTGGTCTGGCCCTTGTGGGCCTGGTCGCCCTTGCCTTCCGTGATGCTGACGCCGAGGCACAGGCCGAGGTACTCGGCCTGGAGGAGGCGCCTGAGGCACAGGCTGTCGTGGGGAACTCACTCTGGCCGATATTCGGTGCCCTTGGCATCGGCGCCCTCGCCGTGGGCCTGGTCGTCCACCCTGCCATCTTCGTCACCGGGCTCTGCATTCTCGTCGCGGTAGGCGTCGAGTGGACCATGACCAACTGGTCGGAGAAGGTCTCGGGAGACGCCGAGGCCAACGCTGCCGCCCGTGAAAACCTGATGCGGCCCATCGAGATCCCGGTCCTGGGTACCATCGGTATCGGCGTGCTGGTGCTGGCGGTATCCCGGGTGCTCCTGGCATCATCCGTCAACGGAGCGGTGGTCGTGGCCACGGTCGCCGGCCTGCTGGTCTTCGGCGGTGCGATGGCGATCAGCAAGCGGCCGGAGATGCCCCGCAGGGCGATACGCAGCATCCTCTTCGTCGGGTGTGTGGCCGTGCTGTTGGCTGGCATCTTGTCAGCGGTGAACGGGGAGAGGGAGTTCCACCAGATCGGTGGCGGTACCTCCGACGACGACGCCCAGGTGGAGACGGACCATTGATCCCGAGAATTCTGCGAGCGGGGCGACCAGCGGTCCTGGTCGGCGGTGCGCTGCTGGCCCTTGCCGGCTGTGCAGCCGATGCCCCCCTCGACACCCTCAAGCCACAGGGCCCCATCTCGAGGTCGATTGATTCGCTTTCCGACCCGATCTTCATCATCGCGGGCATCGTCTTCGTCATCATCTTCGGCGCTTCCGGCCTGATCTGGTGGAAGTTCCGGGACGACCACAGCACCGACGAGTTCCCGACCCAGATCCACGGCAACTTCCGGGCCGAGATCGCTTGGACGATCGGTCCGGCGGTGCTCATGGCGGCGATCGGGGTGTTCACGCTGTTCGGCCACTTCGAGCTGAACGGCGAGGACCGCCACGACATCGTGCTCAACGTGGATGATGTGTCTATCTCCTGGGACCCGGAGATCTTGGTCGTCGGGCAGCAGTGGTGGTGGGAGTTCCGCTACTACTTCGACGGCCTGGACGGCGTTGACCTGTCGGATCCACGGCACCTCCCGCCGGCCGACATCGTCACGGCGAACCAGATGGTGATCCCCACAGGTTCGGAGATCGGGCTTTCGATAACCAGTCGGGACGTGATCCACAGTTTCTGGATTCCGGCCCTGAACGGCAAGCGGGATGCGGTGCCGCGTCGGATCTCGCCGTGGAAGATCGAGGCCGACGTGCCCGGCTTCTACTTCGGCCAGTGCACCGAGTTCTGCGGCCTCAGCCATGCCCGGATGCAGATGCAGGCGGTGGCCGTGACCCCGGTGGACTTCCAGGCTTGGGTGGACGAGCAGATGCAACCCGCGGCAGAGCCGACCGACGCCGCCGCGCAACGGGGCCTGGCGGTGTTCGAGGGCCAGTGCACCCGGTGCCATGTGGTCAACGGTGTAAACGATCCCGGGAAGGGCGCCGACCTGGTGGCCAACGCCGCTCCGAACCTGACCCACCTGATGAGCCGTACCACCTTTGCTGGCGGGATCTTCGGTCTCTATGAACCTGACGGATCGCTGAACCGCACACAGCTCGAGGCCTGGTTGCGCAATGCGCCCGCCGAGAAGCCCGCCTATGCGGAGGGCCGCCGCGGCATGCCCGCCATGGGCCTCAGCGAGGGCCAGATCGATGACGTGGTGGCCTACCTCCAGACCCTTGGGGCGAGGCCCGACATGGAAGTCATCGCCGCTACGGAGGTCCACCCATGAGCGACACCATCGAACTCGCGGCGCCGGGCCGGCCGCTCGGCGTCTACACCCGGCCCAGGGGCAACACCGGCTGGCGTGACTGGATCACCACCGTCGACCACAAGAAGATCGGCATCCTCTACGGCGCCACCGCCATGTTCTTCTTCGGTATCGGTGGACTCGAGGCCCTCCTGATCCGACTGCAGTTGGCAACGCCGGATGGCACGGTGCTGGGCGCCGACACCTACAACCGTGTGTTCACGATGCACGGCGTGACCATGGTCTTCCTGGTGATCATGCCGCTTGCGGCGGCCTTCGCGAACTACCTACTGCCGCTGCAGATCGGTGCCAGGGACGTTGCGTTCCCACGTCTGAACGCGCTCTCCTACTGGGTGTTCCTGGCCGGTGGCCTGTTCCTGAACATGTCCTGGCTGCTCGGTGACTCCCCCGACGGCGGCTGGTTCGCCTATGCACCCAACACCGGCGCCGTCTTCTCGCCCGGACATGGCATGGACTACTACGTCCTGGGCCTCCAGATCATGGGCATCGCATCGCTGGTCTCGGCGATGAACCTGATCGTGACCGTGTTGAACATGCGTGCGCCGGGCATGACGCTGTTCAAGATGCCGGTGATGACCTGGATGATCCTGGTCGTGCAGTTCCTGCTGCTGTTCGCCGTGCCGGTCATCACGGTGGCGCTGTTCCTGCTCATGTTCGACCGCAACTACGGCGCCAACTTCTTCAACCCGGAGATGGGCGCTGATCCGCTCCTCTGGCAGCACCTGTTCTGGATCTTCGGCCACCCGGAGGTCTACATCCTGATCCTCCCCAGCTTCGGCATCATCAGCGAGGTGATCCCGACCTTCTCCCGCAAGCCCCTCTTCGGCTACCCGTTCATGGTCTTCTCGGGTATCGCCATCGGCTTCATGGGCTGGGGCGTCTGGGCCCACCACATGTTCGTGTCCGGAATCGGTCCGATCTCGGTGGCGGCCTTCTCGATATCGACGATGTTCATCGCCGTGCCGACAGGGGTGAAGATCCTGAACTGGTTGGCGACCATGTGGGGCGGCAAGATCAAGTTCACGGTGGCGATGCTCTTCGCGTTCGGCGTGGTGTCGATGTTCACGATCGGTGGGCTCTCCGGGGTCACCCACTCGGTCGCTCCGGCCGACACCCAGCAGACCGACACCTACTACATCGTCGCCCACTTCCACTACGTGATCTTCGGTGGATCCCTGCTCGGCATATTCGCCGGCTTCTACTTCTGGTGGCCCAAGGTGTTCGGCCACCTCCTGAGCGAGAAGCTGGGCAAGTGGAACTTCTGGCTGATGATCATCGGCTTCAACATGACCTTCGGCCCGATGCACATCCTGGGGCTGCAGGGGATGTCCCGTCGGATCGACTCATACAGCCCGGGCTTCGGGTTCGAGTTCTGGAACATGTTCGCCTCGATCGGATCGTTCATCATCGCCCTCGGTGTGCTCATGTTCGTGATCAACGTGGTCACCTCGGCGCGAAGGGCGAGGCACGAGCCCCCGGTGGGTCCCGATCCCTGGGATGCCCGGAGCCTGGAGTGGTTCACGCCCAACCCGACGCCGGTACACAACTTCGACGAGCTCATCCAGGTCGATTCCCTAGACGAGTTCTGGCACCGCAAGTACGCAGAGGACGAGAACGGCCGGGTCGTACGCGTCGCCAGCGCCGAGGAGGTCTGCCAGGACGGCTCCGCGACCGACGTCCACCTGCCGTCGCCTTCGTACTGGCCGGTCGTGATGGCCGCCGGATTCCCCTTCGTCGGCTTCGGCCTCATCTACACGCTCTGGGTCTGCATTCCGGGCGCCCTGCTGATCCTGATGGCAATCTACGGGTGGATCTTCGAGCCGACCGATGACCCGGACGGGCCCCATGGCCACCCCGCCGATGGTTCATCCGACCATGACGGAGCACAAGCCCCATCTGAAGCTGCTGGAGAGACCGTTGAGGAGGCCCCCGTTGGCTGACGCCGCTGCCGTGGACCACGGCCATGGGACGGGCACCGGCCTGTCCAACAACAAGTTGCTGATGTGGGTGTTCCTGGGGTCGGAGTGCTTGCTGTTCGGTGGTCTGATCTCCACCTACCTGATCTATCGCAGCCGCTATGCCGACGGTCCGGCGCCCGGCGACATCTTCGACATCCCGTTCACCTCGGTCAGCTCGTTCATCCTCCTCATGAGCTCGTTGACCATGGTGCTCTCGTTGTCGGCCCTGCAGCGTGGCGACATCCGCAACAACCGGGTGTGGCTGCTGGCCACGGCGTTGCTCGGCTCGTTGTTCATCGGCGGCCAGGTCTACGAGTTCACGACCTTCCTGCGGGAGGGCCTGGGCTACACGACCAGCCCGTTCTCCTCGGCGTTCTTCACCCTCACCGGCTTCCACGGCATCCACGTCAGCCTCGGCATCGTGATGCTGGTGTCACTGATCATCTCGTCGTTCCGGGGGACGCTCACGAAGGAACGGTCCGAGACCGTCGAGATCGTCGGCCTGTACTGGCACTTCGTCGACGTGGTGTGGATCTTCATCTTCACCGTCATCTACCTGGTGCCATCACCCACCAGCTGATCGGGAGCCGACGCCATGAGCACCACCACCGAGAACGTCGAAACCCACGAGGGCGGCCCCGACCACCCGACCGATGCCAAGTACATCCGGGTGGCGATTGTCCTCGGCATCGTCACGGCCCTGGAGGTAGCGACCTACTTCGTCGAAATGCCCGGGGCGCTACTCATCACCCTGCTGATGGTGATGATGGTCTTCAAGTTCTTCTATGTGGCGGCCTGGTTCATGCACCTGCGGTTCGACAGCCCGATGTTCACGAAGTTCTTCGTGA
>CAJWFS010000009.1 GCA_913030665.1 uncultured Acidimicrobiaceae bacterium
GTCGTGCGCGTGGGGACACTCTCAGAGGCTGTCCTGGCCACCGGCCTGATGCCTCTTGGCTCGTGACCGGTCGTGTCGGAGCGGTGGCACCACCCGTGGACGTACCGCTGGTCGCGGCCCGGGGTCCGGGTGTTTGGGCAGGCGGTTGATCCATGCACTAGGCAGGAGGCATGCGTACAGGACTTCCATCCGGGACCGCCGCCGAGCTGGTCCATCCAGCAACCGGGCCATCGCCCAGGGGGCTGGTGGTGATCCCTGACATCATGGGGATGCGCCCGTTGTTCGACGACCTGGTGGTACGCCTGGCTATCCAGCAGGGCTGGTCGGTGGCGGCGTTCGAGCTCTTTCCCGGGCGTGAAAACCTGGAAGTGGCTGATCGCCTGGCTGCCGGCTCATCGCTTGAGGACGACAGGGTTCTCGGTGATGCGGTGGCCGCCGCAGATCTGACCGGTGCTGAAACGGTCGGCATCCTCGGCTTCTGCATGGGCGGCATGTACGTCCTGAAGGCCGTGGCCACCGGGCGGTTCGATTCCCACTGCCCCTTCTACGGGATGATCCGGGTGCCGGACCAGTGGCGGGGTGCCGGTCAGGGCGAGCCCCTGGATGCGCTCGCCGCCGGTGATGCGGCGTCCGTCCTAGCCGTCATCGGTGCTCAGGATGCCTGGACGCCCTCCGACCACGTCGACGAACTAGAAGCCACCGGTGCCACGGTTCTGCGCTACGTGGGTGCTGACCACGGCTTCGTCCACGATCCGAGTCGTCCGGCCCACCGGGCCGGTGACGCTGCCGATGCCTGGCATCGGGTGGTGGACTGGCTGGCTACCTGAGCCCGTCCGGGCTGACTCCGGTGGCCTCAGCGGGCCCGGATGGTCAACTGTTCACGGTTCGTGATGCGGTAGGTCCGGTCGATCTGTTCGATCCAGCCCAGGCGGATGAACGATGCGATCGCCTTGTTGACCCGCTCCCGTGAGGCGCCGACCATGCCGGCCAATTCCTCCTGCGTGATCGGCAGGGAGAACTCGTCCTCCTCACCGGCCAGGTCCAGCAGCCGCTTGGCCGTTCGGCCGGTCACGTCCAGGAACACCGAATCGGCGAGGGCGGCGTCCATGGTGCGGAGCCGGCCGGCCAGCATGGCCACGACACGCCAGAGAAGAGCGGGGTCGTCCTCGTAGAGGCTGCGTACCGGTCCGTAGGGCACGGCCGTGACCACTGACGATTCGAGCGCCCTGGCCTCTGCCGATCGACCCCGGCCGTCGAACAGGCCCATCTCGCCGAACAGGTCGCCCTCCTCCATGAGGGCCACCATCGACTCCCGGCCGTCGATCGACTTGTTGGCGATGGCGATGCGGCCGGACATGACCACGAAGAGTTCGTCGGGGTCGTCGCCTTCCCTGAACAGCACGTCACCCCGGCGCAACTCAAGGTCCCTTCCGGCTCCCACGACCCTCGTCAGGGCGTCGTCGTCCAGCCCGGCAAAAAGGATGGTCTCGCTCAAGAGTGTGGTGTCCGGCATGTCGAATCGCCATGCTAGTGAGATGTGGCATCCCCCAGCGTCATCGACGCCAGCGCGCCCGGAAGCAGATTGCCTCCACTACGGCCCCGGGAGTGGCTGGTGAGCACGTGGACGGTGGTGGTCGCCGCCGGGAGTGGGACGCGCTTCGGAGGCGACAAACAGTTGGCGGACCTGTCCGGGATGGCGGTTCTCGCCCGCTCGGTCGTCTCGGCTGCGGCGGTCTCCGACGGCGTGGTCGTGGTCGTGTCAGCCGAGCGTCGTACCGAGGTCTCCCGGGTCCTCTCCGCAGCAGGGGGCGTGGAGGCGGTTGTTGACGGCGGGGCGACCCGCTCGGCGTCGGTGCGCTGTGGCCTGGCAGCGGTGCCCGATGACGCCAGGGTCGTGCTCGTCCACGACGGGGCACGCCCCCTTGCCACGCCCGGGCTGTTCAGGCGGGTCGCCGACGCGGTGCTGGCGGGTGCCGACGCCGTGGTCCCCGGGGTTCCCGTTACCGATTCCCTGCGTACCGCGGAAGGAAGGGTCGTGGCACGCGATGGCGTGACAGCCGTCCAGACCCCGCAGGGCTTCAGTGCCGACATCCTCCGGGCGGCCCACGCCGGTGGCGGCGAGGCCTCGGACGACGCCACGCTCGTGGAGGCATCCGGTGGCACGGTGGTGGTGGTGGAGGGCGAACCGGCGAACCTGAAGATCACCCGCCCTGCCGACCTGGACCTGGCACGGCTGGAGTTGGAACGAATCGTGGCAGGCTCGTCGCATGCCTGAGATCCGGGTCGGCCAGGGGTTCGACATCCATCCGTTCAGCGACGACCCGGACCGGCGCATGGTGCTGGGCGGGGTCTCGTTCGACGGCCCGGGCCTGGTCGGCCACAGCGATGCCGACGCCGTGGCCCACGCCGTCATCGACGCGCTATTGGGTGCGGCAGGCCTCGGTGACATCGGACAGCGCTACCCGGACACTGATCCTGCGCAGGCCGGCGCCGACAGCATGGCGCTCCTGGCCGACACGGTCGCAGCCATCCGTGGTGATGGTTGGGAGGTGGCCAACGTGGACTGCACGGTGGTGCTCGAGGCGCCCCGGCTGGCGCCGCGTCGTGACGAGATGAGTGATGCCCTCACCGAGGTGGTCGGGGCGCAGGTTTCGGTGAAGGGACGGCGGGCGGAGGGCCTGGGTGCCATCGGCCGCCGGGAGGGCGTGGCCTGCTTCGCCGTGGCTCTCCTGCAACGGGATGGGACCCTGGCGTGAGCGGCCCGGGGACACCGAAGCGTGGCGGCCCGAAGGGTCAGAAGCGCGGCGGTCCCGGTGGCCCGAAGGGCCAGAAGCGTGGCGGTTCGGGCGGTCCGGGCGGCCCTAAGGCCGGTGGTCACTCCGGTAGGGCCGCCGGTGGTGGGCGGTCCGGTCCACCCGGGCGTGGTGGTGCCCGGGGCCGACCCGGTGGCCGCCCCGGCGCGAGGGGGCCGGGCCAGCGGGGGAGTACCCCGATGGGCAACCGGTCCGACGCCGCTGCGAAGGGCCTGGGCGGCGACCAGGTGGAGGGTCGGCAGGCGGTCAGGGAGCTGCTGCTGGCGGGTACCCGTCGGACCCGCGAGGTCCTCCTGGCCGGAGACCTGGATCCGGCTCCGATCCTGGACGACATCATTGACCTGGCCGACGAGGCGAAGGTCACCATCCGTGAGGTCTCCCGTTCCAAGTTCGAGTCCATGGCCCGCACCGACGCGCCGCAGGGCGTGCTGGCCATGGCCCAACCTCTCCACGAGCATGATCTGGATGACTTCCTGCGGCCCGACGCCCAGGGCCGTGATCCGTTCCTTCTCCTCCTGGACGGCGTGACCGACCCGGGCAACCTGGGGGCGATTCTGAGGTCGGCCGAGTGCGCCGGCGTGACCGGCGTGGTCCTGCCGCGACACCGGGCTGCGGGGGTGACCGCCGCGGTCACCAAGTCCGCGGCGGGGGCAATCGAGCACCTCCGGATGACCAGGGTGGCGGGCCTGCCCAAGGCTCTGGGTCGTCTGGCCGACGCGGGTGTGTGGTCGGTCGGCCTGGACGTGGGGGGCGACGACGCCATCCACGACCTGACGGTTGCCGACGAGCCCGTGGCCCTAGTGTTGGGAGCCGAGGGTTCGGGCCTCTCGCGTCTGGTGCGGGAACGCTGCGACACCATCGCCCACATTCCCCTGGGCGGGGTACTGGGTTCGCTGAACGTGTCGGCCGCTGCCGCCATCGCCCTCTTCGAGGTGGCCCGGCGCCGTTCCTGAACCCGTTGCCGTCTGTGGTGCCGGCGGTGGGATTCGGAGCCCGAGGTCGGATTCGAACCGACGACCTGACGCTTACAAGGCGCCTGCTCTGACCAACTGAGCTACTCGGGCGGGATGGAGCGGTTCGTGGCGCGAAAGGCCGGTCACCGCAATCCCAGTGTCCGTAAGAGTACTGAGCCTGCTCTGCCGGACGGTGAGGGAGCCGCTTCCGGAGTTGGAACGTTTCGAGGCGCGTGGGGGTCCGCGGGGTTCCGTGACGGAGACGGGGTTAGGGGTACTTGAATCGCCCCGCGCGGTGGAGGATCATCTGGCCGTGGCACTGACGCAGCGAGACCGTGACATCCTGGACTTCGAACGCTCGTGGTGGACGGCCACCTCGCCGAAGGACGTCCAGATCCGTGAACGGTTCGAGCTCTCGGCGACGCGCTACTACCAGCTGCTGTCCGAGCTCCTCGAGGACGGCGAGGCCATGTCCTACGACCCGCTGGTGGTCCGTCGACTCCAGCGCCAACGCGATCGTCGTCGCAGGGCGCGCCTCGAACCCAGGGTGATCGAGGACGACGGCGGCCGATGAACGTCGGCGCCAGGAGCGGAGGGCTGGGACCCAGCAACGCCGCAGCCATGCCGCGCGCCGCCCTTCTCGTCGGCGTCGCAGTGGCGATCGGCCTGCTCATGCTCTGGAAGGGACTGGACGACTCGCCCGTGGCGGCCGACAGGCAGGCTCCGGCGATCACCGATGACGTCACGGGTGCCGATCCGGGGACCGGAGGGGCCGACCCGGCTGTCGTGACGACCGAACCTGTCGCTGGGGGTGAGGTCGACGCTGATGCCATGGCGCCGACCTCGGCTGTGCCGACCACCACCGAGGCCCTGTTTACGACGCCGACGCATTATCCCAACGAGGTGAAGATCCTGGTGGCTAACGGCTCCGGCGTGTCTGGTGCGGCCGGCAAGGTGACCGACCTGCTCAGCCCGTTGGGCTGGACGATGGAATCTCCGGCCAACGCCGACAAGACCGGCACCACCCGGGTCTACTACCGCAACGGGTACCAGGCCGATGCCAGGAAGATCGTTGAGCACTTCGGCGAGATCCCCTCCCTGCTGGAGAAGATGCCGACTGGCGGGCTGGAGGTTCCGGCCAAGGCCGAGGATCGCGTGGCGAACGCCAACATCGTGGTGATCCTGGGTTCCGACCAGCGCATCCAGTCCAACTGAGGTCGGCCGGTGCGGGTGGTTGCCGCACCGGACAAGTTCCGGGGTACGGCGTCGGCGGCAGAGGCGGCGTCGGCGATCGCCCGGGCCGTGGTCTCCCGGGACGGAACCGCCGTCGAGGTGCCGATGGCCGACGGTGGTGAGGGCC
Organism: uncultured Acidimicrobiaceae bacterium; assembly: GCA_913030665.1. Taxonomy (GTDB): domain Bacteria; phylum Actinomycetota; class Acidimicrobiia; order Acidimicrobiales; family MedAcidi-G1; genus UBA9410. The sequence goes on from CAJWFS010000009.1 coordinate 5,127, forward strand.
TGGTGGACGTGTTGGGAGGCCCGGACCACACCACCGAGGTGACCGGCCCCCTGGGTTCTCCGGTCCGGGCCGGCTGGAGGCTCTCGGATGGTACGGCGGTGGTCGAGATGGCCCGGGCCTCGGGCCTGGTGCTGGCGGGCGGCGCCGAGGGAAACCGCCCCCTGGACGCCACCACCGCAGGCGTGGGGGAGCTCCTCCGCCACGCCGTCGAGCTGGGGGCGCGGCGGGTGATCGTCGGTATGGGCGGCTCGGCGACCACCGATGGGGGTCTGGGTGCCCTGGACGCGATGGGTCCGATGGCGCGTTACCGGGGTGTCGAGATGCTGGTGGCGTGTGACGTCCGGACCCGGTTCACGAAGGCCGCCGAGGTGTTCGCTCCCCGGAAGGGGGCCACCGATGCCCAGGTCCGCCTGTTGACGGGCCGCCTGGAGCGACTCGTGCAGGTGTACCTGGAACGCTTCGGGTCGGATGTCTCGTGTCTGGACAGGGCCGGGGCCGCCGGTGGCCTGGCGGGCGGCCTGGCTGCGATGGGTGCCGAACTGGTCGACGGCGTGGACCTGGTGGCCGAGGAGGTTCGCCTGGACGAGATCGTGGCCGGCGCCGACCTGGTGGTGACCGGCGAGGGTTGGTTGGATGCCACCTCGTTCCAGGGGAAGGTCGTGGGCGGGGTGGCTGCGTATGCCGCTGCGGCCGGCGTGCCCCTGCTGGTCGTGGTGGGCGGAGCCGACGAGGAGGCGGCGGTGCGTGCCGACGTTGTGTCGCTGGTGGACCGGTTCGGTGCCGACAGGGCCGTTGCTGAGACGATGGCGTGCATAACCGAGGCCGTGGCGGAGCGACTGGACGACCTCTGAACGGCTTCCGGTCGGACAATCCGACCAGCCCGGAGCACCCGGCAGGGAGTGGGTGATCCCCGACCGGGTGGGTAGGGTTTTTCCATGGCCGTGATCATCCGCATTCCGACGACGCTCCGACCGCTGACCGCTGGACAGCCTGAGGTGGAGGTTGCTGCCGGCACGGTCGGTGAGGCGATAGCGGCCCTGGACGCCGCCCATCCGGGCTTCACCAGCCGGATCCTGGACGAGTCGGGCGCGCTGCGCCGCTTCGTGAACGTGTTCGTCAGCGATGACGACGTGCGCTTCCTGGACGGGCTGGACACCGCCGTCCCGGATGGTGGCACCGTCGCCATCGTGCCTGCCGTCGCCGGGGGCTGAGTCCCCGCCGGAGCGCACGTCCCGGGCCTGCGCATCTCGGTTCCGACAACGTCCCGGAGACGGTTCAAGACCCGCTTCCGGGTGCCTCTGGACGTTGGAAAACAGCCGATTCGCTGATTGGATTGGCACTCGCATGAAGAGAGTGCCAGTGGTCGCGCCCGCGCTCCACCGGTCCACCGATCACTGAGAGGTTGCCACTGATGGCAAAGATCATCACGTTCGACGAGACGGCTCGCCGGTCGCTCGAGAGGGGCATGAACCAGCTGGCTGACGCCGTTCGGATCACGCTCGGTCCCAAGGGTCGCAACGTCGTCCTGGAGAAGAAGTGGGGCGCGCCCACCATCACCAATGACGGCGTGTCCATCGCCAAGGAGATCGACCTCGAGGATCCCTACGAGCGCATCGGCGCCGAGTTGGTCAAGGAGGTCGCCAAGAAGACTGACGACGTAGCCGGTGACGGCACCACCACGGCGACCGTGCTGGCATGGGCGATGGTCCGCGAGGGCCTTCGTAACGTTGCCGCCGGTGCCAACCCGATGTCGCTCAAGAGGGGCATCGAGGCAGCGGTGGCCGCCGCCGTCGACGCCATCCGGAACTCAGCCCAGGACGTGTCCAGCGACAAGGGCCAGATCGCCAACGTCGCCGCCATCTCGGCGGGCGACACCGAGATCGGCGAGATGATCTCCGAGGCCATCGACAAGGTGGGCAAGGACGGCGTCATCACCGTCGAGGAGGGTCAGACCTTCGGTATGGAGATGGACCTGGTCGAAGGCATGCGCTTCGACAAGGGCTACATCTCGCCTTACTTCGTGACCGATCCCGACCGCATGGAGGCCGTCCTGGAGGACCCGTACGTGCTGTTCGTGGGTTCCAAGATCACCGCGGTGCGCGACCTGGTCCCGGCCCTCGAGAAGGTCATGCAGACCAACCGTCAACTGGTCATCATCTCCGAGGACGTCGAGGGCGAGGCCCTCGCCACCCTGGTGGTCAACAAGATCCGCGGCACCTTCACGTCGGTGGCCATCAAGGCCCCCGGCTTCGGTGATCGTCGCAAGGCGATGCTGCAGGACATGGCGATCCTCACCGGCGGCCAGGTCATCTCCGAGGAGGTCGGCCTCAAGGTCGACGCCGTCACGCTCGACATGCTGGGCGAGGCCCGCAAGATCGTGGTCAGCAAGGACGAGACCACCATCATCGAGGGCGCCGGCGACGACGCCGACATCGCGGGCCGCATCGCCCAGATCAAGGGCGAGATCGAGAACACCGACTCCGACTACGACCGCGAGAAGCTCCAGGAGCGTCTGGCGAAGCTCTCCGGTGGCGTAGCCGTCCTGAAGGTCGGAGCTGCCACGGAGGTCGAGCTGAAGGAGAAGAAGCACCGCATCGAGGACGCCGTGAGCACCACGAAGGCGGCCATCGAAGAAGGTGTCGTCGCCGGTGGTGGCGTCACCCTGCTGCGTGCCCAGGTCGCCGCCATGGCGGCCGGCGACGTGCTCTCCGCCGACGAAGCCACTGGTGCACGCATCGTGGCCAAGGCGCTCGAGGCCCCGCTCCACCAGATTGCGGTCAACGCCGGCCTGGATGGCGGCGTGGTCGTCGACAAGGTGCGCAACCTGAAGGGCTCCAAGGGCTTGAACGCCGCTACCGACGAGTACGAGGACCTGGTCGCCGCTGGCATCATCGATGCCGCCAAGGTCACCCGCTCGGCTCTCCAGAACGCCGGCTCGATCGCGGCACTGTTCCTCACCACCGATGTGGTCATTGCCGACGCCCCGAGCGGTGGCGCCGATGGCGGCATGGGCGGCATGGGGGGCATGGACTTCTAGGCACTGGAGACGCCCTCCGATCCACTGATCGGAGCGGTCGCTGAACCAACGGGCGCCCTTCGGGGCGCCCGTTGCGCGTCATGCGACCGCTCCGACCGGATACGGGTGTTCACTGGAGCCCGTGGACGTACATGCTGAGAGTGGGGCGGGCCAGTGAGCCGGGGCAGGACGGCGAGGGTGATGACCCGACGTTTCGACGCTGACGGCAGCCGACGGGCGCCCGACGAGCTGATCGTCGAGGAGCCGATGTCGATCCGCCTGGACGGTGAGCTGGTCGCCACGACGATGCGGACCCCGGGTGACGACTTCGAGTTGGCCGTCGGCTTCTGCGTGACGGAGGGAATCCTGCACGACGCGCCGGTGCGTACCGTGCGCTACTGCGGGCAGGGGCTTGCCGCCGAGTCCGAGTACAACGACGTGACGGTCGATACCGGTGGCCTGGCCCCCACGCCCACGCCCCGCCTGGGCCCGGCCTCCTCCTCATGCGGCGTGTGCGGGACGGTCGCCATAGGTGACCTGCTGGAGCGGCTGAGGCCACTGGATGCGGCACCGTTCGACGTCGACGTGCTGGCCGGGATGGCCGACCGGATCGACGGGCAGGCCCTCTTCACCACCACCGGGGCGGTGCACGCAGCGGTTGCCTTCGACCGGACCGGTGAGCCCCTGCTCCTACGGGAGGACATCGGTCGCCACAATGCCGTCGACAAGGTGGTTGGCCGGTTGCAGATGGACGGAAGGCTGCCGGCCGGTGACCTGGGCCTCTGGGTGAGCGGTCGGGCCTCCTTCGAGATGGCCCAGAAGGCCTGGGCTGCCGGCTTCGCCTGCCTGATCGCGGTCAGCGGCCCGTCGGCCCTCGCCGTGGAGACAGCCCGCGTGGCCAACCTGCAGTTGGCCGGGTTCGCCCGTGGGAACCGGTTCAACCTCTACACCGGCGACTGAGCTGCAGGCGTGCCTCCGGACGGGATCTTCGGCAGGTCTCCGGGCGTCACCGCTGTAGTGGGGACCGTTTGGTGTCCCGTACGGACCGCTCCGTAGAATCCATCCGATGAACGATCCGCTGACACCAGCCGACGGCCTCGGCGTCCTCCACCTCTTCTGCAGGATCCCACGATCCAGCCACATGCGGGGGGTCAACACACGGAGGGTGCGAGCAGCCGTGACGGCAGCCACCGCTGCCGGCGACCAGGTGGTCACCGTGGCGATCCTGGGCCACAAGGCCGACATGGCCTTCATGGTCCTGAGCGAGGACCTGTGGCGCCTCAGGGACTTCCAGACCAGCATCGCCAACGCCGGCCTCGAGGTGGTCGACAGCTACGTGTCGATGACCGAACTCTCCGAGTACTCCCAGGGCCTCCCCGACGAGATGCGACGGGCCAGGCTCCACCCGGTACTGCCCCCCGAGGGCAAGCCGGCCTGGTGCTTCTACCCGATGTCCAAGCGTCGCAACGTGGACGCCAACTGGTTCACCCTGCCCTACGACGACCGTCGCGAGCTGATGATGGAGCACGGCACCTCGGGCCGGAAGTTCGCTGGCCGGATCCTGCAGGTCGTGACCGGTTCCACCGGCGTGGACGACTTCGAGTGGGGCGTGACCCTCTTCGGGCAGCGTCCCGACGACCTGAAGGACGTCGTCTACACCATGCGGTACGACCGTGCATCGGCCGTCTACGGCGATTTCGGTGTGTTCTACGCTGGGATGGTGGCCGACATCGACACCGTGCTGGCCGGGATCAGGCGGCGCTGACCGTGGTCTCCGGGGCGGAGGTCACCGGTCCCGGCATGGACCGCCTCCGTCGGTCCCTGCAGGACCTGGGCCGCGTCGTGGTTGCCTTCTCCGGGGGCGCCGACTCGGCGTTCCTGGCACGGGTTGCCCACGACACCCTCGGTGCCGACCGGGTGCACGTGGTGACGGCCGTGTCGCCGTCCCTGGCCGGTGACGAGCGGGACGACGCCGCCGCCCTCGCCGACGAGTGGGGGCTCCGCTGGTCGGAGGTGGAGACCCACGAGATGGCCGACGCCGCCTACCGGGTGAACGATCCCGACCGCTGTGGCCGATGCAAGGACGCCCTCATGGACGTGCTGGTCCCCATTGCTCGTTCCGAGGCGGCCACCGTGGTCCTCGGGGTGAACGTCGACGACCTCACCGACCACCGACCCGGCCAGACCGTGGCCGCCGAGCGCGGTGCCAGCTTTCCGATGGTGGAGGCCGGCCTGACCAAGGCCGACGTCCGCCACCACTCCCGGGAGATGGGGCTCCGGACGGCCGACAAACCCGCTGCGGCATGCCTCGCGTCGAGGGTTCCATACGGGACCGAGGTGACCGTCGCCGTCCTGACCGCGGTGGAGAGGGCGGAGGCCGCCCTGCGGCGCCTGGGCTTCGACGACCTACGGGTCCGACACCTGGACGACACCGCCAGGATCGAGGTCCCGATCGATCGGCTGCCCGACGTAGTGGAGCGGCGCGCCGAGGTCGTGGCCGCCGTGGCAGGCGTCGGGTACGCCTATGTCACCCTGGACCTGGAGGGTCTCAGGTCGGGCAACCTGAACCGGGCCGTGAAGGGCGGGAACCCGAGCAGTGGCTGAGCCGACCGCTCCGCTGGCCGACGACGAGGCCCGTCTGGCCGTGTTGGCGCAGCTGCTTGCGGACGGGATCGTGGCAGCTCTGCCGGGCTGGGTCGCCCGATGCGTGGCGGCCAGGTCGGCAGGGGCGGTGCTCGACGACGATGCGGTCGCCGACGCCGGCCGTCGTGCCGTTCAAGAGGTGGGCCCACTGGTCTGGAAACTCCTGGCCGCTGACATCGACGAGCAGCGGACCGGACCGCTGGCTCTGGTGCGCGACGCCGTGAGGTACCCCGCATCGGTGCTGTCCGCCGCCGGGGTGGTCCCGGTCCAACGGGATGCCGACGCGGTCCGCCTCTTCCCCGACGACGCCTACGACCTCTCGCCGGGGTCCTTTGCCGAGCTGCACCCGGGCCTGCGCGTTCCGGGATTTGAGTGGGGCGCCGCCAAGGCTTACGTGCACCGTCGTCGACATGCCGGGGGCACAGCTGCCTGAGGGTCGCTATCGGATCTGCAGGGGCGGGCTTGTTCACGATCCCGAAACATGCGTGTGACGATGCCGTGACCTCCGGGAGGCAGGCTGGGCGCTAGTCGCCCAATCGGAGGGAACCCCTCGTGGATTCTGGTGATCTGTCCTGGATGTTGATGGGCACCGCGCTGGTGGTGTTCATGGTGCCCGGCCAGGCGCTGTTCTACGGAGGCATGGTCCGTTCCAGGAACCTCCTGAACATGCTGATGATGAACATGTACTGCATCGGCGCGGTGCCGATCGTGTGGGTGCTCGTCTCCTACTCGTTCGGCAACTCACACGACGGTGGAGACTTTCTGGACGGTGGCTGGATCGGGAACCTGGACCAGGCCGTCGCCATTGGTTCGGTGGTGGTGTTCTCGTTCGTGGTCACCTTCGCGATCGTCAAGGTGATCGACCTCGTGATCGGCCTACGGGTGGATGAGGAGACCGAGATCGTCGGCCTGGACCAGGCCATCCACGCCGAGTCGGCCGACAACTCGGGTCCGAAGGAATCCGTGGTGGTTCGAACGCCGCCGCTACCGTCGGGCCGGTGACCCCCCTCGACACGACCGACCTCCTGGAGGACCGGTCGCTACGGGGACCAGCGTTTTGTCGAGCGCTGTCCGACCGGATTGACCGGTTCCTGGCCGAGGTCTTCGAGGCGGCCGACCCGCCCGCGGGTACCGCCCTCGTGGCGGTCGGCGGATACGGCCGTCGGGAGCAGTGCCCCGGCAGTGACGTCGACGTGGTGCTCGTGCACCGGCCGGGCCTGGACATGGCCGAGGTCGCCGAGAGGGTCTGGTATCCGCTCTGGGATGCGGGCCTGAAGCTCGGCCACCAGGTGGGAACGCTGCCCCAACTCCTGCAGGTGGCCTCCGAGCACCTGGACACGGCCACGAGCCTCCTGGCGGCCCGTCCGGTGGCCGGCGACGCGACGGTGGCCCACGAGCTTGCCGCAGCAGCGCTGGAACAGTGGTCCGGTAGGTCTCGACGCCACCTCGATGACCTGCAGGCGTCGGTAGCCGAGCGTCATGCCCGGTTCGGAGAGGTCGCCTTCCTGTTGGAGCCGGACCTGAAGGAGTCCCGGGGAGGACTTCGCGACGTGCACAACCTGCTCTGGGTGGAGCAGGCCACCGTGCCGATCCTCCGTGAGTCCGAGTCGGCGGGCCTGGCCGCAGCGGCCGAGACGCTCCTGACCGTACGCGTCGAGCTCCACCGCCTCACCGGGCAGCGGGCCGATCGCCTCCTGCTGGAGCTCCAGGACGACGTGGCGGCCGCACTGGACCTGGCTGACGCCGACGTCATGATGGCTGAGGTGGCCGCGGCGGCTCGCACGATCGCCTGGACGGGGGAGGGAGCGGCCCGTCGCACCAGAAGGGCCTCCCGCCGGCGTGGGCCACTGGGGGCCATCGTCAACCTGCGTCGCCGGGAGGTGGCACCCGGCCTGGTGCTGGACGATGGGCGCCTTGCGCTCACTGCCGATGCCGACCTGGCCGATCCGCTCCTCACGTTGAGGTGTGCGAGGGTCGCCGCCGAGCACGACGCCTACCTGCAGCGCAGGTCCCTGGAGCGGCTGGTCGAGAATGCTCCGGTGCTCACCGTCCCGTGGCCGGACGAGGCCCGTGAGATGTTCGTGGCGTTGCTGGCCACCGGGCCGTCGGCCATTCCGGTAATCGAGGACCTCGACCACGTGGGGCTCTTCGTCCAACTGGTACCCGAGTGGGAGCCGTGCCGATCCCGTCCCCAGCGCAACGCCTACCACCGCTTCACCGTCGACAGGCACCTCATGGAGGCCGCCGCCGAGGCATCGCGTCTCGTCGACCGGGTGGACAGGCCGGACCTCCTGCTGGTGGGCGCCCTGTTCCACGACATCGGGAAGGGTTACCCGGGTGACCACACCGAGGTGGGAGTCGACCTCCTGCGGACGATCGCCACCCGCATGGGCTTCGACGCCGATGACGTCGAGACCCTGGTGGCGATGGTCCAGCACCACCTGCTGCTCCCGGACGTGGCGACGCGTCGGGACCTGGACGACGACGGCACCATCGCCTCGGTCGCCGATGCCGTCCGGAGCAGCCGACTGCTCCACCTGTTGGGTGCCCTCACCGAGGCCGACTCGATCGCCACAGGACCCTCGGCGTGGAGCAGTTGGAAGGGCGGCCTGGTCAACGAGCTGGTCTCGAGAGTGTCACACGTGCTGGCCGGTGGCGACGTCGGTGAGGTGGCCGGGGGTTCGTTCCCGGATGCCGAACAGCGGTTGCTGCTGGACGACGGTTCGTTCCTGGTGCGCGGTGAGGGTCGGACGCTGACTGTGGTGGCCGCCGACCGGCCCGGCACCTTCTCCAAGGTGGCCGGCGTACTGTCGCTGAACGGCGCCGACGTCCTGGGCGCTTCAGCCCATTCGGAGAACGGCCGGGCGTTGTCGGTGTTCAGGGTCGGCTCGGCCCCGGGCGGCGCTCCGGACTGGACCCGGATCGCCGATCAGATCCGGTTGGCGCTGGCGGGTCGCCTGGCCTTGTCCGCCCGCCTCGGCGACAGGTCACGTACGTACCGGCCCGTCCGGCTGTCCGCAAGGCCCGCCCAGCCACGGATGACGGTGGACAACCTGAGCTCGGTGACGGCGACCGTCCTCGAGGTGACCTGTCCGGATGGGGTCGGCGTCCTGTACCGGATAACCCGGGCCTTCGCGGAGTTGGACCTAGACATCGTGAGGGCACACGTCCAGACGCTGGGTTCGGACGTCGTGGACGCCTTCTACGTACGGGACGCCGCGGGCGACAAGATCACCGACGCGGACCACCTGGCTGAGATCGAGCGCTCGGTACTGCGCTGGGTGGAAGTCGACTTCTGACCCGGCGAGACGGACCGGCCGACCGCAGCGCCTACGGTTCAGCCATGTCAGATCACGGCGTGGGGCCTCCCTCCCAACTGGACCTCCTGCGCTGGGCCGAGGCCCTCGCCGGCTCGGCCCGGACCGGCCTCGGCTTCACGGAGTCCCTCTACGAGCGGGAGCGCTACGAGGAGGTGCTCCAGGTGGCGGCGGAGATCAGGGTCAGGGCCGACGCCCTCTCCGGCGGGTCCTTCGACGTGGACACCCTGGTCGGGGAATGGCTGGGTTCGGTGGGGCGTGGGGTGCCCGGCTACGTGACGCCGAAGGTGACCATCGGGGCGGTCGTGGGCAACGACGCCGGCGAACTCCTGATGGTACAGAGGGCCGACTCCGGCGTCTGGCTCTACCCGACCGGTTGGGCCGACGTGGGCTATTCGGCTGCCGAGGTGGTGGTCAAGGAGGTCCTGGAGGAAACGGGCATCCGGTGCGAGGTGGTGCGTCCCATCGCCATCCTGGATGGGATGCGGCTGGGCATCACCGGAATCCCGCTCTACTCGCTGGTGTTCCACTGTCGAATGACGGGAGGCGAGCTGTCCGCCCACCCCCTCGAATGCTCGGATGTCGGGTTCTTTGCCGAGGGCAGCTTGCCGGAGGGCTCGGCGCTGCCGGAAGAGTGGGCGGCGGATGCCTTCGCCGCCATCCGCGGCGAGGAGATCGACGTGCGGTTCGACCGGCCCCGGGATCCTCCCTGGCTAATCGGGGAGGCCTGAACGGTCAGGTGCCTGGCTGGTTCCGGAGGAAGTCCTCGACCTCGGCGACCAAGCTGTCCGGGTCCTCCGCTGTCTCCTCGTCGAAGTCGGCTTCCAGTTGCTCGACGTACTCCATGGTGCCGTCGTCCTCGGCGACCAGTTCGGTGACCTGGCATTCGTAGGAAGCAGCCTCGATCTCCAGGCCGATGCGCGGCACGTCGACCTCCAGCAAATGGGATAGCCGTTCGACCAGGGCCAGGGCCGCCTTGGGTGACGGCAGGTTGGACACGTAGGCAGGAACGCTGGCCCAGAACGAGGCCGTGGTGACCCCGCGGTCGCGCAGGCCGGCCGCCAGCACACCCACGATGCCGGTCGGTCCTTCGTAGGTGGACGGCGAGAGGTCCAGGCGCAGGGCCAGTTCCTCGTCGTCGGTTCCTCCGTAGACCTGGGTGGGGCGGCTGTGGGGTACGTCGGTCAGCAGGGCTCCCAGCGTGCAGACCATGGAGGCGCCGAAGGCCTCGGCTGTGATCGCCAGGTGGTCCACGAAGGTCCGCCAGCGGAGTTGCGGCTCGTGGCCGATGGCGCACACCAGGTCGTGGTTGCTGCCCGGTATGCGGGCCACGTATATGCCGGTGGAGGGCCACACGATCTGGCGGGCGTCGTTGTCGTCGATGCACACGTTGGGTCGGGCCACGGTGAAGTCGAAGAAGTCCTCGGCGTCGATGGTGGCTACGTGCTCGGCCTCGAAGTGGTCGCGTACGTAGCGGGCTGCGGTGGAGCTGGCCTCGCCGGCGTCGTTCCAGCCCTCGAATGCGGCTATGAGGATGGGCGACCGCAGGTCGGTCGGCATCTCGTCGACGTTCCAGATGAGGTGCGGAGCTGGGTTGGGGGCCATTGCTGTCGGAGGCTAGCCAGACGCGTTCGTACGCGCGCCTAGAGGCGATGCCGTCGGGTCCTAGGCTCACCGACCATGGATGGAGAGGCTCAGGATTCCACGTTCGTCATACGTGAGGTGGTCGAAGTGGACGACCGCCTGGTGTCGGCTATGGCCCGTCTGATTCCACAGCTGTCCAGCTCCAGCCCGCCGCCCGATGCCGGCGCCCTGAAACCCATCGTGGATTCTGGGGCTTCGATCCTGCTGGTGGCCGAGGACCCGACCGTCGAAGGTGAGTCGGCCATCCTGGGGAGCATGACGCTGGTGGTCTTCCGGATCCCAACGGGCCTGCGGGCCTGGATCGAGGACGTGGTGGTCGACGGGTCGGCTCGAGGCAGGGGTGTGGGCGAAGCGCTCAACCGGGCTGCGATCGACTGGGCCCGGGCAGCCGGCGCCACGACCGTGGACCTGACGTCGAGGCCGTCGCGGGAGGCCGCCAACCGGCTGTACCGCCGGCTCGGCTTCGAGCAGCGGGCCACCAACGTCTACCGCCTGGACCTCTGAGCGGCGGCTTCGTGGTGCTGGGTGCTGCTGGTCGCGTCGGTCCGACGCCAACGCACCCCGTTGGCTAGTCCTCCGGGTGGTCCCCCTGGTCCTCGGCCAGCTCGTCGGACAGCGTTCTGTCCCACTGCTCCAGCCCAGCAGCGTGTGCGCTCCTGGCCAGCATGTGAGAGCCGACCGGAGCGGCCACGAAGGTGAACACGAGCGTCAGCAGCGCCTTGGATAGGGCGGCGGCGGTGCCGATGTGAACGACGGCACCGAGCAGCAGCCCTAGCAGCCCCAGCGTCGAGCACTTGGAGGCCGCATGCAGCCGGTGGTACGCGTCGGGCAGCCGGACGGTGCCCCATGCGCCGATGAGCATGAAGGAGAGGCCCGACACCAGTAGGACGACCGTTGCGATCTCGCGTATCGCGTCCACCTACCCCCCCTCTCCCTCGTCCGGGGGCTGGGGGCCACTCCTGGTTGCTCCGATGTACTGGGCGAAGGCCAGCGTGGAGGCGAATCCGACGATCGCCACCAGCAGTGCCACGTCCAGCGATACGGCACGCCGCTGGTCGACGGCCAGGAGGATCACGAGGGCCACCACCTGCAGCGACAGGACGTCTCCGGCCAGCACCCGGTCGGCGACGTGCGGTCCCTTCACCATGCGGTACAAGGTCATGCCGATGCCGACGACCACGGCGACGATGCCGGCCTCCACGACGACCGCTACCACGAGAAGACCTCCCGCCGGAGCCGCTCGTCGAGTCGACTGAGGCCGGCGATGGCCTCGGAGCGGTCCAGGGCGTACATGCAGTGCACGTACAGCCAGCCGCCGTCGTCGGAGACGTCCACGACCAGGGTTCCGGGCGTGAGCGTGATGCAGTTGGCCAGGACGGTCGTCTGGAAGTCGTCCAGGTCGTCCACCGGGTATCTCAGGATGCGCGGCGTCTGGCTGAACCCGGGGGTCATGATCTCGCGGGCGATCTGCAGGTTGGACCGGATCAAGATGGTCAGGAAGTACACCCCGAACCGCAGCATCCGGAGTGCCCGGCGGCCATGGTTCGGATGCGCCGTGCCGAGGTCGTAGACCGAGACCACGATGAAGCCCAGGACCAGGCCGACCAGGATGCCCGGCCAGGTGTGGTTACCGGACCACGACAGGTAGAGCACCGCCAGCGCCATGTCGAAGCCCAGTCGGCGGATCATCAGCCCCCACCCCCGGATGCGGTCAGCACGGAACCGGCAGCCAGCGGGTCCACGGCCCTGATGTAGGTGGTGGGATCGGTGAGCTGTTCCGCGGCGTGGAACGCGATGTCGTAGATGGGTTCTGCGGCCAGGCCGATGAGCACCGCCGCCACCACGAGGATCCCGATGCCCGTGTGGGCGGCACGGAGGCAGCGGACGCGCCCGCTGGCATCGCCACCCCGGTTCATGCGCGGGCCTGATTCCGGCGACCAGAACCCCTGGGTCCAGATCTTCAGCATGGAGAGCAGCGTCAACCATCCGGTCACCAGGCCGATGGCCGAGAGCCACCAGTTCGCGGTCCAGCCCGCCCTGATGATGACCAGCTTGCCGAAGAAGCCGCTCAGTGGCGGCACCCCGACCAGGCTCAGCGCCGCCACGAAGAACGCCACCCCCAGCCAGCGGTGGCGTTTCAGGAGGCCGCCGATCTCGTCCAGGTCGTCCGATCCGGCGTGGCGTTCCATGACCCCGCAGCACAGGAACAGGGAGCTCTTCACCACCATGTGCTGGATCATGTAGTACAACGCGCCCGCCAGGCCGACGGTCGTCATCATCGAGATGCCGAACACCATGTAGCCCACCTGGCTGATTACGTGCACGGCCAGGATCCGCCGGACGTTGTGCTGCGACACGGCGCCCAGCACCCCCAGAAGCATGGTTGCCCCGGCCGACACGGCGAGGATCGGCAGCACCACGTCGCGGGCGTCTCCTGCCGCGAATACCAGTGGGAACGTTCGCAGTACCGCGTACACGCCGACCTTGGTCAGCAGGCCGCTGAACAGTGCGGCGATGGAGATCGGGCAGGTGTGGTACGTGTCCGGTAGCCAGAACCAGAGCGGGAAGAAGGCCCCCTTCAGGCCGAAGACCACCAGCAGCATGACCGACAGGCCGGTGAACCCCGTCGGGAGGGGTACCCCGGCGTTGGACCGGTCGGCCACGAACCGGGCCAGGTCGGCGATGTTGAGGGTGCCGGTCATCCCGTAGACGAGGCCGGCGGTGATCACGAACACGGTCGAGGCCACCAGGTTCAGCAGCAGATACTTGTAGGCCTGCGTCATCTGCCTACGGGTCCGGCCTATGGCCAGCAGTCCGTAGGAGGCCATCAGCATGATCTCGAAGGCCACGAACAGGTTGAACAGGTCACCGGTCAAAAAGCTCTGGTTCACGCCGACGATCAGGAGCTGCATGAGCGGATGGAAGTAGCGCCGTTCGGTGCTGGGCTCGACCATGGAGAAGCCGTGGACGTAGCAGGCGATCGTCACCAGCAGGCCGGCGCACAGCAGCAGGCCAGAGAGGCTGTCGAAGACCAGCGTGATCCCGAACGGCGCCGGCCAGGCACCCATCTGCGAGACCATCACCTCGCCGTCGCGTATCCGGACCAGCCATGACAGGGCCAGCACCAGCATCGAGCAGAGGCTCACCAGGCCCAGAATCCGCTGGGGGACCGGCCGACGGACAAGGGCGACGGTGGCCAGGCTGGTGGCCAGCGGGATCACCACCAGGAGGCCGAGTAGGTCGTTGGTCACCGGTCACCTCCGGCGCGGCCGCCATCGGGGCGATCCTCGGTCGCCAACTCGTCCACGTTGATCGTCCCGGTGCGTCTGGCCGTGACGATGAGGAGGGTCAGGAGGAAGCCCATGACGGCGAAGTTGATGACGATGGCCGTCAGGATCAGTGCCTGGGGGAGCGGATCCACGAGGTCGGCCACACCCAGGATCGGGGGGTTCCGGAGCCCGCCGTCGGCTAGGACCGGCGACCCGCTCATGGCGATGATGGACAGGTTGGCGCCGTGGCCGAGGGCGAACACCCCCATGGCCACCGACTTCAGCTCGCGCGACAGCATCAGGTAGACGCTGACCGTCACCAGGACTGCCACGCATATGGCCAGGACGGTGGTCACCGGTCCAGCTCCTCGCCCAGCCGGCTGATCATCCCCACGGCCACCCCCACGACCACGAGCAGTAGGCCCAGGTCGAATGCCATGGACGACACCAGGTGGACTTCGCTGCCACCTAGGTGCAGGGTGGTGGAGGCCGAGCGCAGGAGCGGCTGGCCGAACAGCAGCGGCAGGCTGGCCACCGCTCCGGCGAGGCCCAGGCCGACGAACACCAACCACCGGGGGTGGACGGGCAGGAGGCGGTGGAACGCCCTGTCGCCGTACGACATCCGGTAGGTGCAGAAGCCCACCGAGGCGATGAGTCCTGCTATGAAGCCCCCGCCCGGCCCGTTGTGGCCCTTCAACGCCGCATAGGCGGCGTAGAGGAATGTCAGCGGGAGGATGAACCGGACCGCGGTCTGCAGGATCAGCGACGACATCCTCATGGCTGCGCCCCCTGTCCGGTGTCGACCGCCAGGTCCTCCTCCTCACGGTGGCGACGCCGACCGGGGAGCATTGACCAGACGCCGAGTACGGCGGTAGCCAGGACCGTGATCTCACCGAGGGTGTCGAATCCGCGGAAGTCCACGAGGATCACGTTGACCACGTTGCGGCCCTCGCCACCCCGGCCGTCGGTCATCTCGGAACCTTCGAGGCTGTGCGCCTCGAAGAACTTCCCGAGGGTCGGGGCGTCCTCGGCCCGGTTGTCGACGGCGTGCCCGGCCAGCAGGGTCATCCAGCCGATCGAGATGCCGACCACGGACGCCAGGGCCAGGCGCGGCAGCACCCGGATCCTGGGCCGGTGGTCCGGTCGTGGCAGGAGGCGCAGCACCAGCAGGAACAGGATCACCGAGATGATCTCGAACATGAGTTGTGTGAGGGCCAGGTCCGGCGCCTGGTAGACGAGGTAGAGGCCGACCACGGCGAAGCCGCTGGCTCCGAGCACCAGCACCCTCACGACGCGTTCGGTGACCATCGGGAGGGCGATGGCAGCGGCGCACACGACGGCGCCCAGGAGCAGCCCGGCCGGGTACTCGAACGGGTCCATGCCCGCCGGTGGGCGCAGCATCGCCGGGTCAGCCCAGGCGGCCCAGCCGATGCAGAGGGTGAGTACCGAGAAGACAACCGCCAGGTAGTGGCGCAGGTGGCCCGTCTGGAGCGAGTGGAAGAGGCGGTGGCCGCCCCGCAGGATGCCCCGGTAGGTGGCCGGCCAGATCCGGGCGTGGACGTCCACCAGGTCCCCGCGCATCCACCTTGAGAACCCGAGCGCCGTTCCGGCGCCGATCGCCACCATCGACATGAGGAGCGGCATTCCCGGGTGGAGAAACGGCTCCCAGGCCCACGGAAGGCCGTCGGCGAACGCTTCGTCGTGGACGTTCGCCTCGATCCCGCTGAATGTCCGGTTCCAGAGCGTCGGGACGAGGCCACCCAGATACTGGAGTGCTATCAGGGCGGCTGCCGGGGCCCAGAGCATGAATGACCAGGAGTCGGGTTCGCGATGGGTGGCGTCAGGCGTCTCCGAGGCATCGCCGGCCCCGGAGCGGAGGCCGAACACGGTGGCGGCCAGGCGCACGAAGATGGCCACGTTGCATGCCGCAGCGGCGATCGCCATGACCCCCACGACCGCCAGGAGCGGGTGCGCCGCGGTGGCGTGGTCGGTGGCTGCGAAGAAGAGTTCCTTGGCGATGAAGCTGACCGTTCCCGGACCACCGGCCAGCGCGTAGCCGCTGAGCAGCAGGACCGCCGCCGCAGCCTTCGTCCCTGCGCCGGGTCGGTTCCACAGCCCGTGGAGTTGGGCTACGCGCGTGGACCCGACCAGGTGTGCCAGCGCCCCGACGACGAGGAACAGGGGTGCCTTGTAGAGGGCGTGGCTGGCGATCTGCGTGAGGTCCCAGTGGATGGTCCCGACGCCTTCGGCCGTCGAGGCTCCGCCGAGGCCGTACATGGCGACCAGCAGGCCGAGGTGGCTCACTGTCGTGTAGGCGAACATCCGCTTCAGGTTGTCTTGGCTGAGGGCCAGCACCGCCCCGAGCAGCATGGTGACAGCGCCGATCGACACCAGCAGGGGCAGCCAGAGGGCCAGGGCCCCGAAGGCCGGGAGCATGCGCCCCAGAAGGAACACCCCGGCCTTCACCATCGTCGCCGAGTGCAGGTAGGCGGACACCGGTGTCGGGGCCTTCATGGCACCCGGCAGCCAGTCGTGGAGGGGCCACTGGGCGCTTTTGGTCGCGGCGCCGACGAACATCAGCACGAAAGCCGCCACCACGGTGCCGTCGTGGCTGATGGTGGCCGCCTCGGCCATGAGGCGGCTCCAACGCCATATGCCGGTGTGGCCACCGAAGAGAAGGATCCCTCCGAGCAGGGCCAGTCCGCCCAGGCCCGTGGTGAAGAACGCCTGCATGGCCCGCTTCCCGGCGTCGGCGTCGTCACGGTCCCAACCGATCAGGAGGAAGGAGCTGACCGATGTCATCTCCCAGAAGAGCACGGTCAGCAGCAGGTGGTCGGCCAGGACCACCCCCAGCATGGCGCTGGTGAAGAACCCGAGCGTGGGGAAGAAGCGGGCCAGCGATGCAGCGTCGTGTCCGAAGTAGGCGCGCGCGTACGGCACCACGATGACGCCCATGCCGGCGATGAGGAGGGCGAAGAAGGAGCCCAGGCCGTCGACCAGGAAGCTGATGTCCAGGTTCAGGCTCGGCACCCACGGGATGGTGCCGGTCGGCGTGTCGGCGGGGCTCACGCCGTTTCGTCCCAGGTGGATCGCCACGAGGACCACGGATGCGACCGGTCCAGCGGTCGCCAGTGACAGACGGGTGAGCTTTCGGGCATCCGGGAGGAGCATCGTGGCCAGCCCGGCCAGGGCGGGAGCGCCCACGGCGACCAGGACGAGGTATGGGGAGGCTGTAACCACGCCGGACAGTCTGGTCGGTAGGTCCGATGCTCCGGTGACAGGTCCCGTCAGCAGGCGGTCCCGGTGGCTGACCGCCTGCCAAGGCTGGTGCAGAGGGGGCCGTGGTATGTTCGCCCGATGTCACAGGTGGAGGTATCGCAGAAGCAGGTTGCGGAGAGTTGGTTCGCAGCGGAAGGCATTCGATGACCGCCACCGATACGACCATCGCCGAACTGGACGAGGCTCAGGTCCGCGTTGACCTGGCCGCGGCCTTCCGGCTGGCCGCCCGGATGGACCTCCACGAGTCGGTGTCCAACCACTTCAGCGCCACGGTTTCGGCTGACGGGAGGCGGTTCCTCTGCAACCCGAGGTGGCGGCACTTTGGCCTCGTGACGGCCAGTGAGCTGCTCCTGCTGGACGCCGCCGACCCCTCCACGATGGATCGTCCGGATGCACCGGATCCTTCCGCCTGGTGCATACATGGCGCCATTCACGCACGGATCCCGACCGCGAGGGCCGTGCTGCACTGCCATCCGCCCTATGCCACAGCCATGTGCGGCCTGGTGGATCCGACGATTCCGCCTATCAACCAGGCAACGGCACGCTTCTGGGGTCGCACCGTCTACGACATGGAGATCGGAGGGCCACCCGACGATCCGGCTGAGGGCGCCCGGGTGGCCGATGCGATGGTTGGCAACTCGGTGATGATGATGGGCAACCACGGCGTGACGGTGGTTGGCGAGACCGTGGCCCACGCCTTTGAGGAGCTGTACTACCTAGAGCGAGCCTGTCGGGACGTCGTCCTGGCGCTCAGCACGGGCAGGCCACTGCGGGTCATGGACGATGCCCTGGCTTCCAGCATCGCCGAGATGTGGACCCGGTTCACCGACCAGGGCGTCGCCCACTTCGCCGAGCAGAAGGCGCTCCTGGACCGCCATGACCCCGGCTACCGGGACTGACATGGCAGACGTCGGGGTCCCGGGAGAAGGCCGTGGCTGTCGTTCCGGGGGACGCTGACCGCCGGGCCGCCAACCGGGCGCTGTTGGAGCACGTCATCTCGTTGTACGGCACCGACAGGGCTGGTGACCTGGCCAGGTGCTACACGCCGGACTGGGTGCTGGAGCTGCCCTTCTCCGACCCTCCCCGGGTCCTCCGGGGTGGTGCCGAGGTCCGGGAGTACCTGGCTTCCAAACTGGGCATCTTCGTCTTCACCCTCTCGCTCACGGCGGTGCACGAGTGCCTGGATCCGGACCTGCTGGTCGCCGAGTACGAGAGCGACGGACACGTGGCGCACACCGGCAAGCCCTACCGCAACGCCTACATCGCCCTCTGGCGGTTCCGTGACGGGAAGGTCTGCGGCGTGAAGGAGTTTCCCAACCCGATGGTCGCCGCCGAGGCTCTCATCCCCGGCGACGAGGAGGAGGAGTGACGCCTCCCGAGGGCATTGCCCACCGGCCTCCGTTTCCGGTCGGATGGTTCGCCGTGGCCGCGCTGGACGAGATACCCGTCGGGGCGCTCATGCCCCTGGCCGCCTTCGGTCGTGACCTGGCGGTGGGCAGCGCCCCGGGCGGTCGGGCGCTGGTCACCGACTCGGTCTGCCCGCACCTCGGAGCGGACCTTGCCGCAGGAGGACGAATCGACGACGGCCAGGTGGTCTGCCCGCTGCACGAGTGGTGCTTCAGCCACGCAGGTGCCTGCGTCTCGAGTGGTTCCGAACCGCTGCCGGCTGCCATCAGCCTCCGTGTCTGGCCCACCGAGGTGGTCGGTGGCACTGTGTTGGCCTTCAACGGTCGAGACGGCGAGGTGCCCGCTGCAGGCCCACCGGACCTGACATCCGGTGGGGGCGGGGAGGACCGGGTGGGGGGCCGCGATGGCCACCCCGAGGACGTGGTCGTCGACCTCCTGCTCGCCGCCGGGGTCAACGACGGGACGGCCGATGGCGACAGATGGTCGACGAGGGCCGGTGACGGGGCCACGGTCGTCGTCCATGGTCCGGGCACCATCGAGCACTGTCGCTTGAACGGAACCACTGACGTGGTGTACGTGACCCCGGTCGACGGCTTCGCGGTGCTGGTGCGTTCCGTCGGTCCGGTGCCGGGCATCGCCACGGCTTCCGACCGTCCTGCGTCCGCTGCGACCGGCGACCTGCCCGGGTTCCGCTCCTGGTACCGGCGCTTCGACGCTTCGTCCGCACCCCGGCCCAGACCGGTCAGGTCAGGTCGGCGGAATCGACGGGACGCCCCGGCCGGTTGAACCGGGATCAGTCAGTACGGGCGACGAAGCCCTCCATGCCATAGGGCCTGTACGGGCCGACGCAGAGTTGTTCCAGGACCCCGATCCCCACCCGGTCGCCCATGGTGGCCCGGACCAGGTGCTGGCAGTGCTGGTTTTCGAACGCCTGGTCGTCAACGGTTTCCATGTCCCACTTCTCCGAAGCCATGGCCAGATCGCCCTTCCATGCACCGTGGCCCCATTCGGGGTGGTGGTAGCCGATGCCCTTCATCCTGAAGGTGAAGATCTTCTCCAGGTGGAACTCGTGGAGGGTCCCGTCGTCCACCGCGACGAAGGACATGTCCGCCGTGTGCGCCATCCGGCTGCCGTCCTCGAACTGCAGGCGGTGCTCGTGTGACCGCATGTGCCGGGCGGCCGGGTCCTCGATGCCGGGCAGGTCCTCGAGGGTGTCGTAGGTGGGTAGGAGCGCCCCGACGCTGGACAGCGGTCGGCCCAGCGAGTCCTCGAATAATTGGTAGTGCACGCAGATGTCGTCGAAGTTGAGCGGCGCCCACAGGAAGAACATGGAGTTCCGGGCCGGGGGAGCCGGCGCTCCGCGTCTGTCACCTCCGTCGAGGGGACGGATGCCCCAAGAGCGGTCCTTGGTCCCCCGGGTGGTGGCCGGGTCGAACTCGATCCTCCGGCCGTTGAACTGGATCCAACCGGACCACCGGCCCAACTGCGTGAAGCGTGTGGTGTCCATGACCCGGCGGATGTCGCCGCCCCAGTAGTGGCGGGGTTCTTCGACGTTGCCGGTCCGACCCTCGAAGGTCAGGTCGCAGGAGAAGTCGGTCTCGTTCTCCTCCAACACGATCCGACAGGAGCGCATGGGTTCCAGGATCTCGATACGGAACGGCCCGACCTGCTGGTCGGCGGGGTCACCCTCGGCCCTGCACGAGGCGTGGAAGGCGTGCTGCACGCCGTCGATGGCGATGCTGATCCCGCAGTCCCGGATTCCGAGGTGCGGGTAGTGGGCCGTGCCGATGCCCAGGTACATGTCGCCGGCGGTGGAGTAGCAGTTGAACCAGTACCGCTCGTAGACGTCCTTGTCGCTGGATGCAGGCGTGGCCAGCGGGTCGGGGGTCTGGTGGATCGGGTAGTCGTCGAACTTCGAGAGCACGGGTGGTGGCTCCTTGGTGGGTCGGGGTCCTTGTGGGCTACCGGGTCGGGTGGGCCATGGTTCGGTCGGTCAGGGCCTGAGGGCCGGTCCGCCCCGTTCGCCGGGCCAGCGCGAGCCGCCGATGGTGTCGGCAAACGGCCAGAATGCCCCTGGGTCCAGCGGGCCGGCGTTGCTTATCTCCCGTGCCTTGTGGCGTGAGGTGACCAGCCGGGCGTCGACGAGCTCCTCGCAGGGCAGCAGCTCGGTGTAGGGGTCCCAGGGGCTGTCCCTAAGGGTCAGGTCGCCGTCTAGTAGCTCGATGTGGACCGGCTCGCTGACCTGGTGGACCCGGACCACGTGGGGCGGGAAGTCCCACTCCCGCTCGCCACCCCCGATGGCCCGCGAGTACTTGGTCCACCACTCGTTGTGCTCCACGTCGGCCCCGTCTGGCTCCACCTCGCCGGTCACGGTCCCCCGGAACTCCATGAAGGTGTAGCCCTGATGCGTGCAGGTGGCCTCGATGCGGTCCCCGAGGCGGAAGTAGCGGGTCGTGCAGGGGAACTTGGGCTGCCCGTTGGTCTCGGCGCTGATGAAGATGGCCGCCTCCTGGTCGATGCCGATGCCCAGGGAGTACTGGCCGACGATGCCGTTCCATTCGGCGTCCACCTTGGTGGAGACGCCGTACTCGGGCTCGTTGCGGATCGGAACGCAGTAGACGCCCAGGTACACGAACGGGCTGTCCACCGGGTTGATGCCGGGTGGGAGCAGGGCGGCGACCCTGGCCGGGTCGGTGCGGTACCGGATGTTCAGCTTCGGGAAGCTGGATATCTCACCGGGTTTGGCTGTGGGGGTGTCGGTCACGGATCCTCCGGGGAGTGGGCGCTTGGTCGTGTCCAGCCTGTCCGATGGTCGGGGCCGAGGCCCAATCGGTCGCCCTCTCGGGCTGATGTCGCCCGGGAGTGGCTCACATGCCTCGGCGGCGGGCCTCCTTGGCGGCCAGCTTGGCGGACATCTTCACGTCGTTTCGCTCCACTGCGGTCTTGGCCGCCAGCATGACCATCTGCACCACGGTGAAGATGATGGACAGCAGCACCAGCACCGGCCACCCCAGGGCCAGCCCGGCGATGAGGGCCACGAGGCCCAGGACTGTGGCTATGAGCATGGGCTGCACCCTAGGCCTGCGACGCCTGACCGGGCCGCCCGACCATGGTCACCTGGTATCCGGGCCTCAGTGTGGGCCGGTGGTCCGGCCTGGTGGGTCCCGTGGGAAGTCACCTGCCGCCCGACGTAGCGCTACGAGGGCCGTGTCGGTCCGGGAGGTCTCGAGGTCGGACATGCCGTCGAGCCCGTAGCCGATGTCGGCCAGGGTGGCGGCCGCATCGGTAACCACCGCCCGTCCGGCGCCGGTCAACTGGGCGAGGGTGGTGCGGCGATCGGTGGGGTGTGGTACCCGGGCCACCAGGCCGTCGGCCTCCAGTCGGTCGATGGTGTTGGTGACGCTGGTCGGGTGGACCTGGAGCCGGTCGCCGATCTTTCCAAGGGGTAGGGAGCCGGTCCGGCTGAAGGACAGGAGCGCGAGGGCCTCGAAGCGGCTGAAGACCAGGCCGTGTGGTTCGAGGGCGGCGTCGATCCGCTGCAGGAGGATCTGGTGGGCCCGCGTGATCGAGGTGGCCGCCGACATCTGGTCAGCGGCCCCCCAGCCGTGTGCCTCCCAGTTGCGTCGGGCCTCGGCTATCGGATCGAAGGAAAGTGGCACGCTGACAGTCTAGGGGTCGGCAGGCAAATGCTCTGGTGGCAAATAGTCGGAAGTCCAAGTAATCTTGCGGAATGGTGAACCCTGGCTCCCGGCCCGACTCCGACTCCGGACCCGGCTTCCGAACCCTCTCGGGGATACCGGTGGATGGCGTCTACGGCGACGGGCCGTTCCCCGGCGAGTTCCCCTACACCCGTGGCGTGCATGCCGAGATGTACCGGTCCCGCCTCTGGACCATGCGGATGTTCGCCGGCTTCGGGACAGCCGGCGACACGAACGCCCGCTTCCACGAGTTGCTCCGTGCCGGAGGCTCGGGCCTTTCGACGGCGTTCGACATGCCGACCCTCATGGGCCGCGACTCCGACCACTCCTGGGCGTTGGGAGAGGTCGGTAGGGCGGGCGTGGCCGTCGACACCGTCGAGGACATGGTCGACCTGTTCGCCGGCATCGACCTGGGGGCCGTCTCCACGTCGATGACCATCAACGGGCCGGCGCCGATCCTGCTGGGCATGTATGTAGCGGTGGCCGAAGAGGCCGGCGTCGAGAGGAGTCGCCTCGCCGGCACCCTCCAGAACGACATCCTGAAGGAGTACCAGGCACAGAAGGAGTACGTCTTCCCGCCCCGCCCGTCGGTGCGCCTGGTCACCGACGTGATCCGCTTCACCACTGCTGAGATGCCCCGCTGGAACCCTGTGTCCATCTCCGGCTACCACATCAGGGAGGCCGGTTCCACGGCCGCCCACGAGCTGGCCTTCACCCTGGCCAACGGCTTCGCATACGTGGAGGCGGCCACGGCGGCCGGCCTTCACGTCGACGACTTCGCCCCCCGCCTGAGCTTCTTCTTCAACAGCCACAACGACTTCTTCGAGGAGGTCGGCAAGTTCCGGGCCGCCCGCCGGATCTGGGCCAGATGGATGCGCGACCGCTACGGCGCCACCGACGAGCGGAGTCTGAAACTGCGGTTTCACACCCAGACCGCCGGTGTCTCGCTCACCGCCCAGCAGCCCGAGGTGAACATTGCCCGCGTGGCCCTACAGGCCATGGCGGGTGTGATGGGCGGCACCCAGAGCCTCCACACCGACAGCCACGACGAGGCCCTGGCCCTCCCCAGCGAGGAGGCGGCCCGCATCGCCCTACGCACCCAGCAGGTGATCGCCCACGAGACCGGCGTGGCCAACGTGGCCGATCCGCTGGGTGGTTCGCACTACGTGGAGTGGATGACCGACGAGATGGAGCGTCGGGCCACGGACGTCTTCGAGCACCTTGAGGACCTGGGCGGCGGATCCATCCTGGAGGGTGTCTATGCCGGGATCGAGAGCGGATGGTTCGCCGGTGAGATAGCCGATGCGGCCTATCGGTACGAGCGCGAGGTGAACGCCGGCGAGCGGATCATCGTCGGTGTCAACGCCTTCACCGAAGGCAATGACGCCGAGCGGGCCCGGTTGCTGCGCATCGGTCAGGACACGGAGGACCTCCAGTTGAAGCGTCTGGCCGCCGTGAAGCAGTCCCGGGACGACCGTGCGGTCGCGGACTCGCTCCGGCGGGTCGTGGCCGAGGCATCGGACCCCACCACCAACCTCATGCCGGCCCTCATGGAGGCCGTCAGAGCGCGGACGACGATCGGGGAGATCATCGAGGCCCTGGAGGGCGTGTTCGGGACCTACGTCGAACAGGCTGTCATCTGATGGCCGACGCCGCGCCGGTCCGGGTGGTCCTGGCCAAGCTGGGCCTGGACGGCCACGACCGCGGCCTGAAGGTGGTGGCCAGGATGCTGAGGGACGGCGGCATGGAGGTCGTCTACCTGGGGCTGCGACAGACCACGGCGAGCATCATCGACGCCGTCGAGCAGGAGGACGCCGATGTGGTCGGGATCTCGATGCTGAACGCCGGACACCTCACCCTGGGTCCCCTCATGGTCGACGCCCTGGCCGATGCCGGCCTGGACGTGCCGGTGGTCATCGGCGGCATTGTGCCCGACGAGGACCGCCCAACCCTGGCGGCCGCCGGGGTGGCCGGGGTGCTCGGTCCCGGTTCGCCTGCAGCGGAGGTCGTTGCCTGCGTCCAGGCTGCCGCAGCCCGTCGTGGCCTTTGACCTGACTTCCCAGGGAGCTCCCGTGGCCGACCGAACCGTCTCGGAGTTGGTGGCCGCGGCGCGTGGCGGCGAGTTGCGAGCCACCGCACGCCTGCTGACCTTCGTCGAACGTGGCGGGGACCTGGCCGAACAGGTGGCCGAGGCGACGCACGACCATGTCGGCAACGCCCACGTGGTCGGGTTGACCGGCCCGCCAGGCTCCGGGAAGTCCACCCTCACCGCCGCCTGGGCGATACGGCTGGCCGAGGAGGGGCGCCGACCGGCGGTGCTGGCCGTGGACCCGTCGTCCCCGCTGACCGGTGGAGCCATCCTCGGCGACAGGGTCCGCATGACAGCGGCCGCCGCCGCCGGGGTCTTCATCCGCTCCATGGCCACCCGGGGTCATGCCGGAGGCCTGGCACTGGCCGTGCCCGGCATGGTGCGCGTGCTGGACGTCGCCGGATTCGATCCCGTCATCGTCGAGACGGTTGGGGTGGGACAGGTGGAGGTGGACGTGACGGCGGCGACCGACACGGCGGTGGTGGTGGTCACGCCCGGGATGGGCGACGCCGTCCAGGCCAACAAGGCCGGCCTTCTTGAGGTGGCCGACCTGTTCGCGGTGAACAAGTCCGACCGGCCCGATGCAGCCGACGTCCGACGTGACCTGGAGCTGATGCTGGACCTCTCGAAGCTGACCGGGCACGGTCGCCCCGATGCCGTTGTCAGGCCCACGATCGTGTCCACGGTCGCCACCACCGGCAGGGGAGTAGCTGAGTTGGCCGACGCCGTTGACACCCACCTCGAGGCACTGCGCGATGCCGGGCTGCTGGAGGCACGGCGAGAGGTGCGGCGGCGGGCCGAGGTCCGCTCCCACCTCGAGCACCTGGTCCTTGCGGCATCCGCTGCAGCGGTGGAGGCGGCCTTCGGTGCTGCCGCCAGCGGGGCGGAGACGGCGGACGAATCACCGGGCGCAACGGCCAGGCGCTTGGCCGAACGCCTCCTGACGGACCCGGGTTCCTAAACGACGTCGTTGCCTGATCGGGCTTCCGGCCCGGATGCCTCCGACCCGGATCGCCGAACGGGGGTCTGCACGCCGTCCACACGGGCGCCGTCGTTAGGCTGCCCCGTCGTGATCTCCAACCCGCTCTCGCTTCTCGCGCGCCTCTGGCGGGACCACGGGCAGACCCTGATCCGCTTCTCCAGGGTCTCGATGGTCAACATCGTCGTCGGCCAGAGCCTGCTGTTCACCTTCCACAGCGTGCTGGGTTGGCCCGGAGCGTTCGCCAACGCCGCAGCGGTGACCATCAGCAGTTGGCCCGCCTACTGGCTGAGCCGCCACTACGTGTGGGAACAAGACCAGGGCGGTCACACCGTCGGCGAAATAGCCCCCTTCTGGATCCTCTCCTTCGCAGGCCTGTTCCTCTCCACAGCGGTGGTCGGCGTGGTCGATTCCATCTTCGGTGGCGCCCTGTCGGTCCAGTTGGCCAACGCCGGGGCCTTCGCCGCCCTCTGGATCGTCCGCTACCTCGTCTTCCACCACGTCATATGGGGGGACAGGCCCGACAACGGCGACAGCGCCACGGGATCCTGAGGATGTCCGATGCCGGGTCCACCTCGGAGCGCGTAGCCGAGGTGTTGGCACATGCCGACGCCGCCCGCGGGTTCATGCCCCCCGACGAGGGTCGGGCGCTCTACCGGCATGCGGCGGCGGTGTCCGTGGAGGGCCCGTTCCTGGAGGTGGGCAGCTACTGCGGCAGGTCGACCTGCTACCTGGGGGCCGCTGCGCTCGAGGGGGGTCGGCTGCTGTTCGCACTGGACCACCATCGGGGCTCAGAGGAGAACCAGGCCGGCTGGGAGTGGCACGAGCCGGACCTGGTGGATCCGACCACGGGTCTCATGGACACCCTGCCGGTGTTCCGCCGAACCATCCACGGGGCCGGCCTGGAGGGCACGGTGGTGGCCCTAGTGGGCGACTCCCCGGCCGTGGCTGCCGCATGGGCCACCCCGCTGGCGCTGCTGTTCATCGATGGTGGCCACGGCACGGATCCGGCGCACCTGGACTACGAGGGTTGGATGCCGCAGGTGGCCCACGGTGGCACCGTGCTCATCCACGACGTGTTCGAGGACCCGGCCGAAGGTGGGCGTCCGCCCTACGAGATCTGGACCCGGGCCCTCGGATCGGGCGCCTTCGCCGAGGTGGACGCCATCGGATCGTTGCGGGTGCTGGTGCGTACCGGCACAGGGATCTGACACCGGGATCTGACCCCGCCAAGGCGCCCGCTGGTTCGGCGACTGTCGGCCCGGTGATCAGTCGGTTTCGTGCACCAGCGGCTCGACGTCGATGATGTCGGGCAGCGTGGAGTGGTCGACGAAGATCCCCGACGCAGGACTGGAACTACTCAGGGCGTCGCTGGCCAGCACCACCGCAGCGGCGGTGTAGGTGGAGCACTCGTTGTCGGGGAAGGTCACCAGGTCTGGGTAGACGATTCCCGTCAGGTACCGGCCGTCCTGGCGCCGCATCGGGGTAGTGGTCGCCAACAGGTCCATGGCGGTTTCATGGTCCCCCACCAACTGGTGGGCAATGGCGCACTCGCTGGTCTCGGCCGCGGTCGCCCAGTCCTTGTCGCTGACGCAGCGGACGCCCCGACCCTCCATCACGAACTCGTGGCGGCGGTCGGCCAGGTGGCGTCTGGCGTCGGCACCGGTGATGGCACCGCCCAGCACCGGGTAGTACCAGTCCATCGCCCAGCGGTCCTTCGGCGCGAAGGCCCCTTCGGGCCGGGTACGTACCACGTGGGCCAGGTGGCCCAGCGAGAGTTCCCAGTCGGGTCGCTCGTGGCCCATCTCCTCGGCCACGGCCACCCCACATCGCAGGCTGTGGCAGATGCTGGCCGATCCCGTCAACAGGGCGAACGACCATGGTGTGCCGTCCGCGTGCCTGGCCCACAGGACCTCGCCACGGGGGGTCTGAAGGTCCAGTACGAAGTCGATCGCCCGCTCCACGACCGACCACATCGACTCCAGGAATCCCCGGTCGCCGGTCAGCAGCCAGTGGTGCCATACGCCGGTGGCCACGTAGGCGATCACGTTGCCGTCGAACTTGGGGTCCTCGATCCCGTCGGCCAGGTAGAACCGGTGCCAGGCACCCGACGGATGCTGCCTCTCCACCAGCCACCGGTATGCGGCCTCCGCCTCGTCCAGGTGCCCCGTGACAGCCAGCGCCATGGTGGCCTCTACGTGGTTCCACGGGTCGGCGTGCCCTCCCGGGAACCACGGGATCATCCCGTTGGGCAACTGCCACTCGGCGATCGTTCCGGCCGTGAGGACCAGGTCATCGGCTGTGAGGAGGCCCGGTAGCTCAGGCAGCGACACCGGCCACCTCCTTCCGGTCCGGTGATGGGCCCGCCGACACGGTGCCGCCGGGCTTCCGGGCGTACACCACGAGGCTCTTGCCCAGCATGGGGGTCAGGATCCGTTCTGCGATACGGGTCGTCCGTGGAGCCTTCACGATGTCCCAGGTGAGGAGACGGTGGTAGAGCGAGACCAGCCTGCTCTCCTCGATCGGACGGTTCGGACCCACAGCGCAACGCAGCCACCAGTAGGGGCTGTGGAGGGCGTGGGCCCGATGGGCGCCGATCGCCTCTAGACCGGCCACGGCCATCTTGTCCTGCAGTTCGTGACGTCCGTAGATGCGGACGTGTCCTCCCACCTGGGCGGGAGCGTGGTAGTCCGACGAGAGCGCCCAGCAGATCCGCTCGGGTAGTCGTGCCGGAATGGTCACGGCCAGCACGCCTCCCGGATGCAGCACCCGGGCCAGCTCGGCGAGGGCCACCTCGTCGTCGTCGATGTGCTCCATTACCTCCGAGGCGATGATCCTGTCGAAGGATCTGTCGGCGAAGGGCAGCCCGGTGGCGTCGCCGTTTACCGACTCCAGGACCACGTCGTCGGCGACCTCGCCGTCGGCCCGCATGACGGCACCGATGGAGAGGACCTGGTGGAGTTCGTCGAGGCCCAGGTCGTAGGCCACCACGTGGGCACCGCGCCTCAGCGCCTCGTAGGCGTGGCGTCCGAAGCCGCAGCCGAGGTCAAGGACCAGCTCGTCGGGCCGTAGGCCCAGCCTCTCGTAGTCAGCGGTCAGCACGGGTGCCTCAGCGCCGGGAGGTTTCGTTCAAGAGTGCCCGGTATTGCTCCACGGTCCGTAGGGCGGTGTGTCGCCAGCTCCACTGGTCGATGACCCGCCGGCGGCCGGCTGCACCCACACGGTCGCGGAGCCCCGGGTCGTCCAGGACGGTCCGGAGCATGGCGGCCAGGGCGTCGCTGTCGCCCGGCGGCACCTGGAAGCAGGTCTCCCCGTGGGTGCCGGTCACCTCGGGTAGGGCTCCACCCGTGGTGGCCACCAGCGGCACGCCACAGGACATCGCCTCGATGGCGGGGAGCGAGAACCCCTCGTAGAGCGATGGTACGCAGGCCACCTCGGCCTCGCTGTAGAGCTCGACGATCCGCTGGTCGGGCACGCTGTGGACGTAGCTCACGCAGTCGGTTAGGCCGAGGTCCTCGAAGACCTTCGTGGAGGCGCTGTCGGAGTTCGGCTTCCCGATGATGACCAGCTCCACGTGACGTTCCGTGCGGAGCTTGGCGATGGCCTCCAGCAGGTACTTGAGGCCCTTCATGACCACGTCGGCGCTGGCGGTGGTGACGATGCGACCGGGGACCCGTTTGACATCCGCTACTGGCAGGAACAGGTCCGGGTCGACACCCACGGGAACCACGTGGATGCGGGAGGGGTCCACCCGGTGGTCCGCTGCGATGTCGCCGGCTGAGGACCCCGAGACGGTCATGACCCTGTGCATGCGCTTGGCGACCTGGGTCTGCATCCGGGTGAATGCGTACCAGCGACGCTTCCCGAACTCCTCCCAGCGGGTCCGGGCGTGTTGGATCTCGAGCCTGCGGTCCACGGTGATCGGATGGTGGATCGTGGACAGGACCGGGTACCCGTCACGCTCCTGCATGAGCAACACACCCCAACCGAGGCACTGGTTGTCGTGGACCAGGTCGAACTCGTGGGTGCGGTGGCGGAGGTGGTCCCTGGCCCTCATGCTGAACGCCATCGGTTCGGAGAAGTTGCCGGTGTTGAACGACATCGCCTCGGCGACGTCCCAGCGGGTCTTCATCTCCCAGATGCGGGGCTTCCGCATCGGGAAGTGGTCGTTGTAGAGCTCCAGGCTGGGCAACGTGACCAGTGGGACCCGCTCGTCCAGGTCGGGGTACGGCGGTCCGGCCAGCACCTCTACATGGTGGCCGAGGTCGACGAGTGCCCTGGTGAGGTGGCGCGTATAGACGCCCTGTCCACCACAGTGGGGCTTGCCGCGGTAGGCGAGGTATGCGATTCGGAGGGGGTCGTCCGCAGCCGGTACCGGACGTTTCAGGTCACCGGCGTCCATGGTCGGGGAAGGCATCCGACAAGTCTGGCGGCCGGTCGGACCGATCCCTACCCCGGGGTGGGGTGAGCCATGTCGCCACCTCCCAGCGCCACACCTACGCCTAGGGTCGTCGGTGTGCGAGCACTGGTTCAGCGGGTGTCCCGGGCCTCGGTGTTGGTGGATGCCGAGGTTGTGGGCGAGGTGGCTGCCGGCCTCTGCGTGTTCGTCGGAATCACCCACAGCGACGGTCCGGACGAGGCGGATCGCTTGGCTGGCAGGCTGGCGGGACTGCGGATCATGGATGACGCCGACGGCGTCATGAACCTCTCGGTCTCGGAGGTGGCGGGCGAGGTCCTGGTGGTGAGCCAGTTCACCCTCTACGGCGACACCACCAGGGGTCGTCGCCCCGGTTGGAGTGCCGCTGCCGGATCCGACCACGCCGAGCCGCTGGTCCAGCTGGTGGTGGCCGGCCTGAGGGAACGGGGCCTGACGGTGGCCACCGGCAGGTTCCGGGCCGACATGGTCGTGGAGATCACCAACGAAGGTCCGGCCACCCTGATGCTGGAGGTCTGAGGTGGCCGACGGGCCGGGCGTGGACGGCAACCGCTTCGGTTCGGCTGCCGACGACTACGCCGTCCACAGGGCCGACTTCCCGTCTGCCGGGATAGACCGGATGGTCGCTCTGGGCGTCGGAACGCCCGGGCAGAGGCTGCTGGACTTGGGCTGCGGTACCGGCACCCTGGCCCGACAGTTCGCGGCCCGTGGCTGCACGGTCACCGGCATCGACGTGGACGCCCGGATGCTTGCGGCAGGCGGTGACCTCGCCGAATCGGCGGGCCTAGACGTGTCCTGGCGGGTGTGCCCAGCGGAGGACACGGGCCTGGGGTCGGCGTCGTTCGACGTGGTCACGGCCGCCCAGTGCTGGCACTGGTTCGATGGCGACGCTGCCGCCGCCGAGGTGAGGCGGCTGCTGGTGCCCGGCGGTCGCGTGGCCGTGTGCGGCTTCGACTGGCTGCCGTTGCCAGGCACGGTCTCGGGGGTCACCGAGGCACTCATCCAGACCCACAACCCGTCTTGGAACCTGGGAGGCTTCAGAGACCCGGGGCCGTGGGCGCGACGCCAACTAGACGGTGCTGGCCTCGTGGAACTCGAGACCTTCACCTTCGACGTGGACGTCTCATATGCAGTGAAATCCTGGCGGCGCAGGATAGGAGCGAGCGCGGCAATCTTGGACCTCAGTGCCGAAGCGACAGCCGCCTTCGACGTCGAACTCGCAGAGGTACTGGCCGACCGTTTCCCGGGTGACGACCTGATAGCCCCCCACCGGGTCTGGGCGTCAGTGGCGGTCAGCCCGGTTTGAACTCGACCGACCGACCGACCGACCGACCGGTTCAGGTGCGGCGTCGGGATGCCGTCCAGGCACCTGCCATTGCCAGCAGCGACAGTACGGCCATGGGCCATGTGCCCATCCGGCTGGCCCAGGTGAGCCCCTGTCGACGCTCCACCCGGTGGTGGAGGACCGCCTGCTCGCCCACGCCGGTGCGTTGCAGTACCCGACCCTGGGGGTCGATCACGGCGCTGAAGCCGGTCGGTGCGACCTGCAGCACCCAGCGCCCGGTCTCGAGCGCCCGGAGCCGACTGGCGGCCACCTGCTGGGTCTGGACCTGGGTGAGCCAGTAGCTGGCAGCGTTGGTCGGGTTCAGGATCACCTCGCCGCCGTTCTGGACCGCGTCTCTGGTGCGGTGCTCGAAGAACACCTCCCACGAGATGGCGATGCCCAGCCGACCGACCGATGTGTCCAGGATCGCCGGTCCGATTCCTGGCCGCAGGTCCCGTGCCGGGAGCATGTCCGGCGCCAGCCGTTCGACCAGGCCCCTCATCGGCACGTATTCGCCGAACGGAACCGTCCTGACCTTGTCGTAACGGTCGACCACCGACCCGTCCGGTTCGATCGCCGTCTGGTAGTTGAGGTTGGCCGTCGGGTCGTCGGCGTCCCGGTGGAACCAGCCGGGCACCAGCACCGCATCTAGCCGTGCCGCCTCGGCGGTGAGGGCCTCGGCAGCGTCGTCGGTGTAGAGACGACCCTCGTGGCGCCAACCGGAGGTGGGCTCCGGAACCGGGTTGACCACGTTCTCCGGCCACACCACCAGGTCCAACGGCGTGCGCACGTACCAGTTCGCCTCCACCTGGTTGGCGAACACCGTCGCCGCCCCGGTGGGCGTGGCCCGGGTCCGCTGGGGCCCGCCACCCTGTACAAGTGCGACGTCCAGCTCGCCCACCACCCGACCCGTCGGGGCGGTTGTGGCCAGCAGGCCGGCAATGGCGAGGGCGGCGGCCACGACCCCGGTAGCGGTCATGGAGGAACGATCGGCCCTTCTGCCGTCCAGGAGCGCGCTGAGGCCCATGCCGACGGTCACGGTGAGGGCGACCAGCAGCAGGGGACCGGCCACACGGACCACGGGGGCCAGCGGGCCGCCCGCCTGGCCGAGGGCGATCGACGCCAGGGGAACCCCGCCGAACGGCACGCTCCAGCGGACCAGTTCAGCCAGCGTGACCGCCCCTACGAGCCCAGGTCGCCTCCATCGTCCTGCCGGTACGAGTACGGCGGCCAGCCCAAGCAGGAGGGCGTGCAGGCTGGCGGCCAGGAGCCAGCCGGGAGGCGAGAGGTCCACCACCCAGAGGGTCGACGGCAGTGCCCACGCCAGGCCGACGACCATCCCCCGGCGGAAGCGGGAGGCGGACGGCCGGTCGGCGAGGAGGCGGTCCAGGAGGGCGAGGCCCACGAAGGCCGCCGGCCACCAGCCCCACGGGGGGACAGCGGCGGCGATCAGGAGTCCGGCCAGGATCGCGGTGACGGACGGATGCGGTCGGGGAGCGACCCGTTCGACTTTCGGTGTGCTCATGTCCTGTGGTCCTGCTGCCGGTGGTCCTGCGGCTGACGGCGGGGTTCCCGTCAGCGGGCGGCCACCACGAGGTGCTGGATGCCGTCGATCGGACCCACGCCACGGATTTCAACTTGGTCGACGGCCTGGACCCTGATCCACTCCGGCAGGTCGGCCACCTCGCAGCTGGCCAGGATCTGGCCGGGCTGCGCCACGGCGCAGAGTTTGGCGGCCAGGTTCACCGGTTCGCCGATGTAGTCGTCGCCCTCGAACAACAGGGCATGGCCAGTCGCCAGCCCGATACGCAGGTTGATGTCGGCCTCCTCCTCGAAGTGGTCGATCATGTGGCCTCCCCATGCGATGGCCGGCGTCGGCTCCGTGCCGACCAGCATCACGCCGTCGCCCAACCACTTGGCCACCCGGACGCCCCGCTTGGCAGCCACGTCGCGTGACACCGCCCGGAACTCCTCGAGCAGGCCGACCGCGGCGTGCGGACCGTTCTCGCGTGTGTACCGGGTGAAGCCGGTCAGGTCGGCGAAGCAGAACGTCCGCTCGATGGACAGGTGGGCGGTGTCGGGAAGGTCGTCAGGATGCTCTGTCCCGCTGCCCGGTCGGGCCTCGGCCCATTCGCGGGCGGGGGTCGTCTCGGGTGCCACGGCACCATCGAACCACGTCCGGGCCTCCATCTGGTGTCGGATTACCCGGTTTCGATGGTTTCCCGACCTATATGGGCGTTGCTGGGTGGTTCCGGCTGGACCGCTTCAGCCGATCAGGGCGGCGACCTCGGCTGCTGCCTCCGTTCCCGAGCGCACGCACGCCGGTATGCCCACGCCGTAGCGTGCTGCCCCGGTGACCACGAGGCCCGGCAATGCGGCCAGAGCCGAGTCCACCTCGGCCATCAACTTCGGGTGTCCGACCGGGAACTGGACCAGTGAGCGGGGCCAACGCGTCAAGCGGACCACGACGGGTGGGGCCTGCACGCCCAGCGTGGTCCTCACGTCGGTAGCCAGCGCAGCGGTCAGGCCGGCGTCGTGCATGGCATCGTGGCGTTCGTCGTCGATCCGGCCGCAGGAGACCCGCAGGATGGTGTGGTCGGGGTCGTCCAGGTGTGCCCACTTGCTACCGGCGAACGAGCAGGCAGTCATGAGCAGCCCCTCGCCACGGCCCACGAGGAACCCGCTCTGGTCGTCAGGTACCTCCAGGTCGGTCCGGCGCCAGGCCATGGTGGCGACCACCACCGATGCGTGATGGAGCCCGCCCAGGACGGATGCGGCCTCCGGAGCGTGTGGGGACACCAATGCCGCGGCCACATGGGCCGGGGTGGTCACGACCACGGCGTCGGCCACCGCTGTCGTGCCGTCCGAGGTCCGCACCACCCAGCCCTCGCCGGCCCGTTCGATTCCCGTGGCCTCCACCCCGGTCCTGATCCGGTCGCCCAGCCGGCTTGTGAGTTCGCCGACCAGGCGACCCATTCCGCCCGCAGGCGCATTGAAGACCGGCGCTGCCGGAT
Organism: uncultured Acidimicrobiaceae bacterium; assembly: GCA_913030665.1. GTDB lineage: Bacteria > Actinomycetota > Acidimicrobiia > Acidimicrobiales > MedAcidi-G1 > UBA9410. The sequence goes on from CAJWFS010000009.1 coordinate 39,241, forward strand.
CGGTTGCCCGGCTGGCGTGACGAAGCGATGCCAGCAGGCCGTCTGGGCTGCGCGCCGCCGCCAGCAGCCCGGGGGCCATCGTGGTACAGCTCAGGTCATCGGCCCGTCCGGCGTTCACGCCGCCGATGAGCGGGTCCACGAGGCGTTCGAACACCGTGTCGCCCACACATGCCCTGATCACCCGCCCCACGCTCAGATCGCCGGCCGGAAGGGGGGCGTCCGGTTGACCGGCGCCGGCAAGGCGCTCCAGGTCGGCGTCGGGCAGAAGGCCCGGCGCCACGGTCATCGGGTCCAGGGGTACGCCGAGCACGTTGGGAGAGGGGATGGGCCTCAGCCTGCCGTCCAGCCAGAGCGAGGCCCTGCGTGCTGATGGGGCGACCAGCTCGTCGGCGAGGCCCAGGTCTTCACACAGGTCGGCAGCCCACGGCACCCGGACCAGGAAGGCGTCGGCCCCCTCGTCGACGTCCATGTCGATTCCAGCCAGTGGGGTGGTCCGGAGCTTGCCTCCGGTGACGGTGGAGGCTTCGAGGACCGTGACGTCCAGGTGCGGGTGGTCCACGACCAGCCGGTGGGCGGCCGTCAGGCCGGTGATGCCAGCCCCGACCACCACGATCCGGCGTCCGGCCAAGGATCAGCCTCCCCGGGTATGGGCGTGGACCTGGTCCACGATGTGGGCTAGGACCGCGGGATCGATCTCCGGTAGGACGCCGTGGCCGAGGTTGAAGATGTGGCCCGGGTGGTCGCCGTTGCGCCGGAGCACGTCGGCCACCTCCGCCTCGACGACGTCCAGCGGACCCAGGCACACGGCCGGATCCAGGTTCCCCTGCAGGATGGTGTCGCCACCGAGGCGCCGCCGCGCCACGTCCAGTGGCACCCTCCAGTCCACGCCGATCACGTCGGCGCCGGCATCGGCCATGAGGTGCAGGATCTCGCCCGTGCCGACGCCGAAGTGGATGCGGGGAACCCCGGTGTCGGCCACGCCCTCGAACACGCGGCGGCTGAACGGCAGGACGCAGCGTTCGTAGACCGGCGGGCTGAGGGCCCCGGCCCAACTGTCGAAGAGCTGGATGGCAGATGCCCCGCAGTCGATCTGGGAGCGGAGCGAGGCAATGGCCATGTCGGCCAGCCGCTCCATGAGGGCGTTCCACAACTCCGGATCGCCCAGCATCATGGCCTTGGTGCGTCCGTAGGTTCGCGACGGCGCTCCCTCTATGAGATACGAGGCCACGGTGAACGGCCCGCCGGCAAAGCCGATCAGCGGCACGGACCCGTCGGAGACCACCTGGCGCACGGTTTCCAGCACGTAGGGGGTGTCGGTCTCGGGTTCCAGGGGTCGCAGGCGTTCCAGGTCGGCCCTGCATTCGAACGGCCGGTCGATCACCGGGCCGACGCCGGGTCGGACGTCGACCCCGAAGCCCACGGCGTGGGCCGGAACCACTATGTCGGAGAACAGGATGGCGGCGTCCACCCCGTAGCGCCGGACCGGTTGGAGCGTTATCTCCGTGGACAGGTCGGCGTCGCCGATGGCGTTCAGGATGCTGCCCGAACCCCTGATGGCCCGGTACTCGGGTAGCGAGCGACCCGCCTGGCGCATGAACCAGACCGGCGTGCGGTCATGGGGTTCCGCCCGGCAGGCAGCCAGGAACGGCGAGTCCGAATGCGGTGCGGTCACGTGGTGACGCTATCCAGCAGCCGGCGGGCACCTGCCGCCTCAGGATGGCTCAACCGGGCCAGCGCCGAGACCCGTGCCGCCTCGCACACCTCGGGGAGCCGTTCGTCGGAGCGGTCGTCGCCGGAGCGACCGGCCAGCTCGGTGGCGGTGGGTTGCAGCACGAGCACGGTCGTGCCCCTCCGCCGGATCGCCTCGACCTCGCGGCGCAGCGAGCGGCCGTGCCAGGCACTGGCGAGGCCTACGCCGCTGCCGATCGTGCCGCCGACCGTCCTGGAGGAAGACACCACCACCAGGTCCAGTCCGAGTGTGGCCACGAGGTCGGCGTTGGTTGTCGAGTGCACACCACCGTCCACCAGGCGCCTGCCGTCGATCTCGACCGGGGCGAACCAGCCGGGCACGGCAGTCGAGGCCTGGACCGCGGATCCGAGGTCGACGTCGATGTCGTCGCGGCCGAGGACCACCCGCTTCCCCGAGTCCAGGTCCAGGGCGCAGATCCAGGTGGGTTGTTCCGGCCACCTCTCAGGGTGGATCTCACGGGTACGGGCGCCCAGGGACGAACCGTCGTGGGAGCCGACCGGAAGCAGGCCCGCCAGGGAGACCACCGGTCGGGGGCGGCCGGTCGAGAGGAGTTCCCGGAGCAGGAGCATGGGTTTGGCGGGCAGGCGGCGGCCAGACCGGTCCAGGGGGAGGTCCATGTCCAGACGTGTCGTCACGCGGTCGACGAGTGCCTGTCCGCCTGCGGACAGGGTGTCTCCCACGTATTGGGCCCGGTGGTCTCCGGCCGAGAGGCCGGCTCGGAGGCTGGCTGCGGTGGTGGCCCCGGCGGAGGTGCCGACGACCACGTCTGATGTGCGTGGGTCCCAGGCGGTCGCCTCGGCGAGCGCGGCCAGCACCCCGGCGTGCTGGGCGGCGGCATGGAGGCCGCCGGCTCCCAGGATGAGTCCGAGCGTCGTCATGGCGGTAATCGTCGCACGCCGGAGGGCGGTTTCCGACCCCCGGACGGGGCCGGATTCCACTCCGGGGACCGCTGATGACGGTTGGTGGCCGCCCGGTAGGATCGTTCTTCGGCCGAATTCCGGGTCCCAGCCCCGGAGAGGCCACCAGAACCGCTCCACTCACGCCCCGCTGGCACCACGATGACCATCGAACACCCTGAACTCATCGCAGAACAGGCCTACGTCGACCAGGCGTATGCCTGCCTGGAAGCGGCGCGGACCCGCGCGCTCCAGCTCACGGCGATGGTGGAGGTGGGCAGGGGCGGCACGAACCAGGCCCGTTTCGAGCGGGAAGCCATCCAGGAGTCGGTGGCGAACAGGCTCGACCAGCTGGACATGGGTGACGCATCGCTGGTGTTCGGTCGCATCGACCAGGAGGTCGATGCCGGTGGCGGGCGCTACTACATCGGCCGGGTCGGGGTCTGGGGCCTGGACCAGGAGCCGGTGCTGGTGGACTGGCGCGCACCGGTCGCCGAGTCCTTCTACCGGGCCACCGGTCCGGCGCCCATGGGCCTCAAGCGACGCCGGCACTTCGTGAGCCGGGGTCGGAGCCTGCTGGGCATGGAGGACGAGCTGTTCGGCGACCTGGATCGCTTCCGTGACGATGACCGGAACAGGCTGAGGGGCGAGGGTGCTCTGATAGTGGCGCTGGAGACCGCCCGCACCGGTCACCTCGGCGACATCGTCGGAACGATCCAGGCCGAACAGGACGAGATCATCCGGGCGGCGCTTCCGGGCGTGCACGCCGTCCAGGGTGGGCCCGGGACCGGCAAGACGGTCGTCGCACTGCACCGCGCCGCATACCTGCTCTATACGCACAGGTTTCCGTTGGCCGGCCAGGGCGTGCTGGTGGTCGGCCCGAACCGGCTGTTCCTCGCCTACATAGAACAGGTCCTTCCGTCACTCGGCGAGGCCGGCGTGGTGCTGGCGACGCTGGGCGACGTCGTCGGTGGCGTCAGGGTCGACGATCGTCGCGAGGTTGCCGAGGTGGGCAGGCTGAAGGGCGACCTGCGCATGGTCCGGTTCGTGGCCCGTGCCGCCCGGACCCGCCAGAGGGCGCTCCGCCACGACCTGAGGGTCGGATACGGGCTCCAGTGGTTGCGCCTCTCGACCTCTGAATCGCAGTTCATAGTGGACGAGGCGAGGCGCCGCTACCGGACCCACAACGCAGCCCGCAAATTCGTGGAGGCCGAGTTCTACGTGGCGTTGGCGGCCAGTGGCCGTGGAGACCTGGATCCCCAGGCCGTGCAGGAACGCCTCCGTGGGGAGATGGCCATCCGGGAGGCCCTGGAATGGATGTGGCCGGTGCTGACGCCGGCGCAGCTCCTGAACGACCTCTTCGGCTCGCAGGCGCTCATCCGTGCCGCTGATCCGTCCCTCACCCCGGCCCAGGTCGGGGCGCTCCACCGGGAGCGTGTCGCCGACCCCGACGACCTCCTCTGGACGGCCTCGGATTCACCCCTCCTGGACGAGGCCCGGGCAGTGCTGGGTGCCAGGCCCGGCCAGCGCCAGGCCGATGCCGTGCGCACCTACGGCCACATCGTGGTCGACGAGGTGCAGGACCTCTCGCCGATGGACCTGCGCATGCTCGGCCGACGTTCTCTGAACGGTTCCATGACCGTCGTCGGTGACATCGCCCAGGCAACCGGTGCCTGGGCCCACGACGACTGGGACTCGATTCTCAGGCACCTTCCCGACCGACGGCCAGCGGTTCGCCACGAGTTGACCGTCGGCTACCGGATTCCGGGCCCCCTCATGGACCTGGCGGCCGGCGTGCTGGCCGAGGCTGCGCCTGACCTGGCTCCTCCGCGTTCCGTCAGGGCAGAGGGTGACCCGCCGCGTTTCGTGAGGTTGGCGGGGGATGGTGGCCCGGGTCTGGATGGCCTGGCCGAGGCTGTCCGTTTCGAGTTGGAGGCTGTGGGGGCTGGAAACCTCGCCGTCATCGCAGCCAACTCCCAGACCGCCGAGGTGGAGGACGTCCTGGAGCGGGCGGGTCTCCCGTACGGTCAGGCGACCCGCCATGGCCTCGACGCACGGGTGGCCGTCGTACCCGTTGAGCTCGTCAAGGGCCTCGAGGTGGACGGCGCCATCGTCGTCGAGCCGGCCAGGATCCTCCGGGAGCATGCCCAGGGGCTTCGCGCCCTGTACGTCGCCCTGACCCGGGCCACCAGGCGGCTGGCCATCGTCCATGCCGAGGAACTTCCGGCCGTGATCGATTCCTGACTTCTGTCACACGATGGCATCCCAGAAGAATTCGAGGTTGTCTCCGCCGACTTTGAACTCCGCCCACCGGAGCGTGACCGATCCGTAGTGCCAGGTGTTGACGCCTTGGCCCATCACCTGACTCTAGGATTTCCGG
>CAJWFS010000010.1 GCA_913030665.1 uncultured Acidimicrobiaceae bacterium
CCGGTGAGCTGGAGGGCGTCGACTACGAGTCGATCACCTACGAGGGCTACGCCCCGCACGGGGTGGCCCTCTACATGGAGACGCTGACGGACAACCGCAACCGCACGGGATCCGAGGTCCGGTCGCTGCTCTCCAAGAACGGTGGTTCGCTGGCCGAGCCGGGTGCGGTGGCATGGCAGTTCGAGCGCAAGGGCGTGGTCCTGCTGGACGGCACGGTCGACGAGGACGAGATCATGGTGGTGGCCCTGGACGCAGGCGCCGAGGACCTCGTGGACGAGGACGGGACGTGGCGCCTCACCTGTGAGGCCACCGACCTGCCCGGCGTGCGCGAGGCGCTCGAGGCCGCCGAGGTCCCGTTCCTGAACGCCGAGGTGACGATGCTGGCCACGACCACGGTCGCCATCGACAACGCCGAGCATGCGAGGGCCGTCCTGCGGCTGCTGGACATACTCGACGACAACGACGACATCCAGGACGTCCACGCCAACTTCGACATTCCGGTCGAGGTCCTGGAGGCACTCGAGGACTGACGCACAGCAGGGTTCTCCGGTTTCCCGACGCGCCGCGCCCATTGTCAGACCTGTCGACCGCTGGCCTGCCGCGGCGATCGACCCGGCCGCCGGGGTGACCGACCTCCGCGGTGGTCACCGCTAGAGTCGTACACATGTTCGTTCTGGGTATCGACCCCGGCCTGACCCGGTGTGGCTACGGCGTGGTCTCGCGTACCGGTCGACGGCTACGCGCCGAGGCCGCCGGTGTGATCCGGACGTCGCCGGAGACCGACCTGGCCTGTCGCCTCGCCGAGCTTCAGGGCGAGGTCAGGGCGCTGATCCGGGAGTACCGGCCCGGCGAGGTGGCCATCGAGCGGGTGTTGTTCCAGGTGAACGTCCGCACGGCCATGCAGACCGGCCAGGCCTCCGGAGTGGTCATGGCCGAGGCCGCCGCTGCGGGATGCGAGGTGGCCCTCTATTCGCCGAACGAGGTCAAGTCGGCGGTGGCCGGATGGGGCGGTGCCGACAAGGACCAGATGGATCAGATGGTCCGCACCCAGCTGGGGATCACCACGCCACTTCGTCCAGTTGACGCGGCCGATGCCCTGGGCGTGGCGCTCTGCCACCTTGCGATGCTTCCGCCCGTTCGCGGGTCGGGTCGAACGGCCGGACAGGCAGTGGTCCGGTGATCGGTTCACTGCGGGGTTGCCTGCTGGAGCGCTTCGACCTGGGGGAGGTCCTGGTCGAGGTGGCGGGTGTCGGCTATCGGGTGGTGGTGACGCCCACCACGGCGGTCCGCCTGGGTGACGTCGGGACCGAGGTGTTCCTGCACGTCCACCACCACATCCGCGAGGCCGACCAGACGCTCTACGGATTCCTGGAACGCACCGAGAGGGCATGCTTCGAGGCCCTCCTGTCGGCCCACGGCGTCGGTCCCTCACTGGCCCTGTCGGTGCTCGGCGTGCACGGTCCGGCCGAGTTGGCGCGGGTCCTGGCCGATGACGACCTTGCGGCGCTCTGCCTGGTACCCGGCGTCGGCAAGAAGACCGCCGCCCGGCTGCTCGTCGAGCTGAAGAACTCCCTCGACCTGCCGATCGACGGCGTTCCCGCCACCGGTGACGGGACCACGGTTGGTCGCACCGCCTTATCAGAGGTCCAGGAGGCCCTCGGTGGCCTCGGCTACAGCCCCGACGAGGTGCGGGCCGTGCTCGTCGACCTGGGTGGGGACGACCCGGCGACCCTGCTTCGCGAGGCGCTGCAGCGCCTGGCGCGGGTGTAGGAGGCTGGCCATGCGAGACGAGCTCCTCTCAGCGGACCGGGATCCGGAGGTCGACGACGTGGAGGTCGAGGCCGGCCTGCGACCGCGACGCCTCGACGAGTTCGTCGGCCAGGCCGAGCTGAAGGGCCACCTCAGGGTGATGCTGGAGGCGGCCCGCCGGCGGGGGCAGGCGGCCGACCACTTCCTCTTCGCCGGCCCGCCGGGACTGGGCAAGACCACCCTGGCCCACATCGTGGCCGCCGAGATGGCCGCTGAGATGCATGTCACCTCGGGCCCGGCCCTGGAGCGTGCCGGTGACCTGGCGGCCATCCTGACCAAGTTGGAACCCGGCGACGTCCTGTTCATCGACGAGATCCACCGGCTGGCCCGGGCCGTCGAGGAGGTCCTCTACCCGGCCATGGAGGACTTCGCCCTGGACATAATCCTTGGCAAGGGGCCGGCCGCCCGTTCGATCCGGCTCGAGCTTCCACCGTTCACCCTCGTGGGTGCGACGACGCGCACCGGCCTGATCACCGGGCCACTCCGCGACCGGTTCGGCCTCACGGCGCGACTCGAGTACTACGAACCAGCCGACCTGCAGTCCATTGTCACGCGCGCCGCCGGAATCCTCGACGTGGACCTGGACGCGGAAGGTGCCGCGGAGATCGCCCGACGATCCCGGGGTACGCCACGCATCGGCAACCGGCTGCTCCGCCAGGTCAGGGACTTCGCCCAGGTTGAACGCAGCGGCGTGGTGGACGGCCCGGTGGCGCGCGACGGCCTCGCCTTCTTCGGCGTGGACGACCTGGGCCTCGACAAGCCCTCCCGGGAGATCCTCTCGGTCCTCTGCAGGCGGTTCGGTGGTGGGCCGGTGGGGCTCAAAACCCTGTCCATCAGCGTCAGCGAGCCGGAGGACACCGTCGAGGACGTGTACGAGCCGTACCTCATCCAGCAGGGCCTCCTGCACCGCACCCCGAAGGGCCGGGTGGCCACGGCTGCCGCCTACGACCACCTGGGGATGAACAGGCCCGCCGTGCCGGTGAGCGGTGCCGGGTCCCTGTTCGAGGACTGACCAGGCTGCCCCGGGCCAGCCTGACCAGCTGCCCCAGGTGTCATACGAGCCGACGGGCTGACGGGGCCGGACCCCGTACCCCGGACCTAGGCTGACCGGCCCATGGGACCGGAAGACTTCGCATACCAGCTCCCGGATGCTGCGATCGCCCAGGTGCCCCTGGAGGACCGGCCGGCGGCCCGGCTGCTGGATGCTGTAGGTCACAGCGTCGTGCACCGGACGGTCCGAGACCTGCCATCGCTGCTGGGACCCGGTGACGTGCTGGTGGTCAACGACACCCGCGTGCTGCCCGCCCGATTGCGACTTCGCCGTCGGACCGGGGGAGGCGCCGAGGTGCTGCTGTTGAGGGCACTGGAGGGCGACGGGACCTGGGAGGCCCTGGTACGGCCCAGCCGCAAGCTGCCCGAGGGGACGACCCTGGCAGTGGACGACGACCTCTCGGTGGAGGTCGGCCGGGACCTGGGCGACGGGAGGCGCCACGTCCGGCTGCTCTGCAACGGTCCGGTGCTCGAGGCCGTCCACCGTTGTGGCGAGATGCCGTTGCCCCCGTACCTCACGACGGTCCTGGAGGATCCCGACCGCTACCAGACGGTCTACAGCCGCCGATCCGCGTCGGCGGCGGCCCCGACGGCCGGACTCCACCTGACCGAACAGGTTCTGGACGCCTGCCGGGCAGCCGGAGCACGCATCGAATCGCTGGAGCTGGTGGTCGGGCTGGACACCTTCCGCCCGGTCACCGTGGACGACCTGGACGAACACCGGATGCACCGGGAGGAGTACTGCGTGCCGGACACCACCCTGGAGGCCTGTCGGGATGCCAGCAGGGTCATCGCCGTCGGAACCACGACAGTGCGGGCCCTCGAGTCGGCGGCACGCTACGGCGCGGAGGGCCGGACCGACCTCTTCATCCGTCCACCGTTCGACTTCCGGGTCGTGGACGTCCTCCTGACCAACTTCCACCAACCGCGTTCCAGCCTGCTGGTCATGCTCGAGGCCTTCGCCGGACTCCGCTGGAGGGAGCTCTACGGGACGGCGCTGGCAGACGGCTACCGCTTCCTGTCGTTCGGCGACGCCATGCTCGTGGGCCGGGCCCGTCCAGACAGGTCGGGGGCGTAGTCGTGGGGCCACACCAGAGCGTGAGCCAGGTCGAGGGACCCGGTCCGTCATGAGGGCCGCGTTCACCACCGCCACCACGGACGGCGGAGCCCGGACCGGGCGGGTCGACACCCCCGGCGGGTCGTTCGCCACGCCGTGCTTCATGCCGGTCGGTACCCGTGGCGCCGTGCGCCACCTCTCCTCGGAGGACCTGGTGGACCTGGGCGTCGAGGTGGTGCTGGGCAACACGTACCACCTGATGCTGCGTCCCGGTACGGAGGTGGTCCGGAACCTGGGCGGACTCGGGAAGTTCGCCGGCTGGGAGGGCGTGACGCTCACCGACAGCGGCGGATACCAGATCTTCTCCCTGAAGCCGAAGGTCGACGATTCCGGGGCGACCTTCAGGTCCAGCTACGACGGGTCCACACACGTGCTCACCCCGGAGACGGCGGCATCCGTGCAGGCGGACCTGGGGGCCGACATCCAGATGGTCCTGGACGTCTGTCCGGCGCTGCCCGCCGACGAACCCGTCCTGCGCCGGGCGGTGGAGCGGACGGCGGCATGGGCGGCCCGTGGCCGCCGGGCGTTCCTGGACCACCCGGACGCCGCCGCACGCCAGTGCCAGTTCGGCATAGTGCAGGGCGGGGTGGACCCGGTGCTGCGGGCCGAGAGCACCCGGCGGACACTCGAGGTGGGCTTCGACGGCTACGCCGTCGGCGGCATGAGCGTGGGGGAGTCCCGCGACGAGATGCTGGAACCGCTGGCCGTCGTCACCTCCATGCTGCCGTCGGACCAGCCGCGCTACTTCATGGGCCTGGGGGACCCGGCGGGCCTCGTGGAGGTGGTGGCCAGGGGAATCGACATGTTCGACTGCGTGCTACCCACCCGGCACGCACGCCACGGAACCGTGCTGACCACCGGAGGCAGGCTGAACCTCCGGAACGCCCGGTTCGCCAGGGACGACCTCCCACTGGATCCGGCGTTTCCAGCCAGCCCGGCGGCCCGATGGTCACGCGCCTACCTTCGGCACCTCCTGATGACCGATGAGCCCACCGGCCGGCGCCTCCTGACTCTCCACAACCTGGCCTGGCTGCTGGACTTCGTGGACCGGTTGAGGGCGGCCATCGAACAGGGACGGTTCGAGGCATTCAGGACCGAGACGTTGGCCGTCTGGGGCTGACCCGACGGGCCTAGGCTGCCCGGGTCCGGTGATCCGACCCGACCGGCCCCACGGTCTTCGACCGACTACCTGCAAGGGGCCGACCTCCTCCAAAGGACGAACTCCAACCATGGCTGGCTTCATTCCACTGATCCTCATCTTCGGGCTCATGTACGTCCTGATGATCCGCCCGCAGCAGAAGAAGGTGAAGGCGCAGCAGGCGCTCGTCTCTTCCATCCAGAAGGGCGACGAGGTGGTCCTCAACTCTGGGATCTTCGGCGTGGTCAAGGACGTGGAGGACGACATCCTGTGGCTGGAGGTCTTCGACGGCATCGAGCTGAAGGTGCTTCGCGGATCCGTGGATGGCCGCTTCAACGAGCCGGCTGCCTACGACGAGGATTCCGACGACGGGGATTCCGAGAACGATTCCGAGGACGATTCCGATGAAGGTCCGATAGTGGGCTGAGCCCACAGACCGCCCTGCCCCGCCACCCGGTACATCCATGCCACGTCGCCAGCTCGTATTCCTGATCGGGATCGTCATCCTCACCGTCGCCGCTTCGGTGATGACGGTCGTCTGGCGAAACGAGCCGCTGCTAGGCCTCGACCTGCAGGGCGGCGTGTCGGTCAGGTTGGTGGCGGTCGGCCCGGCCGACGAGGAGATGCTGGACCAGGCGGTTGAGATCATCCGTGACCGGGTGGACGGCCTGGGCGTAGCCGAACCCGAGATTTCACGGACCGAGAACGGCGTGATGGTCTCGTTGCCCGGCGTGGACGACCAGGAACGGGCGCTCTCGCTGGTGGGAACCACGGCCGAGCTGCGGTTCCGGCCCGTCTGTCGCGTGTACTCCGCCCGCGGCGCCTCCCGGCCGGCCTCCGGCGTGGTGTCGGCCATACCTGCCTCGTGCGAGGCAGTCGCCACCGGCGAGGTCGTCCCGGCAGTCGGCCCGGCCGGCGTAACCCTTCCCGAGGACGACCGACCCGGGGACTTCGTGGTGCTGGGCCTGAGGGGCGACGAGGGCGGGCGACGCTACCTGCTCGGCCCCAGCCTCCTCACCGGTGAGGCGGTAAGCGACGCCGATGCCCTGTTCATCGACTACCAGTGGCAGGTCGGCCTCGAGCTCCACGAGGGCGCCGTGGGCATCGACGGCTTCAACGCCATCGCCGCCCTCTGCTTCTCCGGCTCTCCGGCGTGTCCACGCTCGGAAGGTGTCACCAACGGTCGTCTGGCCATCGTGCTGGACGGCCAGGTCGTGACCGCTCCCTCGATCCGGGCGCCCGAGTTCCGCAGGGACGCCATCCTCATCTCGGGGGGCTTCGAGAAGATCGAGGCCGACGACGTCTCCCTGGCGCTGCGCTACGGCGCCCTGCCCGTCGAGTTGGAACCCGAAAACATCCGCCTGGTCTCGGCCACGATTGGTGAGGACTCGTTGCGGGCCGGCGTCGTGTCCGGCCTCATCGGCCTTCTGCTGGTCGCCGTGTTCATCGTCGGCTACTACCGGATCCTGGGTCTCGTGGCGCTGGCCAGCCTGGCCGTCTCCGGCGCCCTCCTCTGGTCGATCATCGCCCACCTGGGGACGCAGTCGGGCCTGGCGCTGACCCTCGCCGGGGTAACCGGAATGGTCGTGGCGATCGGTGTCTCCGTCGACTCCAACGTCGTGTACTTCGAGCACCTGAAGGAGGACGTGCGCGACGGGCGGACGGCCCGCTCCTCGGTGGATCGGGCGTTTCCGATCGCCTTCTCCACCATCGTCAAGGCGGACACGGCCTCCCTCATCAGTGCCGGCCTGCTCTGGTACCTGACCGTCGGAGCGGTACGCGGCTTCGCCCTCTACCTCGGGTTGGCCACCATCCTGGACCTGGTCGCCACCTACTTCTTCATGGGACCGATGATCCGCCTGCTCTCCACCACACGTTGGTTCGCCGAGCATCCGGAGCGCTTCGGCCTCCCATCCAGCGGTGCCGTGTCGGCCACGGCAGGCAGCCTCAGGCGGGCCGGGGCATGAGCGTCCTGGGCGCCCTCTACCGGGGCGAGTCGCCAGTGGACTTTCCGAGCCTGTGGCGTCGCGCTGTGATCGTCTCAACGGTCGCCGTGCTGGTAGGGCTGGCCTCGTTCGGCGTGCGTGGCCTGAACCTGGGCCTGGACTTCGAGGGCGGTACGTCCTTCGAGGTGCGCTCACCGGGGACCAGCGTCGCCGAAGCCCGGCAGGTGATGGAACGACTCGATGCCGCCGATGCCCGGATCCAGATAGTGGACGGCGAGGTGCTCCTCATCCGGTCCGACGTCCAGGATCCGACCAGGGCCACCGAGATACGCGACGTCCTGGCGGCGGAACTCGGGCCGGTCGAGGCATTCGAGCAGGTCGGTCCCACCTGGGGAGACGAGGTGACCGACAAGGCCGTCCGTGCCCTGTTGGTCTTCTTCATCGTCGTGGCGCTCTACATCACCGTGCGCCTGGAGTGGAAGATGGCTGTCGGGGCGATGGTCGCCGTCGCCCACGACATCGTCCTCAGCGTCGGCGTCTACTCGATACTGCAGTTCGAGATCACGCCCGCCACCGTCATTGCATTCCTGACCATCATGGGCTATTCGCTGTACGACACGATCGTCGTGTACGACAAGGTCCGGGAGATAGTCGGTCGCCTGGGTGCCACCGATCGCTACACGTACACCGAGTTGATGAACCTCTCCCTGAACCGGGTCGCCATGCGGTCCATCAACACCAGCGTGACGTCGGCCATCCCGGTCGTCTCGATGCTCCTCATCGGTTCGCTGGCCATGGGCGCCACCACCCTGCGGGAGTTCGCGGTCGCACTGCTGGTCGGGATCTTCGTGGGTTCCTACTCGTCGCTCTTCCTCGCCTCGACCATCGTGGCCGGCCTCAAGGAGCGCGAGGAGCGCTGGCGCCTGGTGTTCCAGAAGGTCAGGTCCCGTGGGTTGGTGGACGGTCCGACGCGGGTCATCGGCCGCCAGGAGGCGGCCGTATCCGACACCCGGGCGGCCCCGCGCTCCAGCCCGACCGGTGGCCCGGCGAAGCGCCGTCCGACGATCGCCGCACCCGGTGCTGGCGGGGCGCCACCCCGCCCCCGTAAGAAGAAGCGCTGACCGGATCCGGAGCCCCGGAGGATCGGTCGTTGGCGACTATCGTTGGAGGATGCGGGAGTCGCGCGACGAGGCCGACCGGCCCCAAATGGGCCCCTGCTCGGGCCTGACCAGCCGACAGGACCACGAGGCCCATCGGAGACATGGTGGCGGTAGTGCCATGACGGGGTACGTGTCATGGCGACGGTGACCCGGGTCCTGCCCTGGCGCCGCCGCCCCAGGCCGACGGTCGAGGAGACCTCGACGCTGCTCACCGAGTTCCGGAACCGACACGTCGGCGCCGACACCTCGCTCATAGAGCGGGCGTACGAGGTGGCCCTGGCGGCACATGCCGGGCAGATCCGCAAGTCGGGCGAGCCGTACATCAACCATCCGATGTCCGTCGCCACCATCGTCGCCCGCCAGGGGCTTGACGACACCACGGTTGCGGCCGCCCTCCTCCACGATGCCGTTGAGGACACCCCTGTCAGCCTGGATGACCTGGAGCGGGACTTCGGCTCGGAGGTCCGCATGATCGTGGACGGCGTGACCAAGCTGGACCGGCTCCACTTCGACACGAGGGAGGAGCAGCAGGCGGCCAGCATGCGAAAGATGCTGGTGGCGCTCTCCAAGGACCTCCGCATCCTGATAATCAAGTTGGCCGACCGCCTCCACAACATGCGGACCCTGGCCGCCCTCCCGGAGCACAAGCAGCAGCGCGTGGCCCAGGAGACCATGGACATCTACGCCCCGCTGGCCAACCGGTTGGGAATGCAGGAGGTGAAGGACCAGCTCCAGGACCTGGCGCTGGCCACGCTGCATCCCAAGCGGTACAGCCAGATCGACCAGATGGTCCAGGACCGTTCGCCGGAGCGGGACCTCTACCTGGCACAGCTGATCGGCGAGGTGGAGGGCCGTCTGGCCGAGTTGGGAATTTCCGGCGGGGTGGCCGGCCGGCCCAAGCAACTCTGGAGCATCTACGAGAAGATGATCGTGAAGGGGCGGTCGTTCGACGAGATCCACGACCTGGTGGGGGTCCGGGTGATCGTCGACAGCGTGCGGGACTGCTACGCCGCCTTGGGAACGATCCATGCCACCTGGAAGCCGGTGCAGGGCAGGTTCAAGGACTACGTGGCGATGCCCAAGTTCAACCTCTACCAGTCCCTCCACACGACGGTCGTGGGGCCACAGGGAAAGCAGGTGGAGTTCCAGGTACGTACCGTCGAGATGCACGCCCGGGCCGAGTACGGCGTGGCAGCCCACTGGGACTACAAGGCCCAGGCGCCGTCGGACGAGATGGCGTGGCTGGGGCGCATCGTGGAGTGGCAGGCCGAGACCGAGGATCCGGGCACCTTCATGGCCAACCTCAAGACCGACCTGGAGTTGGACGAGGTCTACGTGTTCACCCCCAACGGCCAGGTCGTCACCCTGCCCGTCGGTGCCACGCCGGTGGACCTCGCCTATTCGATCCACACCGACGTGGGACACACCTGCGTCGGCGCCAAGGTGGGCGGCCGCCTCGTTCCGCTGGAGACCCGGCTGGAGACGGGCGACACGGTCGAGATCGTCACCTCCAGGCAGGCTGGTGCCGGCCCCAGTCGGGACTGGCTGCAGTTCGTGGCCACCCACCGGGCCTCCAGCAAGATCAAGCACTGGTACTCGAAGGAGCGACGTTCGGATGCCATAGACGCCGGATACGAGGACCTCAGTGCCGAGCTCCGCCGGGTCCGGCTCCCAGTGGGCGAGGTCCTCGCCGGCGCTGAGATGGCTGACATTGCGGCCTCGATGAACTACCACGATTCGGACGCGCTCTACGCCGCGGTGGGCGAGCACAACGTCTCGGCCCGGGCCGTCGTGGGGAGGGTCGTCAAGGCAGTGCGGGGACTCGAGTCCGAGGACGACGTCGCCGTGGAGGTCCTCCAGCCGCGGCGTCCACGCCGTGACACCGGGACCGTCGGCGTCCACGTCGAGGGACTGGACGACATGATGGTGAGGCTGTCCAGGTGCTGTACGCCGGTTCCGCCCGACGAGATCATGGGCTTCGTGACCCGGGGCCGGGGCGTGTCGGTCCACCGCTCGGACTGTGCCAACGCCGTGTCGCTGATGGCCGACCAGGCCGACCGGCTGATCGACGTGGACTGGGACGGCGACTCCTCGGGCCATTTCGTGGTGTCGGTGGAGATCAAGGCGCTGGACCGGCCCCGACTCCTCCGGGACGTGTCCGGCGTGCTGGCCGACAACCACGTGAACGTGCTGGCCACCAGCTCGGCGACCAGTGGGGTGGACCGGGTCGCGACCATGCGCTTCGAGTTCGAGATCGGCGATCCCTCGCACCTCGAGTCGCTGCTGCGCCTGCTTCGCAAGGTGGACTCCGTCTACGACGTCCACCGGGTGGTCCCCGGTGGCGGCGGGGACTGACCTCTGCCGTGTGACCCGGCCGTCGGTGGTCGGCCGGGAGGCCACCGGTTGATTCGGCGACACGAACCACAGCCTGCGCCGCAGAGGGGCCGGTAGCCTCCATCGCTGTGGTGGACCACGCCTTTCGTGCCCCCAAGGGCACCCGCGACATTCTCTGGCCGGACTCCGCCCGGTGGCGGTCACTGGTCGACGTATTCGCCGACGTGGTCTCCTCGGCGGGCTACCTGGAGGTCATACCTCCGATGTTCGAGCACGTCGAGGTGTTCCAGCGCCTCGGACAGGCAACCGACGTTGTCCGCAAGGAGATGTACTCCTTCGAGGACAGGGGAGGTCGCCAGATCGCCCTGCGCCCCGAACAGACCGCCTCGGTGGTGCGGGCGTTCGCTGAGCACCGACCCGTGGTTCCCTGGAAGGCCTGGTACGCAGGCCCCAACTTCCGCTACGAGCGTGCCCAGAAGGGGCGCTACCGCCAGTTCGACCAGGTTGGCGTGGAGGTCCTGGGTCCGGAGGACGCACACGTGGACGCCGAGGTGATCGCCCTGGCGTGGCGGTTCTACGAGCGCCTGGGCCTGCGCCGGGTGACCCTGGCGGTCAACTCGCTGGGCAGTCCCGGTGACCGTGCCCGCTACGTCGAGGCGCTGCGGGCCCACTTCTCGGCGGACCTGGACTCCCTCAGCGAGGAGTCCCGCACGACCCTCGCCGTGAACCCCCTTCGGGTGCTCGACTCCCGCAGGGAGGCCGACACCGCCCTGGTGGCTGCCGCTCCCAGCATGCTGGACCACCTGTCCGACGATGCTGAGGCGCACTTCGGCCGGGTCACCGACGCCCTCGCCGCCCTCGGGGTCCCGTTCACGGTGTCTCCCCGCCTGGTGCGCGGGTTGGACTACTACGTGCGAACCACCTTCGAGTTCGTCGCCGAGGCGCTGGATGCCGCCCAGGACGCCGTGGGAGGCGGAGGGCGCTACGACGGGCTGGCCGAGGACCTGGGAGCCCCTGCCACGCCGGGCGTGGGCTTTGCCCTCGGGGTGGACCGGACCCTGCTGGCATGTGATGCGGAGGGCGTGTTCGACGCACCCACCTCGTCCATCGACGTCTTCGTGGTGGACACCACGGGAGGCGAGCGGGCCGTGGTGCTGACCGACGACCTGCGCCGGGCCGGCCTGCGGGCTGACCGGGCATGGGACGGCCGGTCCATGAAGGCCCAGATGAAGGCCGCCGACCGGAGCGGAGCTGCAATGGCGGTGATAGTGGGCGAGGACGAGTTGGCGGCCGGCACGGTGGTCGTCCGGGACCTGAGGGGCGACGGTGGACAGGAGACCGTCGCCCTGGATTCGATGATCGACATCCTGCGAGCGAGGCTTCGTTGACCGACTACTCCACCTCCATGAGGACCGATCGCTGTGGCGACCTGCGGGCCGACGACGTGGACCGCAGCGTCACGCTCTGTGGCTGGGTCGACCGGCGGCGTGAGCACGGAGAGCACCTCGCCTTCGTCGACCTGCGGGATCGCAGCGGCATGGTGCAGCTGGTGATCGACGGCGCGCACGACCTGCGCAGCGAGTACGTCCTGCAGGTCACCGGCAGCGTGCGGCTCCGTCCGAACGACACCGCCAACGAGGCCTTGCCGACGGGCGCCATCGAGATCGACGTGGACGAGGTGACGATCCTGTCCACGTCGGATCCCCTGCCCTTCCCCCTGGACGACCGCACGGAGGTGGACGAGGTTCTCCGCCTTCGCCACCGCTACCTGGACCTGCGGCGTTCCCGCCTGCAGCGGAACCTGGAGGTGCGGGCCCGGGTGAACAGCGCCGTGCGGACCGCCATGGAGGAGCAGGGGTTCATCGAGGTGGAGACCCCGATGCTCATAGCCAGCTCGCCGGAGGGCGCACGCGACTTCGTGGTTCCGTCGCGCAAGGAACCCGGCTCGTTCTACGCCCTTCCCCAGAGCCCGCAGCTCTTCAAGCAGCTCTGCATGGTGGGCGGCATCGACCGCTACTACCAGATTGCCCGCTGCCTTCGCGACGAGGACCTGAGGGCGGACCGCCAGTTCGAATTCATGCAGCTCGACGCCGAGGCCAGCTTCGTCTCCCAGGACGACGTGCTGGCCTTCATCTCACACACGGTGGCATCGGCGGCCGAGGCGGTCACGGGTGAACGCCTCGGCGAGATCCCACGGATGTCGTGGCTGGAGGCCATGGAGCGGTTCGGCACCGACAAGCCCGATATCCGGTTCAAGATGGAACTGGTCGAGTTGACCGAGGTGTTCGCCGCCACGGAGTTCCGTGCGTTCCAGGCACCGTGCGTGAAGGGCATCCGGGTGCCGGGTGGTGCCGAGACGTCCCGCAACCGACTGGACGAGATCACGGACCAGTGCCGGACATGGGGGGCGAAGGGCCTGGTGTGGATGAAGGTCACCGAGGACGGCCTCAACTCGCCGGTGGCCAAGTTCCTGACCGATGACGAGCAGTCGGCCGTCGCTACGGCGATGGACGCCGAGGTGGGGGACCTGATCCTCATAGTGGCCGACGAGCGCCGCGCCGCCAGGCACATCCTCGGCCTGCTGCGAATCCAGCTGGGCCGTCCACCGGTGACGGAGGGAGGCCTCCACTTCCTGTGGGTGGTCGACTTCCCGCTGTTCGAGGGCATTGACGATGCGGGGAACCCGATTCCCGCACACCACCCGTTCACCATGCCCCACCCAGACGACATGGACGCCCTGGATCGTGGCGACCTGCTGGACGTGAGGTCGCAGGCCTACGACCTGGTGCTGAACGGCTGGGAACTGGGCTCCGGGAGCGTGCGGATACACCAGCGCGAGGTCCAGGAGCAGATATTCGCCATCCTCGGGATCGGCGCAGCCGAGGCGCAGACAAAGTTCGGCTTCCTGCTGGATGCCTTCCGCTACGGTCCGCCACCGCATGCCGGCTTCGCCTTCGGGATGGACCGCCTCACGGCGGTCCTGGCGGGAGAGGAGAACATCCGCGAGGTGATCGCCTATCCCAAGACCCAGTCCGGAGCAGATCCGTTGACCGGAGCGCCCACCCCGATCGACGACTGGCAGCTCGAGGAACTGGGCCTGAGGGTCCTGCCGCCGGCCAGCCAGGCGTAGCCGGGTGGGACTCCGGGGGCCGGGTAGCCTCCGGCCGTGTCCGGGGACCTCTTCGCCAGCGCAGCCGAGGAACGACTCGCCCGACGGGCACCACTGGCAGATCGGCTACGCCCGACGCGCCTGGACGACATCGTCGGCCAGGACCACCTGTTGGGCCCCGGAAGGCCGCTCCGCCAGCTCATCGAATCCGACCGCCTCTCGTCGGTGATCCTGTGGGGTCCGCCGGGCACGGGCAAGACCTCGGTGGCCCGCCTCATCGCACGCGTCACCGCCCAGGAGTTCTCCGAGCTGTCGGCTGTCAACGCCAGCGTCAAGGACGTGCGGGAGCTGGTGGCACGAGCCGAGGCCCGCCTGGGTGAACGCGACGTCGGCACCATCTTGTTCCTGGACGAGGTCCACCGGTTCAACAAGGCCCAGCAGGATGCCCTCCTGCCGTCGGTGGAGTCCGGCCTGCTGGTCCTAATCGGTGCGACCACCGAGAACCCCTTCTTCGAGCTGAACCCACCGCTGCTGTCGCGTTCCACCCTGTTCCGCCTCGAGCTGCTGGGTCCGGATGCCGTGAGGCGCCTCCTGGAGCGGGGCCTGGAGGCCGAGGAGGTGGCTGCCGACGAGGACGCCATGGAACTCCTGGTTGACAGGGCGGCCGGGGACGGGCGCCACGCGCTTACCAGCCTGGAGGTGGCGGCAGCCCTAGCCGTCGGAAGGGGGGAGGGACGGATCACCCTCGGCGATGCCGAGGCGGCGCTCGGCACCAAGGCACTGCGCTACGGGCGTGACGACCACTTCGACGTGATCAGCGCCTTCATCAAGAGCATCCGGGGATCAGACGTCGACGCCGGGCTGTACTGGCTTGCCCGGATGCTGGCCGCCGGGGAGGACGCCCGGTTCATCGCCCGCCGGCTGGTGGTACTGGCCAGCGAGGACGTGGGGATGGCGGATCCGATGGGGCTGCTCGTGGCCAACGCTGCGGCACACGCTGTGGAGTTCGTGGGACTGCCCGAGGCGAAGCTGAACCTGGCCCAGGCCGTCGTCCACCTGGCGACGGCACCCAAGTCGAACCGGGTGACGGTGGCCCTGGGCAGGGCGGAGGGCGACGCCAGGGCGTCGGGTACCGGTGAGGTGCCCATGCACCTGAGGGACGCCCACTACAGGGGCGCTGCCCAGTTGGGCCATGGCACCGGGTACGACTACCCCCACGACCACGCCGATGGATGGGTGGAGCAGCGCTACCGGCCCGATGAGGTGGAGGGCAACGTCTACTACGATCCGTCGCCACACGGCTACGAGGCCGAGGTAGCAGGCCGGATGGCTGGACGACCGTCGGCCGACGGAGGAGCAGGACGCGATGGAGGCAGGTGACCTGGCGGCGGTACTGGTGGCGATCGTCTGCCTGGCGGCGATAGCCGTCCTGGTGGTGGCGGTGTCATCCCTGGTGAGGACGCTGCGGACCCTGCGCCAGACCGTGGACCTGCTCCGGGAGGAAGCCGTGCCCATGGTCGCTGACCTGCGCAGGGCGGTGGACCACGCAACGGTCGGGTTGGAGAGGGTGGACGACCTGCTGGACACGGCCGAGGACATCTCCACCACGGTGGATGCGGCGTCCCGCCTGACCTATCGGGCGCTGTCGCCGCCATTCATCGGGGCTGCCTCCATGGCGGCCGGCTTCGGCCGGTTCCTCCGACGACTCAGGGGCGGAACATCGGGTCGAGGCGTAGGCGATCCGGTGGTCGAGGCCGCTGCGATCCAGATCCGACCCGAGCGCCGACGGGACGGAGTGGCCTGATGCGCAGGCGTCTCACCTGGCTGCTGGGCGGCTGGCTTATTGGTACGGCCTCGTCGGTCTGGTTGCGTCGCCGGGTCCGCCGCGGAGTCGAGAGGTACACGCCCGAGCACCTGAGACGCGAGTTGGCCGACCAGGGCACGGCAATGGTGCGAAGCGTCCGGCGGATCGCCGGCGAGTTCTCGGCAGCCACCCGGGATGGTCGAGCCGAGGTGGGTCGCACACGCAGCGCGCTGGACCACGAGTACGGCGACCGTCGGAGGCACCGGCCCCTCCGGTCGCTGCGCTGAGCCCGATACAACCGGTGGCCCGTCCGCCGCTTCGCTGATCCGGTTGCGCTGAGTCTTCGGCATCACGTCGGGCAATCCCTAGGCTGGGCCGATCATGGACTCACGCCAGGTTCCCGAAGACCTCCTCACCGCCAACGGCCTGCGCCGTGCCTTCGTCGACTTCTTCGTCGCCAACGGGCATCACCACGAGGCATCCGGCAACCTCCTGCCCCACGACCCCACGCTGCTGTTCACGGTGGCCGGCATGGTGCCGTTCAAGCCCTACTTCGTGGGCGAGCAGCCCGCCCCGTGGCCACGGGCCGTGACGGTGCAGAAGTGCCTGCGGGCCGGCGGCAAGCACAACGACCTGGACGAGGTCGGTCGGACCCTGCGCCACCTCACCTTCTTCGAGATGATGGGCAACTTCAGCTTCGGCGACTACTTCAAGTCCCAGGCCTGCGCCTTCGCATGGGAGTTCGTGACGGACCGCCTGGGCCTGGACCCCGAGCGCCTCTGGATCACCGTGCATGTCAGCGACGACGAGGCCGAGGCGATCTGGCGTGACGAGGTGGGCGTGCCGGCCGAGCGCATCCAGCGCCTGGACGAGGACAATTACTGGCGGATGGCGGACACGGGTCCCTGTGGGCCGTGTTCGGAGATCTTCTGGGACAAGGGCCCCGACTTCGGCGACGGTGGCGGACCCGCCCACGGCGGCGACGAGCGGTACATCGAGATCTGGAACCTTGTCTTCATGCAGTTCGAGCAGCACGCTGACGGATCCATGACCGAACTGCCCGCACCCTCCATCGACACCGGGGCCGGCCTGGAGCGGATCCTGAGCGTGCTCGGGGGCGTGGACTCCGTCTGGGAGACGGACGAGTTCTCACGCCTACTGGACCGGATCGGCGAGATCAGCGGCATTCCCCACGGTTCGGGCGATCGCACCGATGTATCGCAGCGGATCCTGGCCGACCACGCCAGGTCGTCCACCTTCCTGATCAGCGACGGAGCGTTCCCCAGCAACGAGGACCGGGGCTACGTGCTGAGGCGGATAGTCCGGCGCGCCGTTCGCCATGCCTGGCTGCTCGGCGTCGAGGACCAGATGATGCCCCTGCTGGTGGATGCCGTCGTGGAGATCATGGGTCCGGACTATCCGGAACTGGAACGCAACCATGCCTTCATACGCGACGTGCTGGACCGTGAGGAGGGTCGCTTCCGGGAGACCCTCCGCGTCGGCCTGTCCATCCTCGACGATGCCCTCGGGGAGCTCGGCGAGGACGGGAGGCTGGCCGGCGACGTGGCCTTCAAGCTGCACGACACCTACGGCTTCCCGCTGGAGTTGACCGAGGAGATAACGGCCGAGCGGGATGTGGAGGTGGACCTGGAGGGCTTCCAGGTGGCCATGGCCGACCAGCAGCAGAGGGCCAGGTCGGCCCGCAGGGACGTCACCGCCAGCGCCGTAGCCGGCGACCTGAGGGCTGTGCTCGAGGCCAACGGGGTGACCGACTTCGTCGGACGCGAGGTGGACGAGGTGGAGGCGACGGTCCTGTTCGCCCTCGGCGATGTCGTGGTCCTGGACCGCACGCCGTTCTACGCAGAGGCCGGTGGCCAGGTCGGCGACACAGGCGTCCTCGTCCATGCGGGAGGTTCCACGAGGGTGCTGGACACCACGTTGGCCCTCGATGGCCTCCACCAGCACCGGGTCGATGCCTCCGAGGGGTTGCCCGAGGTCGGCCAGATGGTCAGTGCAGTCATCGACGCCGATCGCCGGTCCGCCATCCGGCGCAACCACACCGGCACCCACCTCCTCCATTCGGCGCTCCGCCGGGTGCTGGGAGACCATGTGAAGCAGCAGGGTTCCCATGTCGGCCCGGACCGCCTTCGGTTCGACTTCAGCCACTTCGAGGCCATGACGCCCGAGCAGGTCATTGCCGTCGAGGATCTCGCCAATGCCGACATCCTCGCCAACCCCGCATGCCGTCACTACGAGACGACGAAGGACGAGGCGGAGGCCGCCGGTGCCATTGCCTTCTTCGGCGACAAGTACGGCGACCTGGTCAGGGTGCTCGAGGCCGGCCCCAACTCGACGGAGCTCTGTGGTGGCACCCACGTGGCCGCCCTGGGAGACATCGGGCCGATCAAGATCGTGGCGGAGGGTTCCATCGGCTCAAACATTCGACGGCTCGAGGCCATCACCGGTACAGCGCCCATCGACCGCCTCCGTGACGCCGAGGCCACCCTTGACCGTGCAGCCGAGTTGGTCGGCGTGCCGGTGGACGACGTGCTGGACGGCATCCAGAAGCGGCTGGACGAAGCCAGGGGGCTGCGTCGGGAACTGGAGTCATGGAAGCGACAGGCAGCCCTGGGACGTGCCGACGAGTTGGCGGAGTCGGCCACCGATGGCGTCGTGGCCGCCATGGTGGACGGCATAGACCGTGATGGCCTTCGCGACCTGGCTGTGGCAGTCCGGGACCGGGACGGCGTCAGGGCGGTGATCCTGGGAACGGCCCCCGAGGGTGGCGGAGCGATCCTCGTCGCAGCGGTCTCCGGCGACAGCGGCCTGGACGCCGGCGCCATCCTCGCCGAGGCGTCACGGACCATCGGTGGGGGAGGCCGGCCCAACCCCGAGGTGACCCTCGTCGGGGGCAGGTCGCCCGAGAACCTGCCCGACGCCCTGGAGCAGGCACGGGCAGCAGCCCACGCCGGCTGATCGAACAGTGAGGGCTCTGGGCCTCGACCTCGGCTCCAAGCGGATCGGCGTAGCGGTCAGCGACGACGGTGGCCTGATGGCCACACCGGTCGAGGTGCTGCAACGCAGCGGCGACCGGCGCGGCGACCACCGCTGCATAGCCGCCCTGGTCGACGAGTGGGAGGCCGACGTGGTCGTCGTCGGGGTTCCGTATTCCCTGGACGGGTCTGTCGGCCCGATGGCCAGGAAGATGGGTGCGGAGGCCGACGAGATTGCTGCCCACCTGGCCGTTCCGGTCGAGACCTACGATGAGCGCCTGACCACGGTCACCGCCGAGCGCTCCCTCATGGAACAGGACCTACGTGGCCCCAGACGTCGACAGCTCGTCGACATGGTGGCCGCTGCGGTGATGCTCCAGGCGTGGCTGGACAGCCGGCGTGGCGGCGGGGGCGTACCGGAAGCGGAGGACGGGTGAGCGACGACGGGGTCCGGCCGGATGTGCGGTGGGTCCGCCACCGACCCTCCATTGGCCCGTTGCCGAGGTGGGGGATCGTCCTGGTCCTCGTGCTGTTCAGCCTGCTGGTCGGCTACCGGCTGTTCATGGACTGGGTCAGCGACCAGATGACCCCGGTGGGCCTACCCGGCGCCGACGTCGAGTTCGTCATCGTGGAGGGGTGGACCACCAACGACGTGGTCGCCGCCCTGGGCGACGTCGGCGTAATAGACAACCCGGCGATGTTCCGCCAGTGGCTGCGCTGCCCACAGGCGATCCGGTGGCTGATCGACTGTGATCCGGGTATCGACTACTCGTTCCAGGCTGGCGACTACGTGCTTCGCGAGCACCTCTCGTTCCCGGTGGCCGTTTCGGTGCTGGACCTCGGTCCGCTGCCCGAGGAGGTCATACGGGTGACCGTGCCGGAGGGCCTGACCATCGAGCAGACGATCGCCCGACTCCTGCGCGACATGCCCCTCTTCGAGGAGGAGGAGCTCAGGGCCGCCCTCATCAGCGACCGGCTGGCGTGGGAGCACTACCCGACAGACCTTTCGTTCCGCCTGCTGGAGGGGCTGCTGTTCCCCGACACCTACCAGTTGGACGAGGCGACCGTCGGCGACGAGCTGGGCCTGCTGCTCCGGATGCACCGGCAGTTCCTGAAGGTGGTCGCCGACCTGGACCTGGTGGAGCGCGCCGCTTCGGTCGGGCTGACGCCGTACGAGGCGGTGGTGGTGGCCTCGCTGGTCGAGGAGGAGGCCCTGCTGGACGTGGACCGGGTCCGGATCAGCCGTGTCATCCACAACCGCCTGGCTGCCGGCTGGCGGTTGGGCATCGATGCCTCCACCCGGTATGCGGTCGGCAAGACGGCCGGCGAGCCGCTTGACGAGGTGGACCTGGACACCGTGTCGCTCTGGAACACCCGGGTGATCGTCGGACTGCCCCCGACGCCGATATCCGCACCGGGTAGGGCCTCGCTGGAGGCGGCGGTGGCACCGGAACCGGGGCCGTGGCTGTACTACGTGCGAACCGACGAGGGTGGCATCATGGGAGCCCACACCTTTGCCGTCACCGCAACCGAATTCGAGGTGGCCAGGAGGGTCTGCGTGCAGAAGGATCTGGGCTGTGGATGAACCGAACGTGGATGAGCGACCTCCGGTCGGCGGGGAGACGCGCCTCGCTGCGGTGATAGGTGACCCGGTTCGCCACTCGTTGTCGCCGTGCCTCATGAACGCCGCGTTCGCCGAGACCGGCCTGGACTGGACCTGTGTGGCCATGGAGGTTCCGGAAGGGCGGGCCTCCGGCGCCCTGGAAGGGATGCGGGCACTGGGAATCGGTGGGCTCTCCGTCACGATGCCGCACAAGGCGGCGGTGGCCTCCGGCGTCGACGACCTGGCCTCCGAGGCCGGCGCCCTGGGCGTCGTCAACTGCGTCGTGCCGGATGGTGACCGCCTGGTCGGGCACAACACTGATGGGGCCGGCTTCCTGGACGGCCTGCGACACGATGCGGGCTTGGATGTGGCGGGTCGGCGTGCCGTGGTGCTCGGGGCGGGAGGAGCGGCACGCGCCGTCGTGCATGCCCTGGGCCTGGCCGGAGCCGTCGAGGTGGCCGTGGCCAACCGTTCCGCCGGTCGCGCGGTGACGGCCGCCGAACTGGCCGGTGAGGCCGGCAGGGCGCTGGAGCTGTCATCGCTGCGAGATGCGGTCGCCGGGGCGGACCTCGTGGTGAACGCCACATCGGTGGGTATGGCCGGTTCCGGGGCTGGGCATCCGGTTGATCCGGACCTGGTTGCGACCGGAGCCGTGGCCGTCGACCTGATCTACCACCCGGCGGAGACCGCCTGGCTGGCGGCCCTGCGCGGCCGCGGTGTCGAGGCCCACAACGGCCTCTCGATGCTCGTGTACCAGGCGGCGCACGCCTTCACCCTGTGGACGGGTGTGGAGGCGCCGGTGGCGGCGATGGATGCCGCCGCACGCGCTGCCCTGACTCGACGCTGAACCCCGGCCCGGACGGGCTGGCGTCCGGCTCCATGAACCCGGCCGTCTGGTCGTCCATCGGTGCGGCGGCCTTCGGGGGCTGCTCCTGGCGGTGCGCAGCCTTGCGGGTGACGGCCTGGGTGGAGGCGATGTCCGCCTTGCGGTCCCGCTGGGATGGTTCCTGGGGAATACGGCGATGGGCTGGACCGACATCGTGAACGCCGTGGCCGTGGCCCTCCTCTCCGGCGTGGCCTGATCACCGGGCGTCCCCTCGGCGAGAATCGTCCCAGCCGTCGGGACCGGTGTCAGTAGCCTGTCCGGATGGAACCGACCGCCGGGCTGCAACCCCATCGACACCTGGCGCTGGTCGGGCTCATGGGCGTCGGCAAGACGTCGGTGGGTGCCGCGGTGGCGGCCCGGTCGGGCCGTCGTCACGTGGACCTGGACCGTGCCGTGACGCAGTTGGCTGGTCGGTCTATCGGCGTGATATTCCACGAGGGCGGCGAGGCGGCTTTTCGCGCCTACGAGCAGGAGGCCCTGGCCATGCAGCTGGCTGCCGAGGATCCGGTGGTCATCTCCACCGGTGGTGGGGTCCTGATCGGCGAGTCCAACCGGGAGGTGCTGGCCAGGTCCGCCACCGTCGTCTGGCTGAGGGCCACGCCCGAAACCCTTGCTGGACGGGTGGGGGACCCGGACGGCCGGCCCCTCCTGGCCGACGGTGAGCCACTGGAGGTGCTGCGGCGCCTTGCCGACGAGCGCGGCCCCTCGTACGAGACGGCTGCGGATGTGGTGCTTGACACCGACGGCCTGACGGTCGACGAGGTCGGATGCATGGTGATCGACGTCGTTGCCGCCACCGGCGGGGTGCCCCAGTGATCCGGGTCACGGTGGAGCTCCCCGGAGGTCGCTCCTATCCGGTCCTGGTCGGGCCGGGCGCCGTCGGCGAGCTGGCATCCGTCGTGCCGACGGGTGTCCGCCGGGTGGCGGTGGTCACCCAGGATTCGGTCCCGGTGGAGGTGGATCCCGGGGTCGAATACCGGGTGTTCAGGATCGGTGACGGCGAGACGGCCAAGAGCCTGTCCACCGTGGAGGAGCTCTGTTCGGCGTTCGCCGGCTGGGGCCTGACCCGTGCCGACGCGGTGGTGGGCGTCGGGGGAGGCGTGGTCACCGACGTGGCCGGCTTCGCAGCGGCCTCGTACCACCGGGGTCTGCCGGTGGTGCACGTGGCAACCACCCTGCTGGCCCAGATCGACGCGGCCATAGGCGGCAAGACCGGGGTGAACCTCCCCGAGGGCAAGAACCTGGTTGGAGCGTTCTGGCAACCGGCGGCGGTGGTCTGCGACACGACCGTCCTCGAGACGTTGCCCGAGCGCGAGATGGCCTGCGGGCTGGGCGAGATGGCCAAGTACCACTTCCTGGGCGGGGGCGACCTGGGTGGGGGCGATCCGGGAAGCGGCGAGATGGCGGGCGGCGACCCGGGCGGCCTCACGCTGGAGCAGCGGGTCGCCCGGTGCGTGCAGATCAAGGCCGAGGTTGTCGCCGCCGATGAGCGCGAAGCCGGTCGACGCGCTGTCCTGAACTACGGGCACACGCTCGGCCATGCACTGGAGACCACGGGTCGCTACGACCTGCGCCACGGCGAGGCCGTCGCCGTCGGCCTGGTGTACGCAGCCGAGTTGGCGCTCTCCCTCGGTCGCATCGACGACGAACGCGTGGCCGAGCACCGCAGGGTCGTGGACGGCTATGGGCTCTCGGGTTCGCTGCCGGCAGGCTCCGATCCCGACGAGTTGATGGCCGCCATGGGGCGAGACAAGAAGGCCATCGACGGCCTGACGTTCGTTCTGGACGGCCCCTCCGGGGTCGAGGTGGTGCCCGGCGTCGATGCCGGGGTCGTGCGCGCCACGATCGAGGCGGTCCGGTGACCGCCGAATCGGGGTCGCCCACGTCGGGAGCCGTGGAAGGATGTCGACCATGAGGAAACAACTGCTGCTGCTCCTCTCGGGTCCGAACCTGAACCTGCTGGGGGAGCGGCAGCCGGACGTCTACGGCACGGAAGCCCTGGACGACCATGTGGAGTCCGCCCGGCTCGCAGCCGGTGCCCGGGGCCTGACGCTGGAGCACGTCCAGTCCAACCACGAGGGCGAGCTGGTTGACGCCATCCATGCGGCGCGTGGTCGATGTGCGGGCATCGTGGTGAACCCCGGGGCGTTCACCCACTATGCATGGGCCATACACGACGCCCTGGCGGCCTTCGAGGGTCCGGTGGTGGAGCTGCACCTCTCCAACCCGGCGGCCCGCGAACCGTGGCGCCACACCTCGGTGGTCGCGCCGGTGGCCTCCGGGACCATCGCCGGTTTCGGTGGGGCCGGCTACCGGATGGCGGTCGAGGCGGTGGCCGACCTCCTGGACGGGTGAGCACCGTCCCGTCGGCCGGGTTGGCGCCGCTACGGGTGGACGGGCGCCTGGACCGCCTCAGGGGGCTGCTGGATCCGGCGGGCTTGGATGCGCTGCTGGTCACCTCCAACACCAACGTCCGGTACCTGACGGGCTTCACCGGTTCTGCCGGAAGCCTCTGGGTGGATGTCGACCGGGCCGTCCTCGTCACCGATGGCCGTTACCGGGACCAGGCTCCCGACCAGGTGGCCGCCGCCGGTGCGGTCGCGGACGTGGTCGTGGTGAGTGGTGGGGACAGGTCGCCGATCACCTCCCTGGCTGCCGAAAGGAGCCGTGTGGGCCTGGAGGCCGGGTCCATCACGTGGTCGGAGCAGCTCCGCCTGGTCGACCTCCTGTCCGGGCCGCCGGTGGCCACCGACGGCCTCGTGGAGGGCCTCCGGGAGCTGAAGGACGAGGGGGAGGTGGACCGCATCGCCGAGGCGGCGGCCATCGCCGACGAGGCACTCGCCGGGGTCCTGCCATCGATCCTGGCAGGCGCCGTGGAGGAGGAGATCGCCACGGCACTCGACCATGCGGTGCGGTCCGGAGGAGCGTCGGACCGGGCGTTCGAGACGATCGTGGCCGCCGGTCCCAACAGCGCCCTGCCCCACGCCCGTCCCGGACCCAGGCCCATGCTGGATGGCGACCTGGTGGTATGCGACTTCGGCGCCATGGTCGACGGCTACCGGTCCGACATGACCCGTTCCCTGCGGATCGGCGGCACCGGCACCGGTAGGGCCGCCGACCTCCTCGGGGCGGTCCTGGATGCCCAGTTGGCCGGGTTGGCGGTGGTCGCCGACGGCGTGCCGATCGCCGAGGTGGACGCAGCCTGCCGCTCCACCCTGGAGGCAGCGGGACTGGGCGATGCCTTCTCCCACGGCACCGGCCACGGTGTGGGCCTGGACATCCACGAGGGGCCGGCTGTCTCGTCCACGTCCACTGGTACCCTGCGTGCCGGTCAGGTGGTCACCGTGGAACCGGGGGCCTACCTCGGCGGTTTCGGCGGTGTCCGTTGGGAGGACACCGTGCTCGTCACCGCTGACGGCCACCGTCGACTCACCCTGTCACCGAAGGAACTGTGAGCCGGCGGACCATGGCCCGGACGCCCTGCCACCACAACCCAGCCTCGCGAGTCGAAACCCGCCGGAGTCGAAATGCCGACCATCACAACCAATGACCTGAAGAACGGGATGACGCTGGAGCTGGACCGTGGCCTGGTCCAGGTGGTCGACTTCCAGCACGTCAAGCCCGGCAAGGGCCACGCCTTCGTGAGGACCACGCTCCGCAACGTGCGAACCGGCTCGGTCGTGGACCGGACGTTCCGGGCGGGTGAGAAGGTCGAGCGGGCCATCATCGACAAGCGCTCCATGCAGTTCCTGTACAGGGACGGTGCCGACTACGTGCTGATGGACGACCAGACGTACGACCAGATCCAGGTCACGCCGACGACCCTGGGTGACGCCACGAATTACATGGTCGAGCAGGGCACGACGTTGATCCTCATGTACGGCGACGAGGTGATCGGCGTGGAGCTTCCGGCCTCCGTCGAGCTGGTGATCGCCCAGACGGAACCGGGGATACAGGGTGACCGTGTCTCCGGGGCACGCAAGCCGGCCACGTTGGAGACCGGTCTGGTCGTCCAGGTCCCGCTGTTCATCGAGAACGACGAGCGGGTCAAGGTGGATACGCGCTCCGGCGAGTACCTCAGCCGGGCCTGAGCAGGCTTTCCATGGCCCGGACGGCAGATCCGATCGGTTCCCGGCGCGAAGCCCGGGAATCGGCGCTCGCCATCCTCTATGCGGCGGAGTCCCGCGGCGTGGGCCTCCTGGAGGTGCTGGCCGATCAGACCGTGGCTCCGGGCGACTACGCCGTCGAACTCGTCGAGGGCGTGGCCGGTGTCATGGCCGAGGTGGACGTTCTCATCGACCGGTTCGCCGAAGGTTGGCGTACGGACCGGATGCCTGCGGTCGACCGGGCACTGCTGCGCCTGGCGGTCTACGAGCTGTCGTACAGGAGCGATGTACCGACGTCGGCGGTCCTGGCCGAGGTGGTGGAGTTGGCCGGCAACTACTCGACTGAACGCTCGGCCCGGTTCGTCAACGGCGTGGTGTCGGGGATAGCCGAAGAGGTCCGACCGTCGGGGGCCGACCCGGCGTGATGTACCTGCCGCTGCCCGAGCCGACGCTGGCCGGGATGCGGTGCCTCCTGAGGCCCTGGGAGGTGGGGGATGCCGCCACCCTCGCAGCCGCCTGGTCCGACCCCGAGATCCGACGCTGGTTGCCCGTGCCCGATCATGCCGACCAGGCTGCCGCAGCCGACTGGATCGCCGGCGACGCCGACAGGCGGCGTGCGGGCCTGGCGCTGGACCTGGTGGCCGTGGAGCCCGTCACCGGGCCGGGCATCGGATCCGGCTTGGCCGTCGAAGCGGCTGCCGGTGTTCTGGGCGAGGTCGGGCTCTCGTCTTTCGACCCGGAGGATGGCATTGCCATGATCGGCTGGTGGACCGTGGACCGGCACCGTCGACGGGGCGTGGCCACCGAGATGGTCCGCCTCCTGACGACCTGGGCGCTGGGCCCACCACTCGGGCTGAACGTCCTGGTGGCCGAGGTAGAACCCGCCAACCCTGGATCGGTGGCCGTAGCGCTGGCTGCCGGCTATGGGGAGGTGGGTCGTCGCGATGATGGTCGCCTGGTCATGGCGGCAGGCGCCATGACCGGATCGGGCCGACGCGTGTAGGGTTCCCCTTCGACCGTGAATCGGGTCCCGTGAGGCCCGGACGGATCGAGGAGAACGAGGCCGATGGCCGAACGAGAACGACGTCAGACGCCCCCGTTCGGGGGCGTCTTCGTGTCCCACGCGCGGATCATGGGCACCGATGACATGGGCAGGGCGATTCGTCGCATGGCCCACGAGGTCATCGAGCGGAACCACGGTGTGGACGACCTGGTGGTGGTGGGACTGCAGACCGGCGGAGTGCCGGTCGCCGAGCGCCTGGCCGAGACCCTCGCCGACATCGAGGGCGTCCATCCGTTGCTCGGAACCCTGGACGTCGCGCTCCACCGGGACGACATCGGCCTGCGTCCCGTCGTCCCCGAGGCCGTCACCGACCTGACGACCGACCTGGATGGGCGGATCGTGGTGCTGGTCGATGACGTGCTCTTCACCGGCCGGACCATCCGGGCCGCCCTGGACGCCCTCTGCGACTTCGGCAGGCCCCGCTCGATCCAGCTGGCGGTGATGGTCGACCGCGGTCATAGGGAACTGCCCATACGTCCCGACTACGTGGGCAAGAACCTGCCGACGCGCCGTGACGAGGTGGTGGACGTGCACGCCGAAGGCGTCGACCTCGGGGTGATGCAGAAGTGAGTGCCGTCATCGACCGCCGAGCGGACAACGATCGGGGCCGGCACCTGCTGGGCATCGGTGGAATGGACCGGTCCGACCTGGAGGAGATCCTGGACCTGACCGACACGTTCGCCGAGATCGGCCGTCGCCCCATCCCCAAGGTTCCGGCACTGCGTGGTCGGACGGTGGCCACCGTGTTCTTCGAGGGTTCCACCCGGACCCGGATGTCGTTCGAGGTGGCAGCCAGGCGCCTCTCGGCCGACACGGTCGCATTCAACGCCGGCACCTCGTCGCTCAGCAAGGGAGAGAGCATCCGTGACACCGTCGAGGTGATCGCCGCGTACGGAGCCGACCTCCTGGTGGTTCGCCACTCGATGGCCGGCACCGCCCACCGGGTGGCCGGATGGACCGACCTGTCGGTGGTCAACGCCGGAGACGGCTGCCACGAGCATCCGACTCAGGCGCTCCTGGACTGCTACACGCTGCGGGAACGCCGGGGATCCCTGGACGGGATGCGGATCGCCATCATCGGCGACGTCCGGCATTCCAGGGTTGCCAGATCCAACGTCCTGGCCTTCACCGCACTGGGGGCCGAGGTGGTGCTGGTGGCCCCGGCGACCCTGCTGCCCCCGGCCATTGAGGGCTGGCCGGTGACCGTCGTCCACGAACTGGATCCCATCCTCGGCGACCTGGACGCCGTGTACCTGCTGCGCATCCAGGGCGAGCGCATCACCGAGGGCCTCATCCCGTCGCTCCGGGAGTACGCCTCCGACTTCTGCCTGACTGCGGGACGGGTCGCCCGGATGAGGAGCGATGCGCTGGTGCTCCACCCCGGACCGACCAACCGCGGGGTCGAGATCTCTGCAGAGGCGGCCACCGACCAGCGGTCGGTGATCCTGGACCAGGTCGTCAACGGCGTGTCGGTGCGTATGGCCGTCCTGTTCCTCCTTCTGGGTTCAGGC
Source organism: uncultured Acidimicrobiaceae bacterium (assembly GCA_913030665.1). Lineage (GTDB taxonomy): Bacteria > Actinomycetota > Acidimicrobiia > Acidimicrobiales > MedAcidi-G1 > UBA9410. Next base: position 27,630 of record CAJWFS010000010.1, read on the forward strand.
CGCCAACTCGGGGCGGTGGACGCCGGCGACAGCGTGGAGGGCGACCGATGAGCCTGGTGCTGAGAGGTGGACGGATAATCGACAGTGGGGGTGAGCGGATCCTCGACGTCGAGATCGGCGAGGATGGCCTCATCGCTGCAGTGGGCACCGGCCTCACCGGCGACGTGAACCTCGACGCCAGCGGCTGCGTGGTCTCACCGGGCTTCGTGGACCTGCATGCCCATCTCCGTGAACCGGGCCTCGAGGAGGCCGAGACGATCCAGACCGGTGCCAGGGGTGGTTCCCTGGGCGGGTACACGGCCCTCGTCGCCATGCCCAACACCGATCCGACCACCGACTGCGTGGCCGTCGTGGAACAGGTGAGGTCGCTGGGTCGACGCTCCACCTGCGAGATCATCCCGACGGCGGCCATGACGCTGCGTCGTGATGGCGTCGACATGGCGCCCATGGGCGAACTGGTGGACGCCGGGGTGGGGATCTTCACAGACGATGGAACCGGTCTCCAGGACCCGCGCCTGATGCGTCGGATCATGGAGTACTCGACGGGCCTCGGCAGGAGACTTGGTCGACCCGTGGTGCTGGCCCAACACTGCGAGGTGGCGGCCCTGTCAGCCGGCGGCTACATGCACGAGGGGGAGTGGTCGTCGCGCCTCGGAATCCCGGGCCAGCCGGCCGAGGCCGAGGAGCTGATGGTCATGCGGGACATAGCGCTGGTCCGGATGACCGGTGCCCACCTGCACTTCCAGCACCTCTCGACGGCCAGTTCGGTGGCCATGGTGAGGGGTGCCAAGGCCGCGGGCCTGCCGGTCACCGCCGAGGCCACCACCCACCACTTCATCCTCACCGACGCCGCCTGCGCCTCGTACGACCCGGTGTTCAAGGTCCATCCGCCGTTGAGGACCGATGTCGACGTGAGGGCGATCCGCGAGGGTCTCGCCGACGGAACGATCGACGCGATCGCCACGGACCACGCGCCGCACGCCCCGCACACCAAGGAGATGCCCTTCGACCAGGCTCCCGCGGGGATGCTCGGCCTCGAGACCGCCTTCTCGCTGGCCCTCGGCGATTCCGGACTGGACCTCCCCGAGGTGCTGGCGCTCCTCTCCTGGCGCCCGGCGGCCATCGCCGGCGTGGCGGACCGGCATGGTGTCCCGGTGGTACCGGGCGCCCCGGCGAACCTCTGCGTGGTGGACCCCGACGAGACCTGGACGGTCTCGGGTGCGGCCATGGCGAGCCTCAGCTCCAACACCCCGTACGAGGGTCGGACGCTGCGGGGTCGCGTCCGCCACACCATCCGTGCCGGCGAACCCGTCGTGGTCGACGGCGAGGCCCGGCGGTGACCCGACAGCACATCGTCGAAGCCGCCCTGGTCCTGGCCGATGGAGAGGTGTTCGAGGGGGAGGCCATCGGAGCTGAACCCGAAGGCGGGGTGGCCACCGGCGAGGTGGTCTTCAACACCGTCCTCTCGGGCTACCAGGAGGTCATCACCGACCCCTCCTACGCGGGCCAGATCATCACCTTCACCGTGGCCCACATCGGCAACTACGGCGTCAGCCGGGACGACCACGAGAGCCGGCGGCCGTTCTGTCGCGGCATCGTGGTGCGCGACCTGGCCCGGAGGCGGAGCAGTTGGCGGTCGTCGGACGACCTGGACGGGCTGCTGCGGGCAAACGGCGTGCCGGGCATCGCCGGTATCGACACCCGTCGCCTGACCCGTCACCTGCGAGATGCCGGTGCCATGCCGGGGGCCTTCGGAACGGCCGATGCGTCCACCCTCGCCGCAGCGGCGGCCGCCGAGCCCGGCACGGAAGGGATCGACCTGGTCTCCGAAGTGACGTGCGACGCCCCGACGGTCATCTCGTCCACCGGCGGGGCCCGACGGATCGTGGCCTACGACTTCGGGATCAAGGCGACCATCCTGGAGCACCTCTCCGGCCTGGGCGAGGTCACCGTGGTCCCGGCGTACACGCCTGCGGATGACGTGCTGGCAATGCAGCCGGACGGCGTCTTCCTCTCCAACGGTCCCGGCGACCCCGGGCCACTGTCCGACATCCGGAGCATCATTGCGGCCCTGCTGGGCGAGGTCCCCATCTTCGGCATCTGCCTGGGCCACCAACTGCTGGCCGGGACGCTGGGAGCCGAGACGTTCAAGCTGCCGTTCGGGCACCACGGCGGGAACCACCCGGTCCGCAACCTGGCCACCGGCAGGGTTGAGATCACCAGCCAGAACCACAACTACTGCGTGGCGGAGGGCTCGATCCCCTCGGCGCAGCTCACCCACGTCAACCTCAACGACCAGACAGTCGAGGGGATCCGTTGCCGTGACGTGCCGGCCTTCAGCGTGCAGTACCACCCCGAAGCCGGCCCGGGCCCACATGACAGCCGCTACCTGTTCGCGGAGTTCGAGGACATGATGGCAGCGGTCGTCGGCCCGGCGGGAGGACGTGGCTGATGCCCCGCCGTGACGACATCCAGAGCATCCTGCTCATCGGCTCCGGTCCCATCGTGATCGGCCAGGCCTGCGAGTTCGACTACTCGGGCACCCAGGCCTGCCGGGTACTGGGGGAGGACGGCTACCGGGTGATCCTGGTCAACTCCAACCCGGCGACGATCATGACCGACCCGGACTTCGCCGACGCCACCTACGTGGAGCCCCTCCGGCTGGACGTGCTCGAGGCCGTCATCGCCAGGGAGAGGCCTGACGCCCTGCTCCCCACGCTCGGCGGCCAGACGGCCCTGAACCTCGCCATGGAGCTGGTGGAAGCCGGCGTGCTCGAGGAGTACGGCGTGGAGCTCATCGGTGCCGACGCCGAGGCGATCGCCACGGCCGAGGACCGCGGCCGCTTCAAGGAGGCCATGCTCGAGATCGGCCTGAGCGTGCCGGACTCCGGCATCGCCCACACGATGGTCGAGGCCCGGTCGGTCGTGGACTCGATCGGCCTTCCCGTGGTCATACGCCCCGCCTACATCCTGGGTGGGAAGGGCACCGGCATGGCCGCCACCCCCGAGGAGTTCGAAAAGGCGGCGTCGGCGGGAATCGAGACCAGCCCGATCTCAGAGATCCTCATCGAGAAGTCGATCGCCGGCTGGAAGGAGTTCGAGCTGGAGGTCATGCGGGACCGCGCCGACAACTGCGTGGTCATCTGCTCGATCGAGAACCTGGATCCCATGGGGGTCCACACGGGCGACTCGATAACCGTGGCCCCGGCCCAGACGCTCTCCGACGTGGAGTACCAGGAGATGCGGGATGCATCGTTCGCCTGCATCCGCCGTGTCGGGGTGGAGACCGGCGGTTCCAACGTCCAGTTCGCGGTGAATCCGGCCACCGGTGAGCAGGTAATCATCGAGATGAACCCGCGGGTGAGCCGGTCCTCGGCCCTGGCGTCGAAGGCGACGGGGTTCCCCATCGCCAAGATCGCCGCCAAGCTGGCGGTCGGCTACACGCTGGACGAGATCCCCAACGACATCACCAGGAAGACCCCTGCGGCCTTCGAGCCGACCATCGACTACGTGGTCACGAAGATCCCACGCTGGGCATTCGAGAAGTTCCCCGGCACCTCGGGCGTGCTGGGTACCTCCATGCAGTCGGTGGGCGAGGTCATGGCCATCGGGAGGACCTTCCCGGAGTCGCTACAGAAGGGCATGCGCTCGCTGGAGAACGGACGCCTGGGCCTGAACTGCGACCCGGCCGAGGCGGCCCTGGACGAGTTCGACGACGATGCCCTGCTGGCCGCCGCAGCGATCGCCACCCCGGGACGCATCACCCAGTTGGAGGCGTTGCTGCGTCGGGGCGTACCGCTGGAGGTGGTGCACTCGGCCACGAAGGTGGATCCATGGTTCCTGGACCAGATCCTGTCCATCAGCGAGGAGCGCCTCCACCTGGAGGACCTGGGGATGGACTCGATGGACCGGAACGGCTGGAAGCGGGCCAAGCGGCTCGGCTTTGCCGATGCCCAGCTGGCCCACCTCTGGGGTCGGGGTGCCGACGAGGTGCGCTCGGTCCGGGAGGCCGCAGGGGTGCGGCCCACCTACAAGACGGTCGACACCTGCGGAGCCGAGTTCGCGGCAGAGACGCCCTACTACTACTCAACCTGGGAGGACGAGGACGAGGTCGTGGCGTCGGACCGTCCCAAGGTGATGATCCTGGGATCGGGCCCGAACCGGATCGGGCAGGGACTCGAGTTCGACTACTGCTGCGTGCACGCCAGCTTCGCCCTGCGTGATGCCGACTTCGAGACGATCATGGTGAACTGCAATCCGGAGACCGTCTCCACCGACTACGACACCAGCGACCGCCTCTACTTCGAGCCATTGACCGCCGAGGACGTGGCCAACGTGATCGACGCCGAGCGGCCGATCGCCGTAATCGTCTCGCTGGGTGGTCAGACGCCGCTGAAGCTGGCTTCCACGCTGCCACCGGGGTTGATTGCCGGGACCAGTCCGGAGTCGATCGACAGGGCCGAGGACCGTGAACAGTGGAACGTCCTGTGTTCCCAGCTGGGCATCCCGCAGCCGTCCGGTGGCACCGCTGTGGACACCGTCGGGGCACTCGCCGTCGCCGGAAGGATCGGCTATCCAGTGCTGGTGCGCCCCTCCTACGTGCTGGGGGGCCGGGGCATGGAGATCGTCTACGACGACGCCCAGCTGGCCCGGGCCATGGCGGAGCTGAGCGGGCTCGGAAGTCTCGGGATCGAGGGTGGCCTGTCCGTGGAGCGGCCTGTCCTGGTGGACAGGTTCCTGGAGGACGCCACAGAGGTGGATGTCGACGCCATCAGGGACCACCTGGGCGAGGTGGTCATCGGAGCGGTCATGGAGCACGTCGAGGAGGCCGGGGTGCACAGCGGGGACAGCGCCTGCGTCATCCCGCCGCCACACCTCTCGGCGGCCGTGGTGGAACGGATCGAAGAGCACACGCGCGCCATCGCCGAGGAACTCGACGTGCGGGGACCTGTCAACGTCCAGTACGCCGTCAAGGACGATGAGGTCTACGTGATCGAGGCCAACCCGCGTGCCTCCAGGACGCTGCCGTTCGTGGCGAAGGCCACCGGCGTCCCGTTGGCAAAGGTGGCCAGCCGGGTGATGATGGGAGCCACGCTGGACGAGTTGCGCCTCGAGGGACTCCTGCGGGAACGGGTCGTGGGAGACCATGTGGCCGTCAAGGAGGCCGTGCTGCCCTTCGACCGGTTCCCCGAGGCCGATCCGTTGCTCGGGCCTGAGATGCGGTCCACGGGTGAGGTCATGGGCATCGATCTGACGACCGGGCTGGCGTTCACGAAGTCGCAGATAGCGGCGGGCGGCGCCCTGCCGGACTCGGGGACGGTGTTCATGTCCCTGGCCGACAGGGACAAGGCCGTCGGCCTCGAGGCCGCTCGTGGCCTGGTGGACCTGGGCCTGGACGTGGTCGCCACCAGTGGCACGGCGGAGCACCTGGTGGCCAACAACGTGCCCGTGACGACCCTGGTCGCCAAGTTGGGCGAGGACGGTGTCGACGCCGTGGAACTGATCCGGTCGGGATCGGTTCAGATGGTTGTGAACAGCCCACGGGGCCGGGGTCCGCGCTCTGATGGCGAACACATCCGTGCCGCCGCCGGGGCCGAGGGGATCCCGTTGCTCACCACGGCCAACGCCGCCCTGGCGGCAGCCCGTGGGTTGGCCGACTGGCGCCGGTTCCCGCTGGCGGTGCGGACCCTGCAGGAGTACCACGAGGGAATCGTGGCGGCTCCGGAGGAAGGCCTGCGATGAGACGACGCAGCCCGGCCGTGGACCTCACGACACGGCTCGGTTCGCTGGTGCTCCCCAACCCCGTGATGACGGCGTCCGGAACCGCCGGTCATGGGCACGAGCTGGCTGACCACCTCGACCCGGCGTTGCTGGGCGCCGTGGTGGTCAAGTCCCTCCATGCGGAACCATGGGAGGGCAATCCGGCGCCGAGGGTGCATGCCACCCCGGCGGGGATGCTCAACAGCGTCGGGCTGCAGGGGCCGGGCGTGGAGGCATGGCTGGAGCATGACCTGCCGGACCTGCTTGCCACGGGTGCCCGGATCGTGGCCAGCATCTGGGGCCGCACAGTCGAGGAGTTCGCGCTAGCCGCCGAGCTCCTGGCCGGTGCGCCACCAGAGGTGGTGGCCGTCGAGGTGAACGCCTCGTGTCCCAACCTCGAGGATCGGCGGGCGTTGTTCGCACACTCCACGACGGCCACGGCAGAGGTCGTGGAAGCCGCCGCCGCCGCTGAACGGACACTCTGGGCGAAGCTCAGTCCGAACACCCCTGAACTTTCCGACATAGCGGCAGCGGCCGTCGGCGCCGGGGCCGAGGCCGTGACCGTCGCCAACACGGTGCTCGGGATGGTGATCGACACAGAGGCCCGACGACCCCTCCTGGGGGCCGGCCGCGGAGGACTCAGCGGTCCGGCGATCCGACCGGTGGCGGTGAGGGCGGTCTTCGACATCCACGAGGCCCTCCCGGACGTGCCCATCATCGGTGTCGGCGGAGTGGCCAGCGCCGTCGATGCGGTGGAGTTCCTCATGGCCGGAGCATCGGCATTCCAGGTCGGGACCGCCACGTTCGCCGACCCGGCGGCGCCCGCCGTGATCCTGCGCGACCTGGGTCGCTGGTGCGATGACCACGGCGTGTCCCATCTGGGCGAGCTGATCGGTGCCGCGCATGGCTGAGGCGACGCAGCTGCCTGATGGGATGGTCGGAGGTATCCGTGGTTGACCACGAGGTGCCCGAAGAGGTCCGGCGCCGGCTCTGCCTGGTGCTGGACGTGGATGACCTCGTGGTCGCCCAGCGGACGGCCCGGCTCCTGGGCCCATGGTTCGGAACGGTCAAGGTCGGCCTGGAATTGTTCTCAGCCGCCGGTCCGGAGGCGGTCACCTCCTTCGTGGAGGCGGGTTTCGACGTCTTCTGCGACCTGAAGCTGCATGACATCCCCAACACGGTGGGGAGTGCCGCCCGGGTGCTCGGGACCCTCGGTGCCCGATGGGTGACCGTTCACACCTCCGGAGGGGCCCCGATGCTGAGCGCCGCCGTCGACGGCCTGGCCGCCGGAGCCGCCGCCGCCGGTGCGGCGGTGCCGGGTGCCCTGGGGGTCACGGTCCTGACCAGCGACGACGTCGCTGACGGTGGCGTCCTACGGGACCGGTGCGATCTGGCCGCTGCAAGCGGGTGCGAGGGGATCATCTGCGCCGCCCCGGATCTGTCCGCCACCGACCCGTGGTCGGATCGGCTGGTCCGGGTCGTGCCCGGGATCCGCATGCCGGGTGGCGCCACCCACGACCAGGCACGGGTGGCCTCACCCCGTGATGCCCTGGCCGCCGGAGCCGACCTCCTGGTGGTGGGCCGGGCGGTCACGGCGGCCGAGGACCCTGTGGCCGCAGCCGCGGCCATGGTCGACCACCTGCTGGACTGAAGACCGCTCCGGGCATCCCACCTCGAGCCCTGGCCCCTACTAGGGTCCGGCGCATGGCAGGACTACCTCAACTCACGGACGAACAACGGCGGGCCGCCCTGGTCAAGGCGGCAGAGGCCCGCCGGGTGCGGGCTGAGATCAAGAACCTCCTCAAGATGGGTTCGATCACCCTCTCGGAGCTCCTGGAGCGTTCCGACGCCGAGGTGATCGTGTCCAAGATGAAGGTGCTGTCCGTGCTGGAGTCACTGCCCAAGCTGGGCAAGGTGAAGGCACGGCGGACGATGGACGAGGTCGGCATCAGCGACAGCCGTCGTCTGCGTGGCCTCGGCAGCCAGCAGCGGTCCGAGCTGCTCGCACGGTTCGGCTGAACCCGACCACCCGACCGGAGTTGGGCCGGTGGACGACATGATCCGGCATCGGTCGTCCGTGGTCGTGGTGCTCTCCGGCCCGGGGGGCGCCGGAAAGGGCACCATCGCCAGGGCGCTCGTGGAGCGTGACGAAGGCCTGGTGCTGAGCCGCTCGTGGACCACCAGGCCCCGACGCATGGACGACTCGGCGGACGCCTACGTCTTCGTGGACCGTGCCGCCTTCGAGGCCCGGAGGAGCGATGGAGGTTTCGTGGAGTGGAACGAGTTCCTCGGCTTCATGTACGGCACCCCGACGCCGGACCCGGACGAGGGTCGGAACCTGCTGTTGGAGATCGACGTGGCAGGTGGAAGACAGGTGCGGGACCGCCTGCCCGGCGCATTGTTCCTGTTCGTGGATGCTCCTGACGACGGCGAGCTGAGGCGTCGGCTCCTGGGTCGCGGGGATGACGCCGAGCGTGCCGACGCCCGTGTGGACGAGGCGGCGAGGGAACGTCTGGAAGCCGATGAGCTGGGCTACAGGTGGGTGGTGAACGACAACCTGGAGGCGACCGTGGAGCTGGTCGCCGGACTGATCCACGACCACCGGGCTTCCCAGGACTGACCGGTGGTCGACCTCGGACCGGTTTCCGGGCCTATCCGAGAGGCCCGGGGGAGTGGTTCGGCGGGTCTCTGGCGGCTCCGTTGCTCGAGGGTTGCAGGTGTCCCGCTGTTAGCATTGGGACCCGCGTTGGACCGTTGTCTGAGCAGCCCGGATGGGCTTCAGGACGGGGGTGGCGGTCGCAGGAACCGGCACTCGGAGGAACGCAGGGGATTCAAGTGAACCGCAAAGACAGCCTGGTGAATCCGGCGATCGAGGGCCTCCTCGAAACCGCTGAGTCCAAGTTTCGACTGGTCACGGTGAGCGCCAAGCGCGGGCGCCAGATCAACTCGTACTTCGGCCAGTTGGGCGAGGGCCTGGGGTCGTCCATCCCACCGCAGGTGACCTCGACGTCCCGCAAGCCTCTCTCGATTGCCTTCGAGGAGTTGGCCGCTGGCAAGATCCAGCCGGTCGAGCCTCCTGAGGAGGTCGAGGAGATCGATGCGATGCTCGACGCCATCGATGCCGACCTGGCCGAGCAGGCTGCTGACGACCTGCCCTCCGGTGAGGCCCGGGTCGAGGGCGAAGAGGGCGCCTGACCACTCGCCTGCGGGCATCCACCATGGGACCACTTGCCGGACGTCGCGTCGTCCTCGGGGTGACCGGGGGCATCGCCGCCTACAAGGCGGTCGAGGTCTGTCGTCGACTGGTTGACGCCGGCGCCCACGTGGCACCGGTCCTCACCGGGGGCGCCATGCGCTTCATCGGCAGGGCCACGTTCGACGCCCTGGCATCCGAGCCCGTCCAGACGTCCCTCTGGGACGAACCCCACCCGATCCCCCATACCCGGCTGGGACAGGGAGCGGACCTGGTCATCGTGTGCCCGGCGACCGCCCGCCTGCTGGCCGACTACCGGATGGGACGCTCGGGAGACCTTCTGACGGCCACCCTGCTTGCGACCCGTGCGCCGGTCATCGTCTGTCCTGCCATGCACACCGAGATGTGGGAACAGCCGGCCGTGCAGGACAACGTCGAGGTCCTGGCCGGCCGTGGCGTGAGCATCGTCGGCCCCGTCGACGGGCGCCTCGCCGGTGGCGACCTGGGAGCGGGACGAATGGCGGACCCGTCCGACGTGGTAGCCGCTGCCGAACGCATCCTTGGCGTGGCCCGTGGCACGGATGGCGGAGACCTGGCTGGACTCACCGTTCTGGTCACAGCTGGTGGAACCCGCGAGCCGATCTGCCCGGTGCGCTTCATAGGCAACCGTTCGTCTGGCAAGCAGGGGCATGCGCTTGCCCTGGAGGCAGCGGAGCGCGGGGCGATGGTGCACTGCGTGACCACCCGGCCGGAGAGGCTGGCGGAGGCACCGGGCCTGGAGGTAGTGGCGGTGGATACGGCCGCCGAGATGGCTGACGCAGTGGGGGCACGGGCCGCCGGGGCCGACGTGGTCATCATGGCCGCAGCGGTGGCCGACTTCCGGCCGGCCACGGTGGCGACGGACAAGATCAAGAAGGGCGCCGGCCCACCGGAGATCCTCCTGGAGCCGACCGTCGACATCCTCGCCGGGCTGGGCCGTAGCCGCGTCGATGGCCAGGTCATCGTGGGGTTCGCGGCGGAGACATCAGATCTGCGCCAGAATGCCGCGGCGAAGCTGGTGGCCAAGGGCATCGACCTGATGGTCGCCAACGACGTGTCGGAGCCCGGGGTGGGTTTCGACCACGACACGAATGCCGTGGTGATCCTGGATGCCGACGGCGGCGCCCGGGAGGTGCCACTGACCGACAAGCGGGAGGTGGCAGCGGCGGTGCTCGACGCTGCTCTCGCCGTTCACAGAACGAACCGGTCCACGAACGGAGACGACACGTGACCAGGAACTGGACCTTCACCTCCGAGTCGGTGTCCGAGGGGCATCCCGACAAGATGGCCGACCAGATCTCGGACGCCGTCCTGGACGCCATGCTCGAGAAGGATCCCGAGAGCCGGGTGGCCTGCGAGACGATGATCACCACCGGGCTCGTGGTGGTCGCCGGAGAGGTGTCCACGTCGGAGTACGTGGACATCCCAAAGACCGTTCGCGAGACGATCTGCGAGATCGGCTACGACCGCGAGGACTTCGGCTTCGACGGCCACACCTGCGGCGTCATGGTCGCTCTGGACTCCCAGTCCAGCGACATCGCCCGGGGCGTGGACGACTCCGAGGAGGCACGGTCGGGGGCCTCCGGAGAGGAGGACGAGCTGGACCGCCAGGGCGCTGGTGACCAGGGGATGATGTTCGGCTTCGCCTGCGACGAGACCGACGTGCTCATGCCGTTGCCCATCCACCTGGCGCACCGCATGGCCGAACGCCACGCCGAGGTTCGCAAGGCCGGGACCATCCCGTACCTGCGCCCCGACGCCAAGACCCAGGTCACGTTCGAGTACGACGGCAACCGGCCGGTACGCCTTCTCAAGGTGCTCATCTCGACCCAGCACAACGACGGGATCGACCGGGACTCGATGATCCGACCCG
>CAJWFS010000011.1 GCA_913030665.1 uncultured Acidimicrobiaceae bacterium
AGTTCGACTGGCGCAAGGGCTTCAAGTTCTCGACCTATGCCACCTTCTGGATCCGTCAGGCCATCGGTCGGGCGCTCGACCAGAAGGCCAGCCTGGTGCGCCTCCCCGGCGACCGTTCGGCAAGCCTCCGTGCAGCCCTTCGGGCCGTCTCCGGCAACGGCGATGAGTTGGACGAGGAGCACGCAAGGCTGCACCGCCTGACCACCCCCACCTCGCTGGACCGGACCATCGGTGACGACGACAGCAACGAGTTGGTGGACCTCCTCCCCGACGCCGCTCCCGGCCCGGAACTGGAGGTAATGGCGATCGCCGAGAACGAGATGGCCACCCGCCTGCTGGACGTCCTGGACTCCCGTGCCCGCTACGCCGTCGAGCAGCGCTTCGGCCTGACCGATGGCCGCAAGCGCAGCTACCGCGAGGTCGGCGAGGAGTTGGGTGTCACAGCCGAGGCGGCCCGCCGTCTGGTCAAGCGTGCGGTGACCATCGTCAGGGACCGAGCCACCGAGGTCATCGACGCAGCCTGAGCACGCCGGTCCATCGCCCGAAAGGGCGGACCATCCAAATGCAGGGCGGCCCCGTAACGGGTCGCACGTAGGCTGGATCCGTGAGCACGAGCACCGACCCGCGCGCCTCCACCGACTGGGACCCCCGATCCTGGCGTGACCGAGTCGCCCTCCAGCAGCCCCACTGGCCGGACGCCGACGCCCATGCACGGGTACTTGAGCAACTCGGGGTGCTCCCGCCGCTGGTCTTCGCAGGCGAGTCACGCGAGCTGACAGCGAGCCTCGCTGCCGTGGCAGAGGGGAAGGCCTTCCTCCTGCAGGCCGGCGACTGCGCCGAATCGTTCGATACCGTCGCCGACTCGATCCGCGACCGGTTGCGGGTGATCCTCCAGATGGCCGTGGTGCTCACCTACTTCACCGGAGTGCCGGTAGTCAAGATCGGCCGTATCGCCGGGCAGTTCGCCAAGCCGCGGTCCAACGACACCGAGACCATCGACGGTGTGGAGCTCCCGGCGTTCCGAGGCCACATCGTCAACGACATCGGCTTCACGGCCGGGGAGCGCACCGCCGACCCTCAGCGCCTCCTCACCGCCTACAACAGGGCCGCCGCCACCCTGAACCTCCTGCGGGCCTTCACGAAGGGTGGCTTCGCCTCCCTCTCCCGGGTCCACCAGTGGAACCGGGAGTTCGTGGCCTCCAGCCCCGCCGGCCAGCGCTACGAGGCCCTGGCCGACGAGATCGACAGGGCCGTGCAGTTCATGTCCGCCTGCGGCATCAACAGCGAGACCCTCATCGACCTTCGCCAGGTCGACTTCTACACGAGCCACGAGGCCCTACTGCTGGATTACGAGGAGGCCCTCACGCGTCAGGACTCGCTCACCGGCGACTGGTACGACTGCTCGGCCCACATGCTCTGGATCGGCGAGCGCACCCGTCAGCTGGACGGAGCCCACGTTGAGTTCCTCCGAGGGGTCTGCAACCCACTGGGATGCAAAATCGGACCTACGGCGACCCCCGACGAGGTCCTGGCCCTCTGCGAGGCCCTCAACCCGGACCGCCAGCCCGGCCGGCTCACGCTCATCACCCGAATGGGTGCCACGAAGGTCGTGGACCTCCTCCCTCCCCTGCTGAATGCAGTCCGCGACGCCGACCACCCCGTGGTGTGGGTCTGCGATCCGATGCACGGCAACACCTTCACGGCCGACGACGGACGCAAGACCAGGCACTTCGAGGACGTACTGGCCGAGGTGTTCGGCTTCTTCGCCGCCCACAGGTACACCGGCACGCACCCGGGTGGCGTCCACCTGGAGCTGACAGGCGACAACGTGACCGAATGTCTGGGCGGGGGGTCAGACCTGGTCACCGCCAACCTGGGCGACCGCTACGAGACGATGTGTGATCCCAGGCTGAACGGAAGCCAGAGCATCGACTTGGCGTTCCGCCTGGCCGAGCTCCTGCGCAACGTAGGTCACTGACCAGCCTGGAGCGGCACCGCCGTCAGACACCCGGCCCTGCTCAGACCAGGTTCTCGACGAAGCCTTCCAACTGGCGGAGGTTCCGCACCTCGTGCACCCCGTCGCACCAGGTCCCGTACTCCCCCACGATCGAGTCTCCGGTGTCCCAGTAGGCCTTCGGTTCGGGGTTCAGCCAGAACACCTTGCGTGACCTGTGCTGGAGCTCCTTGAGGATCCACGACTGCGAGGCGTGGTAGTTGTTCCGGGCATCGCCCAGGATTAGGACCGTTGTCTTGGGGCCGACGTCCTTGCCGTACCTCTCCCAGAACACACCGAAGGCATGCCCGTAGTCCGAATGGCCGTCCACCCAGACCACGTCGGCCTCCATATTGACCCTGTGGACCGCATGGCCAATGTCCTCCACTCCCTCGAAGAACCCGGTCACCTCGTCCAGGCCGTCGATGAACACGAAGGACCTGACCTTCGAGAACTGACCGCTGAGGGCGTACACGAGGTGCAGGGTGAAGCGTGCGAACGCGGCCACCGATCCCGAGATGTCCGCCACCACCATGATCTCCGGCTTGGCCGGGCGGGGAAACTTGAACTTCGGCTCGGCCGGCACGCCGCCGTAGCTCAGGGAATGGCGCATCGTGTTGCGGAAGTCCAGCGGGCCCTTACGACCGTGCCTCCGCTTGCGTGCCAGACGGACGGCCAGCTTGCGCGTCAGCGGGTAGATGGCCTTCTTGAGGTTGACCATCTCCTCGCGTGAGGCGTGCATGAAGTCGACGTCCTCGGGAAGCGGCTTGCGCAGAGTCCTGGCCATCGCCTCGACCCCGCGGTCCGCCACCAGGCGCCTTCGGATCTCCGCCTCGATCTCGAGCTTCAGGCGGTCCAAGCGGTCGCTGAACTCGTCCCGCTCGAGTCGCTCCTCCAACTGCGTCAGGTTGGCGGGAGCATCGGCTCGGGCGGCCTCCATGAGGCGGTCCAGCATCTCGTCTAATTCCAGGTTCCGGAGCGTGCGGTACAAGTAGTAGGTGCCACCGACCGGCCGTCCGGGCTCCATTCCGGCGAACCGCATGACGGCCTGTCGAGCCAGAGCCCGGAGCATCGCCTCGTCTCCGTTCATGAGTGCCCTGAAGAGCATTTCGGCCAGCTGCTCCGGCGTGAGGGCCGACATTCCACCGCCGCCACCGCCCTGCGCCTGGCCCTCGCCCGGCATCGTGGCGTCCTCGTCGTCCGAGGGGTCACCCGAAGCGGCCCCGTCCACGATCTCGTACTCGGGGCCCCGAAGGGAGAAGTAGACCTCGAACACCACTTCGAAGGCCCGCCAGTGGCTGTGGTTCTTGACGAGCGTGGCACCCAGGGCGTACTTGAACGCCTCGCGGTCCTCGATGGGAATGTGGGTCACCGCCTCCATGGCGTCCAGGTTCTCGGTGAGGCTGACCGGGAGTCCCGCGTTCCGAAGCTCGATGATGAAGCCGCTGACGAGGCCCAGCAGCGGCTGGTCCGACGACGGTGCGGTAATCGGATCGGTGACGGTCACTTCGAGGGCCCGAACTTCCGGCTCAGGTGTCGGTGGCGGTCAACTCCACCGGATTGTCGGCGAACTCCTTGACCACCTTCTCGATGTCCGTGCGGTACTTGAGGAGCACGTTGGCGGTGTCGATGGCGGTCTTGGCGTCGATCTGCTCGATCCCAAGTAGGACGAGGGTCCTGGCCCAGTCCAGCGTCTCGGACACTGACGGGTTCTTCTTGAGGTCCAGTTGGCGGATCGACCGCACGATGCGGGCCACCTGGTCGGCCAGGTTCTCGTCCACCCCGGGCACCTTCATCGACACGATCTCCCGCTCGCGCTCCAGGTCCGGGTAGTCGATGTAGAGGTAGAGGCAACGGCGCTTCAGCGCCTCGGACAGCTCCCTCGTGCCGTTCGACGTGAGGAACACCAGCGGGATCTGGCGGGCCTCGACGGTGCCCAGCTCGGGTATGGACACCTGGTACTCGGAGAGGATCTCCAGCAGCAGGGCCTCGGTCTCCACCTCCACCCGATCCACCTCGTCGATGAGCAGCACCACAGGGTCATCCGACCTGATGGCCTCCAGCAGAGGTCGGGTCAGCAGGAACTCCTCGGAGAAGAGGTCGTCCTCGACCTCGTTCCAACTGGCACCGTCGCCCTCGGTCTGGATGCGCAGCAACTGCTTCTTGTAGTTCCACTCGTAGAGGGCCTTGGACTCGTCGAGGCCCTCGTAGCACTGCAACCGTATGAGCCTGGCGCCGGCGATCTCGGCCACGCTCTTGGCCAACTGGGTCTTGCCGGTACCTGCCGGACCTTCCACCAGCACCGGCTTGCCGAGCCGGTCAGCCAGGTAGACGACTCCGGCGATCCCGTCGTCTGCGAGGTAGTTGACGTCCGCGAGGGAGTTGCGGACCGATTCGAGGTCGGAGAACCGTGGGGGCTGTTCGATCATGTGGCGAGGCTACCGACCGGCCAGTTCCGCTCCGGCATCCGGAGCACTGGATCAGGCTCGGATCTGGCCGTCGCCCCTGACCACGTACTTCTGGGTGGTCAACTGCTCGAGGCCCATCGGACCACGGGCGTGCAACTTCTGTGTGCTTATGCCGATCTCGGCGCCGAAGCCGAACTCCTCGCCGTCCACGAACCTGGTGGAGGCGTTGACCAGGACGGCTGCGGCGTCCACCTCGGTCGTGAAGCGGGCGGCGGCCACGTCGTCGGTGGTCACGATGGCCTCACTGTGGCCGGAACCCGTCTCGTTGATGTGGCTGATCGCCTCGTCCAGGTCATCGACCACCCGCACGGAGAGCTTCAGGTCGCCGTACTCCGTCGACCAGTCGGCATCAGTCGCCACCCCGATGCCGGGCACGACCTCACGGGCCCGCTCGTCGCCCACGAGCTCCACGCCCTCCAGGGCGGCGACCGCCATGGGGAGGAATCGCCCGGCCACACCAGCGTGCACGACCAGGCTCTCAGCTGCATTGCACACCGATGGCCGCTGCACCTTGGCGTTCACCAGGATTGACGCCGCCATGTCCAGGTCGGCCGCTTCGTCCACGTAGACGTGGCAGTTGCCGTCGCCGTCGATCACGTAGGGCACGGTGGCGTTGTCCAGGATGGAGCGGACCAGGGAGGGGCCGCCCCGGGGAATGAGGCAGTCGATATGACCGCGCTGCTGCATGAACTCGACGGCCGCCTCACGGCTGGAGTCGTCGACGAGGACTAGGGCATCGGCGGGCAAGCCGACGTCGACCAATGCCGCCCGGATGCTGGAAGCGATCGCCATGTTGGAGGCCAGGGCGGCCGAGGAGCCCCGCAGGAAGGCGACGTTCCCAGACTTCAGGCAGAGGCCGAAGGCATCGCTGGTCACGTTGGGTCGGTTCTCGTAGATGATCGCCACGACTCCGAGTGGAACCCGGACCCGGGTGATCTCCAGCCCGTTGGGGCGGGTCCACTCATCGGCGACAAGGCCCACTGGATCCGCCAGGCCCGCCACCTGCCTCAGCCCGGACGCCATGCCGGCGATCCGATCCGGGTCCAGGCGTAGGCGGTCCAGCAAGCCCTGTGCCATCCCGGCGGCTTTGCCACGGGCCATGTCATCGGCGTTGGCCCCGAGGAGCTTTGCCACGTCGGCTTCCAGCCGGTCAGCGGCCCCGCGGATGGCCGCATCCTTCTGGCCTGTCGGCGTCCGGGCCAAAATCGGGGCCACAGAGCTGGCCCGCCGTGCCAGTTCGGGTATCGAGGTCGGTGTCCCGGACATGGTCCGCAGGCTACCCAGTGCCCCCGAGGCGTCGGTCGGCGGGGTCGGGCCGCGGGTACCGTGGCACCGGTGGCGCCGGATACCGACGATCAGTCGAACCGACCGGACGGTAGTGGTTCGTCGGCGGTCGCCGCGGGAATCACCCTGTCCCGCATTGCCGGCCTGGCCCGTGAGTCGCTCCTGAGGTCGGTGCTGGGCCTCGGCCCGGCCGCGGATGCCTTCGCCGCCGCCCTCCGGATCCCCAACCTGCTGCAAAACCTCCTCGGCGAGGGTTCCCTCTCGGCGTCGTTCATACCCGTGTACAGCCGTCTGCTCGGCGAAGGCCGGGACGACGAGGCTGGACGGGTGGCCGGTGCCGTGGCGGGGCTGCTCACCGCCATGGCAGGCGTCCTCGTCGTGGCCTCCATCGTGCTGGCCAGACCACTAGCCGTGCTCCTGGCGCCGGGCTTCGAGGGCCATCGCCTGGACATGACCGTGGACCTGCTGCGAATCACCACCGGCGGCCTGGGGCTCCTCGTGCTCTCCGCCTGGTGCCTGGGCGTCCTGAACAGCCACCGCAAGTTCTTCCTGCCCTACGTGGCGCCTGTCCTCTGGAACGCCGCCCAGGTGGCGGTACTGGCAGTGGCGGCGTTCGGCGACTGGTCGCCCCGACGGGCCGCCACGGCTCTCGCATGGGGGCTCGTGGCGGGCGGATTCCTCCAGTTCGGCGTACAGGCCATAGCCGTCTGGCGTCTCGCACCCGACATCCGTCCCTCCTTCGGCCGAGGCAACGCAGCCGTGGCCGACGTCCGGAGGCGCTTCGGACCGGCAGTCCTGGGTCGTGGCGTACTGCAACTCTCCGGATACCTGGACCTGCTGCTGGCTTCCCTGCTGGTCACGGGAGCCGTCGCCGGGCTGCTGTCCGCCCAGATCCTCTACGCACTACCAGTGGCCCTGTTCGCCACCAGCGTGGCGGCAGCCGAACTTCCCGAGATGTCCCGCCTGACCTCCACAGTCGGCCTGGCAGACCGTGCCCTGGCCGCCCGACGCAGGACCGCATTCTTCGTGGCCTTCTGCACGGTCGCATACCTGGTGCTCGGCGAATCCATAGTTGGTGCGCTGTTCGGATGGGGAGCATTCGACGCTGACGACACGCGGACAGTAGCCCTGGTGCTGGCCGCCTACTCACTGGGCCTACCGGCAGTCGCCTCGTCGAGGATCTTCCAGAACACCCTCTATGCGATCGGCGACACCAGAGGCCCCGCTCGCATCGCCGCACTTCGCGTGGGGCTGGCGGCCATAGTGGGAGTAACGCTGATGTTTCCACTGGACCGGCTGGCGGTCCACAGCGGGGAGTTGCTGGCGCTCGACGGCATCGGTTGGTTCAGACCGCTGGGCAGCAGCATCCGGAGTGGATCACCGGACCCGCACCTGGGTGCGGTCGGCCTGGCCCTCGGCTCGGCCTGCGCCGCCTGGCTGGAGTTGGCGTTGCTCAGCCGTCGTTGCCGCCGATCGATCGACGGAACCTCAGGTCCTTCAGCGGTCATGTCCCGCCTGGCGCCCGCCACCGGCGCCGCCGTGATCGTGGCCCTTTTGGCCAGGTGGGCCACCGACGGCCTTCCTGCGATCGCCGTGGCGCCGATAGGGCTGGCCGTCGCAGGCGGCGCCTACGTCCTGGTGGCTGCAGCCACCGGGGTGGCAGAGGCCGGCCTGGTCACAGGCCCGGTACGGCGTCGGCTCCGCCGCTGACTCCAGAGGGCCACGTACGCGGCCGTCAGGCCGGAAGCACGACCAGGTCGTCGGCGTGGATCACCTCGTGTGCCATGCCTTCAGGCAGGTCCGGGGTGCGTACTCCCATGTGTGCACGCAGCAGGGCGGAGTCGTGGCGGACCATGCCCTTGGCGAACACCGTGCCGGTGGGGTCACATACCTCTACCGCTGAGCCGGCCTCCCATGTGCCGTCCACCTGCACCACGCCGGCCGGGAGCAGCGAGACCCTCCGCCCCTCCAGGGCTCGCCGGGCTCCCGCATCCACGACGATGCGTCCAGTTGAGCCGACGGCGAAGGCGATCCAGAGGCGCCTCGCCCCCAGGTCGGAGTCGCGCGCGTGTACGACCGTCCCGACACCCGCAACGCCGTCGCAGGCGTCGACCATCACGCCGTCCCGGCTCGCATCGGCTATCACGGTCCGTACCCCCGACCAACTGGCGATCTTGGCGGCGGCCAGCTTGGATGCCATGCCCCCGCTGCCCCGGACAGATCCGGTCGAACCGGCGAGGCCCTCGAGCTCCTTGTCGATCTCGATTATCTCCTCGATGAGCGAAGCCTCGGCATCCATCCTCGGGTCGGCCGTGAAGAGACCCGGAGTGTCGGTCAGGAGCACAAGGGTGGCTGCGTCAACCAGGTGTGCCACCAGGGCGGCGATGCGGTCGTTGTCTCCGAACCGGATCTCGTCGTCGGCGATGGCATCGTTCTCGTTGACCACAGGCACCACGCCCAGGTCCAGCAGGCGGTTCAGGGTCCCCCGGGCGTGCAGGTACTGGGCCCGTACGAAGAAGTCCAACGGGGCCAGCAGTACCTGGCCGGCTACCAGCCCGTGACGACCCAACTCCTCGCGGTAGGTGCGTATGAGGGCGCCCTGCCCGACTGCGGACACCGCCTGGAGGGTCACCGGATCCCTGGGACGCATGGACCCGCCCATACCCAACTCCGGCAGCCCAGCGGCTATCGCCCCTGATGTGACCACCACGACGCGTCGGCCGCTGGAACGCAGGGCCGCCACCTCGTCGCAGAGCTTGGCGACCATGGAACGATCCACGACACCCTCGTCGTCGGTGATGGACGAGGTGCCGATCTTCACGACGGCGGTGTCACCCCTGCGTGCCATCAGTCCTCTTCGTAGGTGAACTCGAGCCGACCGATACGCACAGGCTCGCCGTCGCGCACCCCGGCCCGCTTGAGTGCCCTGTCGACGCCCATTCGCTTCAGGCGGTCCTGTAGGTAGTAGAGCGCGTCCGGGTTCGTCAGGTCGTTCAGGTTCGCCACCCGTGCCACCCTCCGGTCCGTGACCTCCCAGGTTCCGTCCTCGCCCCGCTCCACGTTCACGTCCTCCGTGGTGGGCCTGTGGACCACCACGGCCGGCCCCTCGGGCGGGACCTCCCTGGCCTCCACGACCAGGTCCACCAGGCGGTGGACCAGCGGCTCCAGGCCCTCGCCGGTCATGGCTGAGATCCTCTCCCCATCGAAGGCGACGTCGGCTTCGGCCACGTCGGATCGCGATCCGACCGTCAGACGTGGTCGGTCCAGGAGCTCCGGCCGGTATGCACCCAGCTCGCCGAGCAGGACCTCAAGCTGGCGATCGGGCGCCTCCAGGGCGGTGGGTGCCAGGTCGATCATCACCAAGAGGACGTGCGCACGTTCGATGTGGCGGAGGAACCGGTGGCCCAGTCCTCTCCCCTCGCTGGCGCCCTCGATGAGCCCGGGAATGTCGGCTACCACGAACTCGGGCCGATCCTCCGGCTGAACCACCCCCAGGTTGGGTTCCAGCGTCGTGAAGGGGTAGTCGGCTATCCGGGGCTTCGCCGCCGAGATCCTCGAGATGAGGGTGCTCTTGCCGACGTTCGGGTATCCCACGAGGGCCACGTCGGCCATGAGGCGCAGCTCGAGGCGCAGCCACCGCTCCTCCCCCTCCTCTCCCTGTTCGGCGAAACCAGGTGCCCGTCGCCTGTTGCTCAGGAACTTGGCGTTGCCACGGCCACCCTGGCCCGCCTCGGCGGCCAGCCAACGGTCACCGTTGTGGAGCAGGTCGGCGAGCAGCTCGCCTGAGTAGAGGTCGTGCACCGTGGTCCCCTCGGGGACCTTCACGATCAGGTCATCTGCGGCCCGCCCGTGGCGCTTGGCGCCCGACCCGTGGGTGCCGCTACCGGCGCGCCGGTGGGGATGGTCGCGGAACGACAGGAGGGACGCGACGTTGTGGTCGGCCTCCATCCAGATGCCGCCACCGTCGCCACCGTCGCCGCCGTCGGGTCCGCCCTTGGGGACGTGGGCCTCCCTGCGAAATGACACGGCTCCCGCCCCTCCGTCGCCGCCGCGTACGTTGAGCCCGCATTCGTCGACGAACTGGGACATGGGACGAGCCTACTGAGGTGGTTGGTCCGGCCCGTTGGACTTCCAGCCTCCCTAGTGTGGCCCGGTGGAAGACCGGGACCCCCCGACCGGGGAACACGAGCAGACCGAGCGGGCAAGGGCATGGGCGTCGACGATGGACGGCCACGCCACCCACCACCTACGGACCGCCCACCGTGACAGCCACGCGGCCATCGCAATCGCCCCGCCCGTCGACCGCAGGGATCGGGAGGACCCCGACGGCATGCTCCCAGCCGAGGGGGCCACGCGGGCCATCGGCGCCGGCGACCGCCATGTCGCCGAGGAACCCGATCCGTTCCGGACCTGCTTCGAGCGCGATCGCGACCGGATCCTCCACGCCACGGCATTTCGACGCCTGGCCGGCAAGACCCAGGTCTTCGTATTCCCCGAGGACCACCAGCGGTCCCGGTTGACGCATGCCCTTGAAGTCGCCCAGGTGGCCCGGGCCATCGCCACCAGCCTCGGCCTGAACGTGCCCCTCACCGAGGCCATAGCCCTGGGCCACGACTGCGGACACGGTCCGGGTGGCCATGCCAGCGAGGACGCCCTGACCCCGTACGTGGAGGGTGGCTACGACCACGCACGTTGGGGAGCCGACGTCACCCTGGAGCCGCTCAACCTCTGTTGCGAGACCCTGGACGGCATCCGGAACCATTCCTGGTCGCGCCCCGCCCCGTCCACGCCGGAGGGTGAGGTCGTGAGCTGGGCCGACAGGATCGCCTACGTCTGCCACGACTTCGAGGATGCCGAGCACACCGGGATCGTGGCCGCACACGAGCTTCCGGACCTGGTACGGGAGCGCTGTGGAACCACCCGCCGCGAACAGTTGGCGGCCTTCATAGGCGGTGTGGTGACGGCGTCGGCCCGGTGCGGTCGTATCGGCATGGACGCCGACGCGGCGGACGCCCTGAGCGCCTTCCGGAGCTTCGACTACGAGAGGATCTACCTCCGCCCGGAATCGGTCGACCAGGCGGCAAGGGTGGTCGATCTGCTGCGGGCCCTCGTGGACCACTTCACGGCACGCCCCACGGACCTGCCATCGGATGCGCTCCCAGAACCGGATGCCTCGGGCAGCGACATGGTCTGCCTCGCTGCCGTCCGGCACGTCAGCGGGATGACGGACCGCTACGCATGCAGGAGCGCCATGCGGCTCCTGGACTGGAAGGTAGACCGACTCCCCGCTGCCCTGGACTTCGGCCCCTAGGGCCGGACGGGCCTGCGTCGGCGACGCCGTGTCGCCTACCGAGATGCTCAGTCGGTGAGGATGTCGACCAGCTTTCGACCGGCGCGGCGACCAAACTTCACGACGCCGTCGGCGGTTGCGAACAGGGTGTCGTCATTGCCTCGACCCACGTTCGCACCGGGGTGGATCTTGGTGCCGCGCTGGCGGATGATGATGCTCCCGGCGGTCACCCGACCACCGTCGTAGACCTTGACGCCAAGACGCTGTGAGTTGGAGTCCCGGCCGTTGCGGGTTGAGCCGCCGCCCTTGGTCTTTGACATGTCCTCAGCCCCTCGTGATCCCGGTGATCTCGATCTCGGCCAGGTGCTGGCGGTGTCCCCACCGGCGACGCTGGTTGCTTTTGTTCTTGTAGGTGAAGGCCCTGATCTTGGGGCCCTTCAGATCGGCCACTATGCGGGCCGAGACGTTCGCACCTGCGAGGGCCTCGGGGGTGGCGAGTACCTCGTCACCGTCGACGACCATCACGGTGGTCAACTGGACCTCGGTGTCTACGGCGCCGAGGCGCTCAACGACGACCCGCTCGCCTTCCTCGACCCGATACTGCTTTCCACCTGTGGCGATTACTGCGTACATAGTGTCCTCACGATATCCGGGGCCGCCTGTGGCGCCACCGCCCACCACCAACCGGAGGTGTGACGGTTACCCACTGGTCGGACCTCAGATCCGGTGCCCGTCCGTTCAACGCTGCCCGGCCCGGCCCGAACCGGCCAGCAGCTCGTCGTCCAGAATCCGACCACTGCTCGCGCAGTCGGCGCACGCCGTGCTGAACGACTCCAACAGGCCCTCGCCGATGCGCTTTCGGGTCATCTCGACGATGCCCAGCTCCGAGATGTCGAACACCTGCGTCCTCGTCTTGTCCCTACCCAGGGCGTCACGCAGCGTGGTTGCCACCGCCTCCCGGTTTGCCCTCACCTCCATGTCCACGAAGTCGATCACGATGATGCCGCCGATGTCCCTCAACCTCAGCTGCCGGGCAATCTCCTCAGCAGCTTCCAGGTTGTTCCTGAACACGGTTTCCTCGAGGCTGGACCGACCGACGTTCTTTCCGGTGTTCACGTCGATGACCGTCAGGGCCTCGGTGTGCTCGATGATGAGGGAACCTCCGGAAGGCAGCCAGACCTTGCGATCCAGTGCCTTGCGTAGCTGCTCGTGCACATGGTGCCTCTCGAACAGCGGAAGCGACTCGGTTTCCGGGTCGTGGTAGGAGATGCGTGACACCAGCGCCGGGTTGACGCTCTCCACGTAGGTGCGTACCCGTTCGTACATGTCGGCATCGTCGATGACGACCCCACGGAAGTCCTTGTTGAACTCCTCACGGATGAACCGGAAGGCCATCTCAGGCTCCCGGTAGAGAAGGCTCGGAGCCTGCGAGCGCTTCGCCAGGGCCTCGATCTCGTCCCACTGCGTGAGGAGCCGACGAACGTCGCGCTCGACCTCCTCGGTGGTGATGTTCTCCGCCGCCGTACGCACGATGATGCCGTGCTGCTTGGGCTTGACCCGGTCCAGGATCGACCGCAGTCGCTTCCGCTCCGACTCTGGCAGGCGCTTCGAGATTCCGAAGGTGGAGCTGTTCGGAACCAGCACGACGAACCTCCCGGGGAGGGAGACCTCCTGGGTCAACCGGGCGCCCTTGTGGGCAATCGGGTTCTTGGTGACCTGGGCGGTGATCGTCTGCCGTGCCCTCAGCACCTGCTCGATCCGCGGCCTCCCCTTGCCATCGAAGTCGGCATCCGAATACTGGACGTCACCCCGGTAGAGGACCGCGTTCTTGGGAGTGCCTATGTCCACGAAGGCGGCCTCCATACCCGGGAGGACATTCTGGACCTTCGAGAGGTACACGTTTCCGTGGATCTCGCTGACATCGTCGGCCGGGCGCGACAGGTAGTGCTCTATGAGCTGTCGCCCCTCCATCACCGCGATCTGGGTGACGCCACCGCTCACGCTGACGCACATGAGATAGCGGCCAATGGGCTTCCCGCGGCGTTCGCGACCACGACGACGCCTGAGGGTGTCCTCGTCCAACTCCAACGGAGCATCGTCGGTTATGGCCTCCACGGGACGGTTGCCCTGTCCCTGGCGGCGACCCTGATCCTGCCGGCCCCCACCGGAGGACCCACCCTCGCCGCCACTACCGGATCGGCCACGACCACCGCGCCTGCGTCCGCGTCGGCGTCCACGCCCCGATCCGGGCTGGTCCTGACCGCCGCCGCCGTCCGCTGCCGGACGGCTGTCGCCGATCTGCGGGGCCGGACGGCTGTCGCCGATCTGCGGCTTCCTGGCACCTTCCGGTGATGCTCGACCATCGCCGACCCTCGGGGCGGCAGGGGCCTCAGCGACCTCTGGCCTGGTTGTGTCCATGCGACCCGTATCGGACCGCGTTTCGTTGCCCGTGTTCTCGGACATATCTGGTTTCCCTTCTAATCACGCCGGCACCGTGGCCGACGGGGCAGGGGTGATCGGGGCCGTCAACGGCTCCTCGCGATCGTTTCCCTGCGACATCCATTGGTGCATCCTGCACACAGTCACAGCCTTCAAGGGCGGATCCACCGCCGTCAACAACTCGCTGGGCCTGAGTGCTCGGGGTTGGGTACCCAGGTCGGCCAACAGCCGAACCCCGGTTTCCGTGGTCCCGGTGACGTCCAGCGCCAGAACATGGGGCCGGAGGTCTTCGACCACCGGCTTGCCCTTGCGTTCACGCTCGACGACGATCTCATCGCGGGTCAGCACGTCGGCCACCCACGCATTCATCTGTTCCATGTCCACGCCATCCACCTCAATCGACCAGGTGCATGACGTGACGGCCTGCTGGAGCGACTCGCCCTTCTCCACCGGGGCGACAGCCACGACGTCCAGCCCTATGGGCAGTGCCTCCGTGAGGCGCTCCGCCAGGTCCACCGACCGCTCTGTGCTCCAACCTGCGGCTTCGCCCTCCTCGTCGGAGAGTTCGAGTTCCAGGAACTCGGCCTCCGACTCGTGCCCGGTCGAGAGTGCCAACCCGAAGGACAACTTAGGACGGGGTGAGAAACCCTGGCTGTAGGCCATCCCCAGGCCGACCCGACGCAGTGCCCGTTCCCAGATCCGGGCGACGTCCCGATGACTGGTGAAGCGCACCTTGCCTTTCTTGGAGTACCGGACCCGGAGGCGCATCACGCCACCACCATCTCGGAGCCCTGCTCCGCGACGGGACGCGACGTCAACACCACCGGCACATCGCCACCGGCGCTCCGATCCTGTCCGGTCCCCTGGCTCCCGCCAGCCGGCGGCACGGCCGACGCCACGACGTGCTCGATCCCGAAGCCGGTGCAGGCCCCGCAGTCGTAGCAGGGAATCCACCGGCAGTCCTCCAGGCCCACCTCGTCGAGGGCGTCGCGCCAGTCCTGCCACAGGAAGTCCTTGTGGAGGCCCGCCGAGAGGTGGTCCCATGGAAGGGCCTCCTCGGAGGTCCGATGTCGGTATACGAGGTCCTCGAAGGTCATGCCGTGGGCTTCCATGGCGGTCTCCCACAGACGAATGTCGAAGTGCTCGCCCCATTCCTGGAACACCCCACCGGCCCGCCACACGTCCTCTATGACCCGACCAAGGCGTCTATCGCCGCGGCTCATCATCCCCTCCACTACCGAGGCCCGGGCATCGTGCCACTTCAACTGCACACCCCGGTACGCCTTTGGTTGGCGCTTCAACTCGTCGCGCAGCAACCCGATCTTGCGGCGTAGTTCATCCTCGGTGTTCTGTCCGAACCACTGGAAGGGTGTGAACGGCTTGGGCACGAAGCCACCCACCGACACCGTCACGGAGGGGCCGCTCTGGTATCGCCGCCCGACCTCGATGCACTTTCGCGCCATCTCCAGGATCGCCAGAGTGTCCTGATCGGTCTCCGTCGGAAGCCCGGTCAAGAAGTACAACTTCACCCGACGCCAGCCCTGCGAGTACGCAGACTCGACGGCCGCATACAGGTCCTCTTCGCTGATGAGCTTGTTGATGACCTGGCGCATGCGCCACGTTCCCGCCTCGGGAGCAAAGGTGAGGCCGGTGCGACGGCCCCTCTGGACCTCCGCGGCGATCCCCACGGTGAAGGCGTCCACCCGGAGGCTGGGCAGGGAGACGGAGACCTGGCCACAGGCGTTGTCGGCCACCGTGGCCGCCACCACCTCCTGGATTCCGCTGAAGTCAGCCGTGCTCAGGGAGGTGAGCGAGACTTCGTCGTAGCCGGTCCGTCTGATGCCCTCGGCAATCATCGTCCGGACCTGTTCGGCAGGACGCTCGCGAACCGGGCGGGTGATCATTCCCGCCTGGCAGAACCGGCAACCCCGGGTGCAACCCCTGAACACCTCGACGTTGAGACGGTCGTGGATCACCTCGGTGAGGGGCACCAGCTGGTTCTTCGGATACGGCCAGTCCGCCAGATCGGCCACGGTGCGCTTCTCCACCACCGGTGGGGCATCATCGATCGGCACCACCCCGGTGAGCAGGCCGCCATCGAATTCCGCCCGGTATAGCGAGGGAACGTAGACACCAGTGATCCCGGAGAGGGCTCGCAGCAGTTCCGCCCGGGAACCTGAACCGGTGGCCTTCCAGGCCGCCACGACCTCGGTGATCTCCCCGACCACCTCTTCACCATCCCCGAGGACCGCTGCGTCAACGAAGTCGGCCATCGGCTCAGGGTTGTAGGAGCAGTGTCCGCCGATGAGGACCAGCGGGTGGTCGGGTCCACGATCCGCAGCCCGGACCGGCAGGCCTGCCAGGTCGAGGCATTCCAGGACGTTCGTGTAGACGAGTTCCGCTGCCAGGTTGAAGGCCAGGATGTCGAACTCCCCGGCAGGCATGTGGGTATCCACCGAGAACAGCGGTAGGCCCTCGCGGCGCAGCACCTCGGCCATGTCGGTCCACGGCGCGTAGCTCCGTTCGGCCACGGCGTCGGGCCGTTCGTTCAGGATCTCGTACAGGATCTGGAGACCCTGGTTTGGAAGGCCTACCTCGTAGGTGTCCGGGTAGAGGAGGAGCCAGGCCACCGCGTCGGGGTGGTGGTCCGGGACGGTCATCCCGTCCTCACATCCGATGTAGCGGGCCGGTTTCTGCACCTCGCCCAGGACACGTTCGAGTTCGGACCAGAGCGAACTCATGATGCGACCATTGTACCGACCCACCCGGGGTTCGGCGCCGTCGGGTCATCCCGGGGCGGAACCCCGTGGCTCAGGCCCGCGCCGGACGCTCGTGACGGCGCATGTGGACACTCTGGACGAGGCCGACAGCGACGAACGTGGTCAGCAGGGAGGAACCCCCGTAACTCACGAGCGGGAAGGGAATTCCGGTGATGGGCATGATGCCGGTCGCCATGCCGACGCTCTGGAAGACCTGGAAGAGCAGCATTGAGAAGACCCCGGCGGAGATGAGGAGCCCGAACCGGTCCTCGGCCATCTGCCCTATTCGCCAGATCCGCAGGAGCAGGAGGCCGACAAGGCCAAGGAGGGCCGCACCACCGACGAAGCCTGTCTCCTCGGCGACCACGGTGAAGATGAAATCAGTCTGCTGCTCCGGCACCAGGGCAGAGTTGTTCTGGGTGCCCTGGAAGAGGCCCCTGCCGGTGAGACCACCGTTGCCGATGGCCACCTGCGCCTGCTCGAGGTTGTAGCTGGCCTTGGTATCGGGCTCGTCGTCTACGAAGACGAGCAGGCGCCTCACCTGGTACTCCTCGAGGACATCCGACTGCAGGACCCCGACCAGGCCTGTCAGGAGGAGCAACCCGAGGATCAACAGATGTCTGCCCTTCACCCCGGCCACGAGCGCCATTCCGGCCGCAATCGCCCCGTAGACCAGCACGGTTCCGAGGTCTGGCTGGAGGATGATGAGGCCGACGGGCGCAGCCGCGAGGAGTACCGCTACGACCACCCGGGGTGCCGATGGCTCATCTCCACGGGCCAGCCACGCCGCCAGGGCCAGGACGAGGACCACCTTGCCGAACTCCGAGGGTTGGAACTGGATCCCGCCAAACTGGAGCCAGGCCCTGGTGCCCTTGACCTCGGCCCCCACCAGGAGGACGGCTCCGAGCAGACCAAGCATGCCCAGGTACACCAGTGGCACGAAGCGGTGCAGGCGTCGGTGGCCTAACCAGCCTGCCGCCACCATGACCACCACCCCGAGGGCAGCCAGCCTGGCCTGGCGGACCAGGTGAAACGTCTCGGCCGGCCGAAGGTCGGTGGCAGGGCCACGGGTAGCCGAATAGACCATGACCACCCCGATGAGGGCAACCATGACGGTCAGCATGGGAAGGGCAAAGTCGACGTGTCGGAGCATCCGGGATCGGTCGAAGTCGGGCCTGCGGAGGTCGACCATCAGCCATCCACCCCCGTCTCGGTACGATCCTCGAAGACCGCCAGAACCTCATCGACGAGGTCGTCGCAGTCCACCCGTATGCCTCGGACCCTCACCGTGCCCGAGGCGTCCAGTTCAGGTCCGCCGGTCTCGGCCGAGGACGGGTCGGCTGCCTCGAGACGGTCCAGGGTGTCGCCGGACCTCCATTCGTACCACTCCAGGCAGAGAGGCAGTGCCACTGAACGGGCGTACCTGACGGAAGCCAACGGCGCTTCCGGCACGGCCCCCTCGGCCACCTTCTCCATGATCCTGGCGACAAGTGGAGCAGCGACCGAGCTGCCGAATCCCGCCTCCTCCAGAACGGCGGCGATCGCGAACGTGGGCTCCCGGACCGGCCCGAAAGCAGCGAACAACGACGTGTCCGCCTTGCCACGGACCTCCGCCGTGCCGGTCTTGCCGGCCACCGGATACGTCTCCAGGGGAAAGTAGGTGCCGCCGGTGTCCATCGAGTTGAACGCCCAGTAGGCGGTTCCCTCCTCGTCTGCGGTAACGCCGCTCAGGCCCTCGAGCACACGCCACCTGAAGCCCGGATCCATCTCCACCTCGGAGAGGACCCTCGAGCCGAACTGGCGCACCACCGAGCCGTCACGTTCCACCACCCGGGAGACGACGTTGGGCGAGAGGCGAACCCCACCATTGGCGAACGTGGCGAAGGCGTTCGCCAACTGCAGCGGCGTAACGAGGACCTCGCCCTGGCCGATTGCCGTGATCACGTTGTCGCCGGTGGACCAACCCCACTCTGGGAAGGCCACCGGATTCAGCTCGTTGCGATGCCTCCGGCTGGCCGGTGTCGGCAGGTAGCCGGCCTGCTCGAACGGCAGCGTGATTCCGGTCTCCAGGCCGAGGCCGTAGGCGCCAGCGGCATCCTGGATGGCCGTGTCCCGGTGGTTGGGGTTCACGTAGATCGACTCGCCGATCCGGTAGTAGTAGACGTCGCTTGACACTGTGAGGCTACGAATCAGGTCCACGTCGTCGTAGGGCTTCTCGCCGGCGTTGATGTACCGACAGCCCGGCGGCGGGTCGCGGGGGTCCACGTCACCACAACCGCGCAGGATGTAGGCACCGGGATCGTCCCAGAGTTCGTCGGCCCGCGGGATGGCACCGACACCGAACACGCCGTCGTGCCATGCGGCATGGGCGGTGAACAGCTTGAAGGTGGAGCCGGGGGCGTACTCGCCCTGGATCGCCCGGTTGAACATGGGCAGGTCGTTGGCGGGGTCGTTCAGTTCCGCCCACTGCTCAAGGCTGAACCCACCAATGGACATGTTGGGGTCGTAGGACGGGAAGGACGCCATCGCCACCACGTCGCCGTTGCCGGGATCCAGGATCACGACCGCCCCACCCGGTACGTCGAATGGCGGCAGGAGCAGGCCGGGTCTCCGCGGGTCGGCCTCCGGTTCCTTTCCCCTGGCACGGTGGACCGACCTCTCCAGCTCCGTCTCCACGAGGAACTGCACGTCGACGTCTATCGAGAGGACCAGGTCGGCTCCGGGGATCGGCGCCAGGTACAGGTCGTCGCGTTCCCGCAGGATCTCGCCGAGTCGGTCGACCTCCACCACCTTGCGGCCGGCCACCCCCCGGAGGTCGTCCTCGAACATCAACTCCACTCCGGCCTTCCCGATCTCGTCCCGGCGCCTGTACTCCTTGCCCGCCTGGGGGCGACGGCTCTGAAGTTCCCGGTCGTTGATCGAACCCACCCAACCCAGCAGGTGGGTGGCGAGGTTCCCGTAGAGGTATGACCGGACCGTGGCCTCGGTCACACGCACGCCGGGAAAGCGTTCCGGTCGCTCACCGAAGAAGACGAGGAGGTCCTCGCCGACGTCGTGTGCGACCGGGATGTCGTCGTA
The DNA here is from genome assembly GCA_913030665.1 of uncultured Acidimicrobiaceae bacterium. Classification (GTDB taxonomy): domain Bacteria; phylum Actinomycetota; class Acidimicrobiia; order Acidimicrobiales; family MedAcidi-G1; genus UBA9410. The sequence goes on from CAJWFS010000011.1 coordinate 19,312, forward strand.
GAGCCCGTATGAGGGATCTGCCAGCGCCCGCTGAACGCCAACGACCTTCATCAGCTTGCCCGACCGGTTGATCTCGATCGCTATCTCCGTGAGCATGTCGAGCAACTCATCCTCGCTGAGATCCGCCTTGGTCAGCTCGTAGCGGTTCATGGTGAGCACGGTGGTGAGGCGGTTGCCGACGAGGGTCCTGCCTTTCACGTCCAGGATCTGCCCACGTGGTGCGGGCACGGGAATCACCCGGGTGATGTTGCTGCGCGCCGTGACGACCGCCTGATCGCTGATCATCACTTGCAGGTACCAGAGGCGCGCACCCAGTGCGACGAACATCGAGAGTCCGATGATGGCGAGAAGGCGCATCCGGTAGCGGCTGGCCTCGTTCACCCCCGTGACTCCACTCCTGAACCCCTTACGTCCACGTCAATCGGCAGTCCCCCGGTGACGGCCCAGCGCACCGCTCGACTGGTCGGCGCCGCCACGGCCATCGACATCAGCGAGGCCACGACAGCGGTACGTGCCAACCCCGCTGCGTCCACCTCATGCAGGCCGAAGAGTCCGCCGGCGAGCATGGTGGCGAGTACTCCGACGGCCATCGCCACCGCCAGCCCGGCCGCAAGGAACGGCCAGGTGGAGCGGGCCAGTCGTACCTCCAGGTGGCTGGTCGCAACGGCCAGGGGGGCGTATACCAGCGCATGCAGCCCCATGGGGGTGGCGGTGACCGAGTCCTGCAGGAGCCCCGCGCAGAAGGCGACCACCGCTCCCCTGTGGGGCCCCCCGTGGAACCCGGACAGGATCGACACCATCAGCAGCAGCTCCACGGACACCCCGTTGATCCGTATCTCCTCGAAGACCGTGACCTGGGCCGTCATGGCCGTGAGGAGGATCGCCACGACCCTCAACCTGCCGGTCATCGGTACCTCATCCCCGCTCCATCGGGCCGGCATCGGCCTGGCGCGGATCCAGCACGACGTTCAGGAAGCTGAGGTGTTCGAGCGACGCAGCCGGCTCCACGAGGATCTCCCGATCCAGGTCGGCGTCCGGATCGGGATCCAGCACACGACCGACCGGAATGTCGGCGGGGAAGCGGCTCCGCCCACCGGACGTGACCACGACCTCGCCGAGCGCCACCTCCACGTCGGGCCTGATGCCGGCATCGATGACGAGGTAACCGCTGGCACCGCCGCCCCGCGCCAGCCCCTCGTCCTGGGACCCGACAAGGCGGATTCCGACCCGGAAGGCCGGATGGGTCGCCAGCCTCACGATGGACCGGGACCGATCCACGACCTCGAGGCGCCCGACGAGGCCGGCACCTGTCACGACCGCCATTCCCTCGGAGAGGCCGTCGTCCAGGCCCTTGTCCACCTCGATGGTGTGGCTAGAGAAGTTCCCAGGGGGCGTACCGAGTATCCGCACCACGACCGTGTCCAACGTCGTGTAGTCGATGCCCACCTCTCCCATAAGGCGCATCAGGAGCTCCCTGTCGGCCTCTGAGGAGAGCTGGCGCCCACGCATTCGGGCCAGTTCCTTCTCCAGGCGCTCGGTCCTGTCCCGTAGGTCGTCATAATCGAAGACGCCCAGCCATGCCGAGCGGAGCGGTCGCGCTGCGGTCTCCGAGACCGTGCGAACCGGGTCCAGGAGGTCCCGCATTCCCCTCTGGAATGAGTCCAACGGCTCAAAGCCCCTGAATTGCAGGGTGAGTAGCGTCAGGGCAGCTGCGATGAGGAGGAGGAGCGTCGGCCGGGAACGCCCCGTGGGTCGCGGGACCGACATCGGCTAGTTCCCGTCGTCGCCGAAGATCATCTCTCCGTACCTGGAGAAGTTCTCCAGGATTATGCCAGCACCCTCCACGACGACTCCGAGAGGGTCGGCGACGACCCGTGTCGGCATGCCGGTCTCGGCCTGGATCCTGTCGGGCAGGCCGATCAGTAGCGACCCACCGCCCGTCAGGTGGATCCCCTGCTCCAAGATGTCGGTGACCAGTTCGGGTGGCGTCCTGTCCAGGGTTACCTTCACGGTGTCGATGATGGCCTCCACCGGCTCCTCGAGGGCCTCGCGGATCTCCCGGGTGGAGAACTCCACGGTCTCGGGAAGCCCGGTCAGCAGGCTCCTACCCGTTACCGCCGCCCTGAACTCCCGGGTCAGCGGGTGTGCGGAGCCGAGGCGGACCTTGATGGCCTCGGCGGTCCGATCGCCAACGTCCACTCCCTTGCCCTTCTTCAGGAACTGCTTGATGGTGTCGTCCATCTCGTCGCCGCCGACACGCGCCGACTGGCAGGTGACCACTCCCCCGAGGGAGATGACGGCAACCTCGGTGGTTCCGCCGCCCACGTCCACCACCATTGAACCGGTCGGATCGGCCACCGGCAGGCCGGCACCGATTGCCGCGGCCATCGGTTCGTCGATTATGTAGACAGGCGGACGGGCACCGGCGAACTCAGCCGCCTCCTGCACCGCCCGGCGCTCCACCCCCGTCACGCCCGACGGGACGCAGATGACCATGCGTGGCTTGGCCCAGCGTCGGCTGTGGATCTGCTGGATGAAGTAACGGAGCATCTTCTCGCAGTTCTCAAAGTCGGAGATGACACCGTCCTTGAGTGGTCGGACCGCCCGGATGTGGGGCGGCGTCCGGCCGATCATCCGCTTCGCCTCCCTGCCCACCGCCAGCAGGGTCTCGTCCATCGAGTTCACTGCGACCACCGACGGCTCGTCCAGGACGACCCCTTCGCCACGGACCAGGACCAGCGTGTTCGCTGTTCCGAGGTCAACAGCGATATCCCGCGTACCGAAGGCGGCACGTCGGGGTGCCCGTCCGCGGGCCAGTCGAACTACGTCTTCGGCCATCGACCGGGTGCTCCGTCAGATTTCGCGGGGAGGCTGGAATGCCCACCCGCTCGCAGCGGAGAAGGTAACGCGTTCGTCACCTGATTGCCACTCTGGGTGCATGCACCACCACCGTGCGCGAGCAGTTCGTTCGTCGAGCCTCAGCCCTCCAGGCCCGGAAAGAAGATCTCGATCTCGCGATCGGCTGACGACTGGGAATCTGATCCGTGGACCAGGTTCTCGGTGAAGAGGGTCCCGAGGTCACCGCGGATGGTGCCGGGGGCGGCCTCACGGGGGTTGGTGGTCCCCATCATCGAGCGGACGACGGCGAACGTATCCTCCGGACCTTCGATGACCATCACCATCGCCGGCGATCGGGACATGAAGGAAACCAGGCCCTCGTAAAAGCCCTTTCCGACATGCTCCTCGTAATGCCGGGCCAGTGTCTCGCCTTCCAGGTGGCGCAACTCGGCTGCCACCACCTTCAGGCCCTTGCGTTCGAAGCGGCCGACTATCTCCCCGACAAGGCCACGTTCGACGGCATCGGGCTTGCAGATTACGAGGGTTCGATCCATGTCGGGAGGCTACGGCCACCCGACTCCCGAGGGCGCGGATCAGGTGTCGAAACCATCCTCGTCCAGGTCGACCACCTCGCCGAGGGCGGCCCGGGCGGCCGACAACACGTAGAAAGAACCCGTCACCAGCACAAGGTCGGATTCATCGGCAGCGGCCACGGCCAGGCGAACCGCATCCACGGCATCGGGCACCACCTCGACCTCGAAGCGGCGCTCGCGCAGCAGCACCGCCAGGTCTGCCGCCGGTACCGCCCGCGGCGAGGGCGCTGTGCAGGCCACGACCAGGTCCGGGTTCAGGGCCGACAACTCGTCAAAGAACTCCGTCGGCTCCCGGGGACCCAGGGTTCCGACCACCAGGATCCTCCGACCGGTGGGAAAGACAGCCGGAACCGTCGCCGCCAGGGCCCTGGCCGCATCCTGGTTGTGGGCGCCATCCAGCACCACCAGCGGTTCGGTGGCCACCACCTCGAGTCGCCCCGGCACCCGTACCGCCCCCAGCCCATCGGCCACCACCTCGGAGCTAAGAGGTGCATCCAGGAACGCCTCGGCGGCCATAAGGGCCAGGGCTGCGTTCTCAGCCTGATGGTCGCCGTGCATCGAGAGGAAGACCTCCTCATGCCTGCCGGACGGGGTCCACAACTCGATCAGCTGACCGCCCACGGCCTGCTCGACGCCTCCGACGCCGAAGTCGGAGCCCGTGAGGAACACGGGCCCGGGCGACTCGGCTGTGAAGACCTCCAGGAGTTCTATGGAGGTCTCACCGAGGACGAGGGGTCGACCCGCCCTGATTATCCCCGCCTTCTCGCGCGCTATGTCGCGTCGCCAGTCCCCCGCACCGTCCGTATGGTCCCGACCGATGTTGGTGATGACCGACACGGTCGAATCACACACGTTCGTGGCGTCGAAGCGGCCCAGCAACCCGACCTCCACGACCGCCGCGTCGACGGCCTCGTTGCTGAACCAGAGGAACGCCGCCGCTGTCAGCAGTTCGAAGTAGGACGGCACGGTGGCAACCACCTCCGCATAGCGCTCCAGGTCGGCCGCCAGGTCCGAGAACGCATCCTCCGATATGGGCTGGCCATCGATGGCGAGGCGCTCGCGCACGGTGTCCACGTGGGGGCTGGTGTAGCCACCCACCCGGAGACCGGCAGCGCCCAAGAGGGCCGAGACCATTGCCGAGACCGAACCCTTGCCGTTGGTTCCGGTGACGTGGAGCGTGTTGACGTCATGCTGCGGGTCGCCCATGGCCCCGACGAGGCCACGCATCGCATCCAGGCTCAGCCCGTGGATCCGACCGGCTGACGCCTCCAGGTTGACGAACCGACCCAGGAACCGGAGGGCACCCTGGTAGTCGTCCACGGGTGGCCAGTCCACCGGCCCCGTCACCGCGGTGCCTCCACAGCCAGCCTGATCAGGAGGCGGCGCGGTCTGGATGATCGGCGCTACGCGGGAAAACGGCGGGAGCGGCTCGGCCGAACACCGAATCCACGCCCACCACCACGCGGCCGACCTCATCGTCGCCGGGCAACTCGTACATCACGTCGAGGAGGACCTCCTCCAGGATGGCACGGAGGCCACGTGCGCCAGTTCCACGTTCAAGGGCCTGGGTGGCGATCGCCGAAAGAGCCTCGACCGTCACCTCCAACTCGATGTCCTCGAACTCGAAGAGTCGTTGGTACTGCTTGACGAGGGCGTTTCGGGGCTCGGTCAGGATCTTGACGAGTGCCTCGACCTCCAGTTGGGAGACGGCTCCGACCACCGGTAGGCGACCGATGAACTCAGGGATCAGGCCGAACTTGATGAGGTCCTCGGGTCGCACGTCCGCGAACAGGGCACCCACGTCCTTCTCCGCAGCCGACCTGATATCGGCGCCGAAGCCAACGCCCGCTCCGCCCTGCCTCGTCTCGATGACCCGCTCCAGACCGGCGAAGGCCCCACCGCAGATGAACAGGATGTTCGTGGTGTCGATCTGCAGGAACTCCTGGTGCGGGTGCTTGCGCCCGCCCTGGGGGGGCACGGCCGCCGAAGTTCCCTCCAGGATCTTCAACAGGGCCTGCTGCACCCCCTCACCGGAGACGTCCCTGGTGATCGACGGGTTCTCACTCTTGCGGGCCACCTTGTCGATCTCGTCGATGTAGATGATCCCGGTCTCGGCCTTCTTGATGTCGTAGTCGGCTGCCTGGATCAACTTCAGGAGGATGTTCTCGACGTCCTCGCCCACGTAGCCGGCCTCGGTGAGGGCCGTGGCATCGGCGATGGCGAACGGAACGTCCAGCATCCGGGCGAGCGTCTGGGCCATCAGGGTCTTGCCGCAACCGGTGGGCCCCAGCAGCAGGATGTTCGACTTGGCCAACTCCACCTCGACACCGGGACCGATTCCGGAACGGACCCGCTTGTAGTGGTTGTAGACAGCCACCGAGAGGATCTTCTTGGCCTGTTCCTGGCCGACGATGTAGTCGTCCAGGAATGCGTAGATCTCCCTCGGTCGGGGAAGCTCACCTGGGGAGGTCTCGGTTGGCTCGGAGAGCTCTTCCTCGATGATCTCGTTGCAGAGGTCTATGCACTCGTCGCAGATGTAGACGCCGGGGCCGGCGATGAGCTTCTTGACCTGCTTCTGGGTCTTGCCACAGAAGGAACACTTGAGGAGTTCGCCCTCACCAAGCTTCGCCATGTCCGACCCCTAGTCCCGTAGTCCTACTTGACGGCGGCGATCGGGCCGCTCTTGTCGGCCACGTTCCGCTGGTCGATGACTTCGTCGATGAAGCCGTACTCCTTGGCCTCCTGGGCGGTCATCACGTAGTCCCGGTCGGTATCGGCGTGGATCTTCGCCATGTCCTGACCTGTGTGGCGGGCCAGGATCTCCTCCAGCTGGGTCTTCAGGCGCTGGATCTCACGCGATGCCAGCTCTATGTCGGACACCTGGCCCTGGGCTCCCGCATAGGGCTGGTGGATCAGCACCCTGGAGTGCGGTAGGGCGAGGCGCTTGCCGGGAGTTCCAGCGGCCAGCAGGACCGCCGCAGCCGAGGCGGCCTGCCCGAAGCAGATGGTGGTGATGTCAGGCTTGACGTACTGCATCGTGTCGTAGATCGCGAACAGGGCGTTGATGTCGCCCCCCGGCGAGTTGATGTAGAGGCTGATGTCCCTGTCGGGATTCTCTGACTCCAGGTGCAGCAACTGGGCGCAGATCAGGTTGGCGATCGTGTCATCTATCGGCGTACCGATGAAGACGATGTTCTCCTTGAGGAGGCGGGAGTAGAGGTCGAACGCGCGCTCGCCGCGGCTGGTCTGTTCGACCACCGTGGGAACGAGATAATTCTGCACCTTGAGCTCTGAGAGGGTCATCGGGTTCACTCTTCTTCTCCGTCAGTCGAATCTGCGACCGAACCATCAGTTTCCCTTACGGCGTCGCCATCGGCAGGGATGGCCGTCAGGTCGTCGGGAAGCTGAATCACCGGCTCCGGCGGCTCCAGGAGCGCCCGATCCACGGGATCACCCTGCTCGTCAACCACCTCGGCCCGTTCGAACACCCACTCAAGGGCGGCCTGCTTGCGGAGGTCCGCACGCACGTCGAGCATGCGACCCGACCGGCTGAGCGCCTCCCGTATGCCGTCAACGTCGCCGCCGGTCTGCGTGGCCAGCGAGTCGAGGTACTCCTCTAGGGCCTCGTCCACGTTGCTGAGGCCCTCGGCATCAACCACCGCACGCAGCCCCAGGTCCACGCGTGCTGCCAGCTCGGCTCCCTCCCGGAGTTCGTCGCGCAGCGACTCCAGGTCGCGTCCCATCGCCTCCATGTAGACGGAGAACTCGATGCCCTGGGAGCGCATGCGCATAGCCATCTCGTTGATCCGGCTGTCCACCTCGGCTTCGACGAGAGCCGTGGGAATTCCCATTTCGACCAGGTCCGCTATGGCCTGGGCCACCCGATCCCGTGCGAGCATCGGCGTCTGGCCCCTGCGCATCCCCGAGATCCGTTCACGGATGTCAGCGGAGAGCTCGGCGACCGTATCGAATTCCGAGGAAACCTGGGCGAAATCATCGTCCAACTCAGGAAGCACACGGGCCTGGACCTCAGAGACCTCGATTCGGAAAGCGAGCCTGCCGTCCTCCTCCGGATGGTCGGCGTCGAACTCCAGGACGTCGCCGGCGGAGGCTCCGCGCAGGTTCTCATCGATCTCGGGGACCACTGCGCCGGCTCCCACCTCGTAGAGGTAGTCGGTGGTGGTGAGTCCCTCAACAGGCTCACCCTCGAAGGTGCCGTCAATGTCGATGGTCACCTGATCACCATCGCTCGCCGGTCGGTCCACCACCTCGAGGGTCGAATGCTGGCCACGCAGCGCCTCCAACTGGGCGTCGACATCCTCGACGGCGGCCTCGGGTGAGGGGATCTCGACGCGCAGCGAGCCGTGTCCGGCGATGGTCGCCCTAGGCCTGACCGGCACCACGGCATCGAAGGTGAGGTTGCCCTCCTCCTGCCCTCCCGTGATCTCGATCTCCGGCGAGTCGATCGCATCGATGTCGTTGTCGACCAGGGCCCGGCCGTAGTAGTCGGGAAGCGACTGCTGTATCGCCTCCTGACGGCCGGCGGTAACGCCGATGCGGGCCTCCAGGAGCTTGCGGGGCGCCTTGCCGGGCCGGAACCCGGGAAGGCGGACCTCCTTGGCGATGCGTCGGAAGGCGGCCTCGACGGCAACCTCGAACTCGATCTCGTCGACGGCGACGGTCAACCTGACCCGGTCGCCATCCAGTCTTTCAAGGGTGCTGTCCACAGTCTCGGGAGTGTACCGGCGGCCCCCTGACGGCCACGCGGCGAAATGGACCCTGCGGAGGTCCGGGACCGTCAGGCCAGGCTGTCCAGGATCATGGCGATGTCGTCGACCGTGGTCAGAGGGTTCACGATGCAGATCCGCAGTGCCGGCTCGCCATCCACCTGTGTCGGGAGCACGAAGGCGGTTCCATCCTCCATGAGCCGGGCGGACCAGGCGTCATAGTCCGCCTGTTCCCATCCGATCCTTCTGAATGCCAGCACCGAGAGGATCGGGTCCAGCACCAGGTCCAGGTGGGGGGTGGCATCCACCAGCTCGGCTCCGGCGCGGGTTACCTCCAGCGTCCGCTCGACGGCTTCGGAATACGCCCTGGTGCCATGGACCGCCAGTGAAAACCAGAACGGCAGGCCCCGGGCACGCCGGGTCAGGAAATGCCCGTAGTCGGTGGGATTCCACTCCGAACCCGAGTTGATCGGATCCAGGTAGCTGGCGTGCTGCGTGTGGGCCAACCGGGCCACCTCGGGCTTGCGGTAGAGCAGTGCGCAGCAGTCGAAGGGGGCGAAGAGCCACTTGTGGGGGTCGATCACCACGGAGTCGCATCGGTCGATCCCAGCGAAGTGGGGGCGGACCGACTCGGCGGCCAGCGCCGCACCCCCATAGGCCGCGTCCACGTGGAACCAGGCCCTGTGCTCCGCTGCGGCTTCGGCCACCTCGTCGAGCGCATCCACCACACCCAGGTTGGTGGTGCCTGCCGTGGCGACCACGGCAAATACCTCGGTGCCCTCCGGCCGTGCCGCTATGGCGGACCGCACCGCGTCCCCCCGGAGGCGACGGTCGTCGTCGCTGGTGGCAAGCAGGACGTCCACGTCCATGACCCTCGCCGCTGAGTCGATCGAAGAGTGGGCGCCATCCGAGGCCACGACCGACCACCTTGCCGGTCGACCCGAACCGTCCGCCTCGCGACGACGCATCGCCTGGTCACGACCCGCTATGAGCGCCGACAGGTTTCCCATGGTGCCCCCGGAGGCGAAGCAGCCTCCGGCGCCCTCCGGGAGGCCCACCAGGTCGGCGACCCAGCGGAGGGCCTGGTTCTCGGCGTACACCGAGCCTGCCGCCTCCAACCAGGAGGTGGCGCACATCGCAGACGCCCCGACCACTAGGTCGAACAGGACCGAGGCATTCGTGGGAGCGCCCGGAACGAAGGACAGGAACCGAGGATGGTCGCTCGACAGGCAGGCCGGCGCCAGGTGGTCGGCGAAGGCTGCGAGCACCGACTCTCCCCCGAGGCCCTCCTCGGTGATGGTCTGCCCGACCGCTTCCCAGAGTTCCTGGTGGGATCGAGGACCATCCAAGGGCGGGTCCACCCTCACCCTGTCAAGGGCATAGCGGAAGACGGCCCAGGCTAGGTCGTCGGCCGACTCGTCGAACTTGTGCATTTTCACCGCGGCGAGGCTATGGCCGTCCGGTTCTAGTCGGGGTGGTTAGCGGATAGTGAACGGATTGGCCATCGGCTGCTCCGACGTGTTGATCCACACGGTCTTGGTCCTCGTGAACTCCCCGATGGCGTCGACACCGGCCTCGCGACCGGATCCGGAGTTTCCGAACCCACCGAACGGGGCTATCGGCGAGATCGCCCTGTAGGTGTTGACCCACACGATCCCGGCCCGGACGGAACGGGCGACCCGATGCACCCGTGACGCGTCGGAGCTGAAGATCCCCGCCGCCAGACCGAACTCGGTGTCGTTGGCCATGGCCACGGCATCGGCCTCGGTCTCGAAGGAGACAACCGACATGACCGGCCCGAAGAGCTCCACCCGGGTGCACGTCACCTCCTGATTCGGACATCCGAGCACGGTCGGCCGGTAGTACCAGCCGGCATCCAGCCCCTCCGGCCGGGATCCACCCGTGTGCAGGACGGCACCCTGTGCGATGGACTCCGCCACCACCGCCTCGATGCGGTCCCGTTGGGCACGGGTGGCCAGGGGACCCATCTGGGAGTCGTCAGCCAGCGGGTCTCCGATACGTATCGCCTCGGACCGTCGAACCAGTTCGGCGATGAACCGGTCGTGGATCCCCACCTGCACCAGGACCCTGCTGCCGGCGACGCAACTCTGGCCGGACGCCCCGAAGTTCCCCGCGACAGCACCGTTCACCGCCCCATCCAGGTCGGCGTCGTCGAAGACCAGGATCGGAGACTTGCCACCCAGTTCCAGGGAGACGGGAGCCAGGTTGTGGGCGGTGCTCGCCACTATCTGACGGGCCGTGTCCACGCCTCCCGTGAACGCCACCTTGGAGACCATCGGATGACTCGTCAACGCCCTACCGCAGGGCTCGCCGAACCCCGTCAGGAGGTTCACGACACCCGGTGGGAAGCCCACCTGGTCGAGCACCCGGGCGAACTCCAAGAGGGGTGCAGGGGCGATCTCGGAAGCCTTGATGACGACCGCGTTGCCGGCCGCCAGCGCCGGGCCGACCTTCGTCGCGGTCAGGAACATCTCCGCGTTCCAGGGCACGATCGCGGCCACGACGCCGATCGGATCCCGGGTCGTGAACACGTGCAGGTCGGGCTTGTCTATGGGCAGCGTGTCGCCCTGGATCTTGTCGGCCAGACCCGCGTAGTAGCGGTAGTAGTCGGCGACGTACGCCGACTGGGCCCGGGTCTCGGCTGCCAACTTCCCGCTGTCGGTCGTCTCGACCTCGCCCAGCCAGTGGGCGTTCTCCGCCACCAGGTCGGCCAACCGGTACAGAAGGCGACCCCGCATCGTGGCCGTCATGGATGCCCACTCCCCCGTTGTCATTGCCCGGTGTGCCGCCCGGACCGCCCTGTCCACGTCGGCCTCGGTGGCTGCCGGAGCCGTCGCCCAGACCTCGCCGGTGGCCGGGTTGGTGGTGTCGAAGCGGCCACTGTCAGAGGCCTCGCAGAACTCTCCGTCGATGTAGAGCTGGTAGTCGTTCACCTAGTTGCCTCCCGGGCGGGGTTGGGTGTGGTGGATGAGCGTGGCGGATCCAGGAAGTCGAGCAGCGCCGCGACGAACTTCGCTGGCGCCTCCACCGGCGGTAGGTGGTGGAGCCCAGGCAGGACCCGGGTGCTGCAGTCCGAAATCGCCCCGGCCAGGGCATCGCCCATTGCCGGCGTGGAACCGGGATCCAGCTCACCGGTGATCGCCAGCGTGGTCGCCGTCACTAGGGAGGCCCCGGTCGGCATCAACGGGTCGCCGTCCACGAAGACCCGGTAGGCCTTGAGGTACCCGACCGGATCGTTGCCGGCCAGCCGGGCCCTCACCGCTGCCACGAGCTCTTGGTGGGCCTCCTGCCAGGCGGAGTCGAACCAGCGGTCGACCGCCAGGTCGGCAACCGGTCCGAGGCCCTCAGCGCCTGCCAGGGCAAGGCGGGCACGCGCTCCCTGCACCTCGGCGGGCGTTCTGTCGAAGACCGTATTAAGGAGTACCAGGCGACGCAGCCGGCCCGGGTGGCGGGCTGCCAGACCGAGGGCGATCACACCGCCCAGTGAATGGCCGGCCACGTCCGGAGCGGAGCCGGCGTGCGCCTCGACGACGGCCAGGCACTGGTCCACGAGATGGTCGACCGAGCGTTCCCCGGGTGGGTCGGGCGACCGTCCGTGCCCCAGCAGGTCGTATCGGATGACCAGGCGGTCGGCCGCCAGGTCGTCGACCACGAGGTCCCACATGGTGTGGTCCAGGCCGACGCCGTGCACCAGCACCAGGGGCGGCCTGGAACCGGACTCCCTGCCGTCCAGCCGGACGAAGCCGTCGGCGCTCACTCCCCGGTGAGCCCCATCTCCTCCATGTCGGAGTATCGGTTGCCGATGCGGTGGTGGGGTCGCCCGCCGGCCGCTGCCCCGATGGCGACGAGGATCTCGTCAGGACCCGGAGCGTCTGCGACGGTGACCTCGAGCGTCAGGTAGTGGGAACGCCAACCGGGATCGACCTTGTGCATCATCGGTATGGACACCACAGAGCCGGGGCCTCCCCGGGTGTTGGTGAAGGACAGGTAGGCGGTACCGCCCACGGCGTCCCTGAACACGTTGCCGAATCGCAGCGTGTGGATCAGCGCCGATCCGTGTTCGACCTCTCCGGAGGTTCCGACCATCGCCGCCTTCCCGTAGGCCTCCACCGCTTCCGAACCGCCGGCCACCTCCAGTAGTCGGGGCACCATCACATCCGCCAGCTTCGGGGCCACGTCCAGGATCGTCGGCCGCAGGTCCTCCACGAACCCCTGACCGGCCCACGGGTTGGCGATCACCGCCACCACGCCGAACAGGAGCAGGGGTGGTTCAGCCGGTCGACCGCCCTCGATCCTGACCTCCTCGGTGTGGCTGACCACCTTCCGGATCTCCAACGACATCAGGCGACCTCCTCTGTGGCATCGGCGAACTGGGGCATGACATCTTCGGTGAACCTGGCGATGCTGTCCATTGTCGCCTCGTGCGCCACGCCTGGAAAGCTGGACCACACCAGCAGCTTCCGGAGGTTCAGCTTCTCCTTCATCTCGTGGATCTTCCCGGCCACGTAGTCGGGCGTGCCGAAGAGCATGTTGCGCGGGTGCAGCCACTCGTATGTCAGAAGGTCGAGTTTTCTGGGCGTATCGGGAAGTTCCTCGCCCGGGTACCGGTGGTTGCCGAGGCCCCGGAACTCGCATACCCACTTCATGTACCTGACGATGCCGTCGCCGGCCAGGTGCTCGGCCTCGGCCATGGTCTCGGTCACGAACATGTCGCGCAGCACGGCCACCCCCTCGCCGAGGTCGACCTCGGATCCGCGTGCCTCGGATGCGGCGTCCCGGTAGGCCTCGAACCTCGGGACCAGCGAATCGGTGGGCGGTATCCAGAACATGGCCTGCAGGTCGTGGCGGGCGGCGAAGTCGATCGAGGGCGCTGTGTCGACCACCTGCCAGAGCGGTGGGTGCGGCGACTGCAACGGCTTGGGAACGACCGACAGGGCCGTGATGTGGCCTGTCTCGGGATCGGTGTTCTGTGACAGCGGCGGGCTCATGGCGTGGCTGAACGAGACGCCCGGGTAAGGGAACCTGAAGAACTCCCCCTCGAACGAGAAGAACTCGTCGGTCCACGCCCGACGGATCACCTCGAGAGTCTCGGCGAACAGCGCCCGGTTGACCTCCGGATTTCGCACGTCCGCCGTGGGGTTCATGTTCACCGTCTCGCGTGGGTACACCCCGCGACCCACCCCGACCTCGAGGCGCCCGGCGCTCATGTGGTCGAGCATGGCGAGGTCCTCCGCCATCTGGATCGGGTGGCGGAACGTGATGATGTTGGCCGCCTGGCCGATCCGGATCTGCTCGGTGTGGGCAGCCAGGTCCACGCCCATGAGGGTCGGGTTGGGGCACACCTCCAGCCCCTCGTGGCCGAAGTGGTGCTCGGTGGTCCAGATCGAGTCCCAGCCGTTCCGGTCGCAGTACCGGGCGATCTCGCGGCCCTCGGAGAGCACCTGGCCGTAGGGCTTGAGGAGGCCAAGGTTGTTCTGGTTCAGGAAATAGCCGAACCGCATTGCCTGGTACTCCGTCCGTCCCGCTGGATCCGGCATGTGGTCACACGCCTCTGTTGTCGCCCGGATCCTATGGAAGGGCGCGCCGTCCGGACTCCATGAAGGGGCGGAGCCTATGGACGGGCCCACATCCGGTCAATCGAAATGGATGCGGCCGAAGCCCGGATCACGGGGGGGGATCCACTGTCTGAATCGATCGCCCCGGTCGCGGGCGGTCCAGCGGTAGGTTCAAGGCACCCGGTCCGCCGGGTACGCGGGTGTAGTTCAAAGGCTAGAACCTCAGCCTTCCAAGCTGATGATGAGGGTTCGATTCCCTTCACCCGCTCCGCTCCAGGGTCCACCGCCGTCGCCGGTCCCCTAGGGTCCGGGCGTGCTGATCGCTCAGATCTCCGATTGCCACATCCGCGACCACGGTGGAGCGCTCGCCCGACTGGTCGACACCACCGAGACACTCCGGAGGGTGGTGGACCACCTGGTGGGACTGGATCCGGCCCCGGATGTGATCCTGGCCACCGGTGACCTGACCGACGACGGCACCGCGTCGCAGTACGCCACCCTCCTGGATGTGCTGGCCCCCATCGCAGACCGGCTACTCCCCATTCCCGGCAATCACGACGAGTGCCCACTGTTCCGGGAGGCCTTCGCCGACCTCATCCCGGCCGACGTCGCCGATGGCCACTGCAGCTACGTGGTCGAGGACCACCCCATCCGCCTCGTGGGCCTGGACAACTCGATTCCCGGGCGACACGACGGCCGCTTCGACGCTGTGAGGGAATCCTGGCTGAACGATGTCCTGGCCGCAGGCCCGGACCGGCCCACCCTCGTGTTCACGCACTTCCCGCCCTTCGAGACCGGCCTGCGCTTCATGGACGACGCCGGGCTGCTGGACGCCGATCGCCTTCGGTCCGTCATCCAGCGGAGTCCCCAGGTGCGCCTCCTGGTGACCGGCCACCTGCACCGACCCATCCACACGACCATCGGCTCGACTCTGGTCTCAACGTGTCCGTCCACCGGCAACCAGATCGGGTTGGACCTCCACCCGGAGCGGGGAGCCGCAGTGGACGAACCCCCCGCCTACCAGTTGCACCGCTGGGACGGCGAACGGTTCGTGACCCACACTGGGCTGGTGCGGGATCCCGCCTCCGTCCGGACGATCAGCCTGGATGGGTTCGTGGCCGAGATCCAGCGGCGCGTCGAGGCCGGGGAGCCGTTCACCAAGTAGCTGACCGGTGAGATCGCCGAGCGTCAGGCCTGGCGGTCGAGGAACCGGTAGACGTCAAGCAGGTCGATTCCCGGAAATGGCGTGAACTCCCGACTGGCGGATGGAAGGGCCGTCAGGATGAAGCTCCGCTCGGAAGCCGACGGCCATGCCACTCCGTCCCAACGACGCAGGACCTCGGGCTGGGCCTTGTCGTCTTCGCTCCTGCCGCTTGCCCGCCTGAGGGTCCCCCCGCCTCTGAACAGGTCCGCGTCGGCCGCCCTGCACCCCAATGTCACCGCGTACGGCGTGCGCTCGGTGGCGTTCTCCACGTAGGTCACGCACCAGAACTCCCCCCGGTCGGTGTCCGTGAGTTGGTAGTGGAGCAGGTCGGAGCCGTCCCAGGCCTGGCGGGCTCCCCAGTGTCGTCCCAGTCGGGCTCCCTCCAGGCCGCCATCCGCGTCGGTGGGAAACTCGACACCGTCGTTCTCGTAGGCCTTGGTGACCGTTCCCTCGGGGTCGGTCCGGATGAAGTGCACCGGAATGCCGAGTCGGGCGGTGGCCAGGTTGGTGAACCTGTGGGCGGCCATCTCGTAGGAGACGTAGTACCTCTCCTTGAGGTCCTCGATCGAGAGGTCCCGCTGGTCGCGCGCTGCCGTAAGGAAGTCCACCGCAGCAGCCTCCGGCACCAGCACGGCCGCTGCGAAGTAGTTGGACTCGATCCTCTGACGGAGGTACCCCTCGAAGTCCGTGGTTTCGGCGTGCTCCAGGGCGAAGTGTCCGAGCGTCTGGAGGATCACGGACCTGGCGGCCCGCACGCTGAGGTCGTCGCGTTGCGCTATGTAGATCACCCTTCGTCGGGTATCTGTCACGGACCTGGCCGTCCGAGGCATGCCCTTCACCCGGGCGACGGTGAAGCCGTAGTGGGCTGCGAGGTCGACCATCTGCCTCTCGGTGGGTGGGCCTTCACCCGTGTACCCGGCGGCATTCAGGCTGGCCAACGCCTCGGCCTCGATCTCGGCGAAGTAGTTGTCGCGGGCACGCATCTCGGTCCGCAGGGCGATGTTGGCGACGCGGGCACGATCCCCGGCCTCCAGGTTCGCCAGCCCTGACCTGGACACATCCACCTCGGGTAGAGCCGTGTAGAGGCCGACGAGTACCTCCAGTACGTCATCGTCAAGTCGGGCACCGGCCCGGAGTGCCGGGAGGTCCAGTGTGGACCGCCATGGTCCGGCCTGGGCCCGCTGCAACTCGATCTCCAGTTGGACACGGCGACTCGGTGGGGTCGGGTCCAGGATGTCGATGGTGGAACAGTCCAGGGCCGTCGCCAGGTCTCCCAGCACGCCCAGCTTGGGCTCGATCCGACCGTTCTCGACCTGGGACAGGTAGGAGGCGGGCCGACCGATCCTGGCTCCCAGTTCCGAGAGCGTGAGGCCGGCGCCACGGCGCAGGTGTCGCAGCCTGTGGCCCAGCACGATCCTGTCGAATGCCTGTCCCGATCCCGGTGCAGCCATCGTCGTGTTCCTTCCGGTCGTGCCTTTCACCGTGCCCGCCGCCGGCTGGCCACCCGATTCCGGACGAGAGTAGGCAGAACTCTGCAGATTCTTCCGGTTTCGACCAGCCTAGGTGAACTTTCCGATCCACCGTTAGGCACAGGTTCCAGAAATTCGTCAATACTCATCCTGCGAGACGTACCAGGAGAGTTACGGGAGCACGAATGTCCGGCTTGGACGGCATCGAGATCAGCGACCATCCGAGGCGTGAGGAGATCTTCACCCCGGAAGCCACGGCCTTCGTCGGCGACCTCGTGCGCACATTCCGTGACCAGCGCATCGACCTGCTCCGGAACCGACGCATTCGACAGCAGAAGTTCGACAGCGGCCTGCGCCCGGACTTCCTCCCGGAGACCGCCGAGATCCGCTCGGGAACCTGGACCGTCGCTCCCCCTCCCAAGGACCTCATGGACCGGCGGGTCGAGATCACCGGCCCCCCCGAGCGCAAGATGATGATCAACGCCCTGAACTCCGGCGCCCGCGTGTTCATGGCCGACTTCGAGGACTCCAGCTCCCCTACGTGGGACAACATGATGGAGGGACAGGTCAACGTGCGCGACGCCACCTGTCGCGACCTCAGCCTGCGTCGCTCCGGCAAGAACTACACACTGAACGACGAGACGGCCACCCTCGTCGTCCGGACCCGCGGCTGGCACCTGCCCGAGCGTCACGTCCAGATAGACGGTCGGCCCGCCTCGGCCAGCCTCGTGGACTTCGGCCTCGTCTTCTTCCACAGCGCCAGGGAGGCCCTCGACAGGGGAACCGGCCCGTACTTCTACCTTCCGAAGCTGGAGAACCACCACGAGGCCCGACTCTGGAACGACGTCTTCTGCCATGCCCAGGATGCCATCGGCGTTCCACGGGGATCCATCAAGGCCACCGTGCTGATCGAGACGATCACGGCCGCCTTCGAGATGGACGAGATCCTCTACGAGTTGCGTGACCACTCGACCGGCCTGAACGCCGGCAGGTGGGACTACATCTTCAGCGTCGGCAAGAAGTTCAACTCGGACCCCGCATTCGTCCTACCGGACCGCGCCGACGTCTCCATGACGGTGCCGTTCATGCGTGCCTACACCGAACTCATGATCGCCACCTGCCACAGGCGGAAGGCCCACGCCATTGGCGGAATGGCGGCCTTCATCCCCAACCGACGCGACCCCGAGGTGACAGCCCGGGCGCTAACGAAGGTCAAGGAAGACAAGCGGCGCGAGGCCAACGACGGTTGCGACGGCACCTGGGTGGCCCACCCGGACCTCGTGACCGTCGCAGAAATAGAGTTCAACGCCATCCTCGGCCAAGGCCCGAACCAGGTCGACCGGCTCCGTCCCGACGTGGTGGTCTCCGGAGACGATCTCCTCGCCGTTGACCTCACCGGGGGCTCGGTCACCCGGGCAGGCCTCACGACCAACATCTACGTAGGCCTCCGGTACCTCGCCTCCTGGCTCTCCGGAAGCGGAGCCGCAGCCATCAACAACCTGATGGAGGATGCCGCCACCGCCGAGATCAGCCGGTCGCAGATCTGGCAGTGGATACGCCACGGCAGCCTGCTGGAGGACGACACGATCGTCACCGCCGACCTGGTGCGCCGGGAAGTCGCCAACCAGATGGGCGCCATCGCCGACGAACTCGGCAACGAAGCATTCGCCGACCTGCCCTTCGAGGAGGCCAGGCGGGTATTCGAGCAGGTCACCCTGTCATCGGAGTTCGTCGAGTTCCTCACCCTGCCCGCCTACGAACTCCTCGACTGACGGGCCCGACCCACGAGATCCCCTGACGGGACCGACCGGAAGACCCGGTCCATCCCATATGAAAGCGAGCAACCAATGCGAAACACCTTCGACGACCAGGTCGCAGTCCTGGAGAAGGACTGGGCCGAGAACCCCC
>CAJWFS010000012.1 GCA_913030665.1 uncultured Acidimicrobiaceae bacterium
GCATCCCGTGGCAGGTCCACCTGGACCAGAAGGGCTACATCGAGGATCGTCGCCCGAACGCCAACATGGATCCGTACGTCGTCACCCGCCTGATCACCAACACCTGCTGTGAGGCCCTTGCCGGCTGACGGAGGACGTGGACGTCGTGCTGTGCCCCGGGCCTCGGCTCGGGGCACTTTCGATTTTCGCCTGCCTTTACAGATGTAGACCTCTCCCGGACCTCATCTGGCCCTAACACTGCGTCTGCATCGTGGTCACTGCTCCACAGGAGCATGAACCAGTAGACGAACCCGGCCCGTACCGGCGGCCAGGAGCGAGGAGTGATCACGATGGACGAGCACACGGAGACGGACACATCGGGCAGGACCAGGAAATGGATCCTGCAGGGAGGCGCAGCGGGCGGCCTGATCCTGGTGGGCTCAGTCCTGCTGGCGTTCTTCTCGCCGATCGGTGCGACGCCGGCAGAGCCGGCGGCCGAATCACAGGCGTGCGAGCACGCCCACCAGCGACCCGGCGAGATGCGGCCCCGGTTGGCCATGGGCGAGGGCCACACCAGGGGTGAGATGGGTTCCATGGGCAAGGGCCACGACATGGGCACCATGGGTGCTCGACCAGCGGCTCGTATGGGCACCGCCCTCGGTGGACGGGTAGCCGAGTTCCTGGAAATGGATCGTCAGGAGCTGGGTGGGGCCGTGCGGGGTGGGGCCAGCATCGCCGACCTGGCCGGTGACCGCGTCGATGAGCTGGTGGCCGACCTGGTAGCACGAGCCACCGAGAGGATCGAGCAGGCGGTGACCGATGGGAGGCTGGACCGTGACCGGGCCGATGAGATCCTGGCCCGAGTCGAGGAGCGGATCACGGCACGCCTCAACGGGGGGCAGCCCACCGGACCGGCAGGTTCGTAGGGGTACCCGACAGGGTCCGTCCCGCTATCCGCTTCCGGAAACGGTGGCCTTCAGGAGCCTCGGTACGCTGGACCCATGACCCGGATCCGGTTGGCGCTGGCGCAGATCGACACCGTCGTGGGTGACCTGGCGGGCAACGTGGAGCGGATCTCGCGCCGGTTGGACGAGATTGCCGACTGCGACCTGGCGCTCTTCCCGGAGATGGCGGTGACCGGCTATCCGCTGGAGGACCTGGTGCACAAGCCCGGCTTCGTGGCCGACAGTCGGGCCGCTGTCGCTGAGGTGGCCGCGATGAGCGGCAGCTGTGCGCTGGTGGTCGGGTTCGCCGATCCGGGACCCGGTGGGGTGGTCCACAATGCTGTGGCCGTCTGTCACGGTGGCCGGATCGTCGGCACGTACCACAAAGAGTGCCTGCCCACCTACGACGTGTTCGACGAGGGCCGGGACTATGAACCCGGCTCGGGCCCCCTCCAGCTGTTCCGGGTGGGTGGTGTCCGGGTGGGGGTGGTCATCTGCGAGGACCTCTGGGTGGCCGGTGGGCCGGTGGGGCGCCTCCTCGACGGTGGGGCCGAGATGATCGTCGCGGTGAACGGTTCGCCGTACCACCAGGGGAAGCAGGCGGCACGGGAGTCCATGGTGACGGCCACGGCCGCCGCCTCGGGTCGTCCGGTGGCCTACCTGAACCTGGTCGGCGGACAGGACCAGTTGGTATTCGACGGCGGGTCGATGGTGGCCGACCCGGCAGGGATGGTCGTGGGACGTGCTCCACGATTCCGGGAGGCCGTGGTCATCCTCGACGTGGACGTTCCTGCGGTGCGGTCGGGCGACGGGGACCTTCCGGTGGTGGAGGTGTCAGGCATCGTGGAACGCGGTGACCACCTCGTGGCACATGTCGTGGAGCCGCTCGAGGAGGTGGCTGAACTCTACGAAGCCCTGGTGATCGCGACGCGCGACTACGTACGCAAGAGTGGCTTCAGCGACATCTGCCTCGGCCTCTCGGGTGGCGTGGACTCGGCGCTGGTGGCCACGATCGCCGCTGATGCGCTCGGGCCGGAGCACGTACACGCTGTGCTGATGCCATCCAGGTACTCGAGCGACCACTCGATCGCAGATGCCCTGGCCCTCGCCTCCGCCCAGGGCCTGGACGCCATCACGATGCCGATCGAAGACGTACACCTGGCGTTCGCGGGAACGCTGGCGACGACGCCCGAAGGTGGACCGGTCGGCCTGACCGACGAGAACCTGCAGTCCCGCATCCGCGGCGTGCTGCTCATGGCCCGGGCGAATGCCAATGGCTGGATGGTGCTGACCACAGGCAACAAGAGCGAGTCGGCGGTCGGCTACACGACCCTCTACGGAGACACGGTCGGGGCCTTCTCCGTGATCAGGGACGTCTACAAGACCAGGGTCTACGAGCTCTGCCGTTGGCGCAACACCGGACAGCTGGGAAGCGATGGTCGTCCCGTCATCCCAGAAGAGATCCTCTCGAAGCCTCCTTCGGCCGAACTCCGGCCCGACCAGCGCGATGATCAGAGCCTGCCGTCCTACGACGTCCTGGATCCGCTGCTGGAGGCATACGTGGAGGGCAATCGGACCAGGACCGAGCTGGTGGAGGACGGTCACGATCCCGATCTGGTGGACCGGGTCGTGAGGCTGGTGGATGCGGCGGAGTTCAAGCGCCGACAGACACCGCTGGGACCGAAGGTGACCATCAGGGGATTCGGGCGGGACCGCCGAGTTCCCATCGTGAACCACTACCGGGGCTGAGGCGGCGGGATGGACATGGACGCGGTGCCGGATCCACTCACGACCGCCGAAGGCGTGGCCGAGTTCGTCGTGCTGGCTGAACTCTCGATGGCGTTGTCAGAACGACTGGGCGGATGGTCGACCGACGGTGCCGATCCGGATTCGTCTGCGGCCATGGCGTCGCTGGCTGCCCGGCTGGGTGGGCACTCCGCCTGGTGGACGGAGCGGATCCCCGAGTCCGTGCTCCTCGAGGGAGAGCGGGCCGCGGCATCGGGATCGGGACGTCTTGCCGAGGTACTTGGCCTCCTCGACGTGGCAGCCTCGGATCGCAGGGCGGCCGTGGTGCCGGTACTGGACCGCCTGGTGGCATATCTGGGTGCTCTGGCCGAACGCCTGTCGCCGCTTGGCGACGCCCCAGCACGCAGGACCATCCGGCTGGTACTGGCCGATCTCGAGGACCGCCCTCGCTGATACGCGTGAGCGGTCGTCGTTCCCGGGCGTCGCCGATACATCCGGGATGGGCGGTGATGGTTCGTGACAGAGGTCACGTTTGGGCGTTGTGGTCGCGAAGGTCGTAGATAAGGTGACCGCGGATCGGGGGAGTGGGCAGCACCTGTCAGGTGGGTCGACTTATCCGGTCGGATGATCGGACAAGGTGAACGATTCGGTGAGCACCAGCGAGATCGGTGCTCCCCCGGCTGGAGGAGATCGAGGGTGGCCAAGGAGCGGGTCGAACGGGACGAGGAAGACCTCGTCAGGTTGTATCTCACCGACATCGGGCAGTATCCGCTCCTGACCAAGGAGGGCGAGGTCCGACTCGCCCAGCAGATCGAAGCCGGGGTCGAGGCCAGTACGGCGCTCGCCGAGACGGTCGATTCCCTGTCGCCGGCCCGTAAGCGCGAGTTGAAGCGGAACCTCAAGCGGGGCGACGATGCCCGGCGCACCTTCGTCCAGTCGAACCTCCGTCTGGTCGTCTCGATCGCCAAGAAGTACCAGGCTTCCGGGCTACCGCTCCTGGACCTCATCCAGGAGGGCAACCTCGGCCTGATGCACGCCGTCGAGAAGTTCGACTGGCGCAAGGGCTTCAAGTTCTCCACCTATGCGACCTGGTGGATCCGGCAGGCGATCACACGCGGCATCGCCAACACCGGCAGGACGATTCGGCTGCCGGTTCACGCCGGCGACACGCTGGCGCGCCTGCAGAAGGCCAGGTCCCGCCTGGAACTGAAGTTGGGTCGGCAGGCCACCCTCTCCGAGCTCTCCGCCGAGGTGGAGATGCCGGAGGACAAGGTGACCGAGGCGCTTCGATTCGCAGCCGAACCGCTTTCCCTGAGCGAGCCGCTCAGGGAGGATGGCGATGCCGAGCTGGGTGACGTAGTCGAGGACCGGTCGGCCGAGTCACCCTTCGAGGTGGCGGCCACCTCCCTCCTCCCCGAGGAGATCAGCCGACTCCTGGCCCCGCTGGACACCCGCGAGCGCGAGATCCTGAAGCTGCGCTTCGGCCTGGATCGCGGTGAACCCCGGACCCTCGAGGAGGTCGGGGAGCACTTCAACCTGACACGGGAACGCATACGCCAGATCGAGGCCCGCGCCATGTCGAAGCTCCGTCATCCGAGCAGCGACACCGGCGCCCGCGACCTGCTGGCCGTCTAGTCCCGACAGGGCATTCGTCCGGTTCCGGGGGGCGACAACCCGGCTCTCCCACGAGTAGTTGGTGTCAGGGCCGGCAACCCCGCCTTAGGCAGGTCCGTTCCGGTGGATCGACTGGCGGAGGTGGACGGGAATCGAACCCGCCGGACGGGGATCGCCCGTCCCACCCGCTTTGAAGGCGGGGGAGCCCACCAGGTACTCAGACACCTCCACCGGTGACGGTACGGGCGGAGCCCCCTGGAAACCACACCGTGCAGGGCAACCAGCGCGGTCGTAGCCGTCGCGGACGTAGCATTCGTCCATGAGGAAGATCCTGATGCTCGGCGCCCTGGCCGCACTCGTGGCCGTGGCGGTCCGGAAGGTCCGCTCGATCTAGCCCTGTGGTGCCTGGCGACGAAGTCGTCGGATTCCGGCTACTGCGCCCAGGACGATCACCGCCGTGAGGGCGCTGGCCGCAATCCAGTTCCGGTCTATGGGAATACGGTCTCCCAGGGGAACCGGATTGTCGAACTCCCGGATCAGCCATCCCCGTTTCTCCGCCTCGCGGCGAAGGTCCCGATCGGGGTTCACGGCCACCGGGTGGCCCACCAGTTCCAGCATCGGCAGGTCGGTGGCCGAGTCGGTGTAGGCCCAAGACCCGCTGAGGTCCAGGTCCAGGTCGTGGGTGAGACGGAGGATGGCTTCGGCCTTCTCAGGGCCCTGTGCGTAGAACTCGACCTCTCCGGTGTAGCGGCCCTCCGAGTCGATCATCGGTGTGGTGGCCACGTACTCGTCGACCCCCAGGTGGTCGGCTAGTGGCGCCACGATCTCGACAGGCGATGCCGACACGAGGACGAGGAGCCGGCCCTCTGCGCGATGGTGTGCGAACAGGTCGAGTGCCTCGTCGTAGACGATCGGCTCTATCACCTCTGCCAGGTGCTCACGGGCGAAGCGTTGGAGGCTCTCCTGGTCCCAGCCGGCGGCGAGGCGCAGCGCGGTGCGGCGGGCACGGTCCATGGACGCCTTGTCGGCACCGAAGAAGCGGAAGAGCAACTGGCCCCAGGCCGCCCGGAGCACCATCGCAGCGTTGAGGTATCCGGCTCGACGCAGGGCGGGCCCGTAGGCCGCCATCGAGGCGCGGGCAATGACCGTCTTGTCGAGATCAAAGAAGGCCGCCTCCACCCGACCGAGCCTAGGACGGGTGGACCGGGTGACTAGTACGAGTCGGTGACCGTGCGGCACCTGGCCCGGACGGATGCGCCGCTCGTCGGTCCGCTGCTGTCCGACGTGGTGCTGTCGGCCACCGTTTCGATGCGGCGCGAGCGCCGAGGCGGCCGACGACGACGTCGGGTCCACCCGATGGTCGTCTACCGTTGGGGTCGTCCAGAGCTCGACGGAGGGTGCGGGAGACAAGGTGCAGCTCGACGTCCACCGGTACGCCCGTGAGTCCTGCGTCGTCCTCGCCGTGCTCGGGGAGTTGGACCTGGCCGGTGCTCCCCGACTGCGCCAGTCGGTTGTCTCCGAGACCGCCACCGGCATCCGCCACCTGGTCCTCGACCTGACAGCGGTCGACTTCATCGACTCCACCGGGCTAGGGGTGGTGGTAGGTGCCCTGAGGCGATTGAGGGCCCATGGTGCCGAGCTCTCGGTCGTCTGCCCGGAGCAGAGGATCCGTCGTGTCTTCGAGATATGCGACCTGGACCGGGTCTTCACCCTGCATGGCACCGTGGACGATGCGGTGTCCGCAAGCGGGTCGGTGTGAGCAGCGGAGCCCGCCCGGTGGGTTCTGTGGAGATTGCCGTGCCCCCCGTTCCCGAGTACCTGCAGATGGTGCGGGCGATCGTGGGGGCCGCCGCCGCCCTGGATGACCGGCTCCAGGCCGGTCGGGTGGCTGACGTTCGCCTGGTGGTGTCAGAGGCCGTGACCAATGCGCTCAGGGCCCAGGCAGCGGTCCAGGCCGCCGACCCGATCCTCGTGCGCTGTGATCTGAGGAGTGACCGGATAGTCGTGGAGGTCGCCGACCATGGTCCGGGATTCGATCCGTCCGCCGTACCCGACCTGCCGAAGGTTGAGACGCCGGAGCGCCTTCGCCACGAGTCGGGCCTGGGCGTATCCCTGATGCGTCAGCTGGCCGACTCCGCCGTGTTGGACAGCGGGCCGGATGGCACCGTGGCGAAGCTCACGTTCGTCGTGAGGGATGCCTGAGGTAGGCACCCGAACGTCGATGGACGGGCTCGGTCCCGGGGCCATCAGGTGGCATGTAGCAAGGTGACCACTACGGTTTCTTCCGGCCGAATCCGAACTGGATGGGACAGATGGTAGGCAGGGGATCAGATACTGGCCTCACGTGGCTGGGCAGCGACCGACCCCTGGCGCGCTCCGTCGGAAGGCCCATGGCGCGCTTCCTCAGCATCGAAGCCTCTGGCGGAATACTGCTCATGGTTGCCACGATCGTGGCCCTCGTCTGGGCCAACTCGCCATGGTCCGGCTCCTATTACGACTTCTGGCACACCGAGGTCAACCTCTCGATCGGTGAGGTCGTCTCGCTGGACGCCAACGGTCACTCGCTCACCCTGGTGGAGTTCGTGAACGACGTTCTCATGGCCGTCTTCTTCTTCGTGGTGGGTCTCGAGATCAAGCGGGAGATGGTGACAGGCGAGCTGCGGCGACCCAGGGCGGCCGTTCTCCCGGTGGCTGCCGCCCTCGGTGGCATGGTGGTACCGGCCCTCGTCTTCTTGGCGTTCAACGGATCGGGCGCCGGCTCGATCGGCTGGGGCATCCCGATGGCCACGGACATCGCCTTCGCCGTCGGCGTGGTCTCGCTGCTGGGCCGGCGGGTGCCGACCTCGTTGAAGGTCTTCCTCCTGAGCCTCGCCATCGTGGATGACATCGGGGCGATCCTCGTGATCGCGATCTTCTACACGTCGAACCTGGCGATGGACTGGCTGTACCTGGGGCTGGCAACCACTGTTGCCGTGGTGCTTCTGACCAGGGCGAAGGTCTGGTACACGCCCTTCTACATCATGCTCGGATCGGTGCTCTGGTACGCCATGTTCAGGTCGGGGATCCACACCACCATCGCCGGGGTGGCCATGGGCCTCCTCACCCCGGCCCGTCCCCTGCTGGACCGGGCGGTCATGCCCCCGATCGAGCTGGGAAAGATGGATGCGGCGGACCTGCGGGATGCAAAGTTCCGCCTGAACGAGTCGGTGTCGGTGGCTTCCCGACTGGAGAACCGCCTCCATCCGGTGACCGGATTCGTGATCATCCCGGTCTTCGCCCTCGCCAACGCAGGTGTCGACATCAGCGGGGAGTCCCTCTCAAACGCCCTCACCTCGGGCATCACCCTGGGCATCGTCTTCGGACTGGTGGTCGGCAAGATCATCGGGGTGTCGTTGTTCAGCTTCTTGGCGCTGCGCCTCGGTCTGGCCGTCATGCCGGCCGGGATCACCCGTCGACACATCGTCGGAATATCGGCTATAGCCGGCATCGGTTTCACCGTCTCGCTCTTCGTCACCGGGTTGGCCTTCGATGCGGTCGCCCTCCAGGACGAGGCCAAGGTGGGCGTCCTAGTGGCTTCCATCGTGGCGGCGGCGATAGGCGTGCTGATCCTCAGGGGCGCCCGGGAGCAGTCGGAGTGACCAGGGCGCTCGTCATCGTGGAGTCCCCGGCGAAGGCCAAGACCATCGCCGGCTACCTGGGCGACGGTTTCGTGGTGGAGTCCTCGATCGGCCATGTCCGCGACCTGCCCCAACGTGCCTCCGACCTTCCAGAGAGCCAGCGGGGAACCCCGTGGGCCAAGTTGGGGATCGACATCGAGAACGGCTTCGAGCCGTACTACGTCGTCAACGGCGACAAGAAGGAGCAGATCGCCCGTCTGCGCCGCCTTCTGAAGGATGCCGACGAGCTGTACCTGGCCACGGATGAGGATCGGGAGGGCGAGGCCATTGCGTGGCACCTGCTGGAGATCCTGAAGCCGAAGGTGCCGGTGAAGAGGATGGTCTTCCACGAGATCACCCCAGCGGCGATAACCGAGGCCCTGTCACAGACCCGCGATGTGGACCGCAACCTGGTCGATGCCCAGGAGACCCGTCGGATCCTCGACCGTCTCTACGGTTACGAGCTGTCACCCGTCCTGTGGCGGATGATCGGCAAGGGACTTTCGGCAGGCCGGGTGCAGAGCGTGGCCACCCGGATCGTGGTCGAGCGAGAGCGCCAGCGAATGGAGTTCATGGCTGCCGGCTACTGGGACCTAATGGCCACCGTCACCGATGCCGACACAGGATCGTTCACCACCCGACTGGTTGCCGTCGACGGGACGCGGGTGGCGTCGGGTCGGGACTTCGGCGACGACGGTCGTCCCACCCGTGAGGATGTCCTGGTGCTGGACGAGGCCGCCGCTGGCGCACTCACCGCCGGCCTGGTAGGGCGTCCGCTGACCGTCGCCAGCGTGGAACCGAAGCCCTACCGACGTCGACCCGCAGCGCCGTTCATCACCTCGACCCTCCAGCAGGAGGCCGGTCGCAAGCTGCGCCTCTCGTCATCACTGGCGATGCATGCCGCACAGGGGCTCTACCAGAAGGGCTACATCACCTACATGCGGACCGACAGCACCACGTTGTCGGATACGGCGATCTCGGCTGCCAGGGCGGTTGTGCGCGAACGGTTCGGAGCCGACCACCTTCCGGATGCTCCACGAACGTACGCCAACAAGGTCCGCAACGCCCAGGAGGCGCACGAGGCGATCCGGCCGGCTGGCGACCGGTTCAGGCATCCGGACGACGTGGCCGGCGAGCTGTCGAAGACCGAGGCCCGGGTCTACGAGATGATCTGGCAGCGCACCGTGGCCTCCCAGATGACTGACGCCGTGGGGGAAACGGTCCGAATCACTCTGACCGGCGAGGTGGGCCCCGATGGTGGCGGCGTCGCCTCGGCCGTCACTTTCTCCGCCAGCGGCACTGTGATTAGCCACCAGGGCTTCCGGCGGGTCTACCGGGAGGATGTGGACGAGCCGGAGGAGGGAGACGACGAACGGGTGCTCCCGGCCCTGGAGGTCGGAGTGACGGTGAACGTGGTCGAGGTCCTCCCCGAGGGCCACGTGACACAGCCCCCGGCCCGGTTCACCGAGGCTTCGCTGGTAAAGCGGATGGAGGAGTTCGGGGTGGGTCGACCATCCACGTACGCCTCGATCATGGAGACCATCCAGCGCAACTACGTCTTCAAGAAGGGTTCTGCGCTGGTTCCCACACTCAGCGCCTTCGCCGTGACGGCGCTGCTGGAGTTCCACTTCCCCCGGCTCGTGGACTACGGCTTCACGGCCGCTATGGAGGAGGACCTGGACCAGATCGCCAACGGCAGCGCCGAGCGCGTGCCGTGGCTGGAGGCCTTCTACTTCGGGTCCGAAGATGACATCGGCCTCCACGCCAAGGTCACCACACGGCTGGGTGACATCGACCCCCGGGGAGTCTCCACGGTGTCCCTCGGCGTCACCGACGACGGTCAGCCCGTGGTCGCCCGCTTCGGCAAGTTCGGGCCGTACGTCCAGATGGGAGACGACACCGCCACGATCCCGGACGACGTGCCCCCGGACGAGTTGACGGTCACCCGGGCGCTCGAGTACCTGAACACCCCGAGCGACCGGGAACTGGGGACCGATCCGGGGACCGGCCTGGTGGTGGTGGCGCGCTCCGGCCGATTCGGGCCGTACGTGTCGCTGGGCAGGCTTCCCGATCGTCCGAGGCCCGGTTCCCCCGAGGCCCGACTCATGTCCGTGCCGTGGAATCGCAAGGAGGTCAAGGTGGCCGTTGCGTACCTCCGCCTCGCCGCCGGCCGGCTCGACTGGACGGGAGCGAAGCAGCTGTTCGGCCTCCCGGGGAGCGGCATAGCCAAGGGGACGCGTGACCGCCTGGCCGGTGCCGTCGACGGCGGGTCCACCCCGCTGGAGGCGATGAGCGGGGCCGACGAGCTGGGGGTCGCCGGCAAGGGGCTGGCTGGCGTGCGAGCAATCGTGGACCTGGCAGACCGGATCGCGGTGGGGTCGGCCGCCTCACCGGCCGAGGTCATGGAGTCCGCCCTGGAGGCCTCCGGGTACCTGGAGGAGGTGCGGTCCGACGACCGGGGCGAGGATCGCCTAGCCAACCTTGACGTGCTGTTCGAGGCTGTGGCGGGCTTCGCCGACGTGGCTTCGCTGCTGGACGAGATGGACCGGCAGGCCGAAGCCGACGATGCGCCCCGCCCGAGGACGGCGTCGCTGTTCCAGACGATGACCCTGGAGCGAATCACGTTCGAGGATGCCATGCAGCTCCTCAGCCTGCCCCGGGTGGTCGGGGTGGATCCGACTGACGGCGTGGAGGTAACCGTCCAGAATGGCCGCTTCGGCCCGTACCTTCGGAAGGGTTCCGACAGCCGCAGCCTAGAGACGGAGGAGCAGTTGCTGACCATCACCATGGATGGCTGCCTGGCCGTCCTGGCCCAGCCCAAGCGACGCGGCAGGACGGCCGCTAAGCCACCGCTGCGAGAACTCGGGGTGGATCCGACATCGGGCCGGACGATGATCCTGAAGGACGGCAACTGGGGGCCGTACGTGACCGATGGCGAGTACAACGCCTCGTTGAAGCGTGGGGATGCCGTCGAGGAGCTGACCGATGAGAGGGCGACGGAGCTGCTGGCCGAGAGGCGGATGAAGGGCCCTGCCAAGAAGCGTCGTTGACGTGGTCGGGCTCTCCGTGGCCCACTCACGGCGCCGTTGGCTTTGGTCGTGGATCCGGCCCGTCCGGGGTCGACCTGGTGCCGCCATCTGGGCGCATGCCGCCCTCCCGTAGAGTGGCGGGGTGAGCGGACCGATCGGACGAGACTCGGCCGACCGTCGGGAGGATCCGGTTCCCGGCGACGAGTTCACGCCGTTCCGCATTCTGGGTCGACCCTCGGTGCTCCGGTCCCGGCTGTTCATCAACCCGGACTTCTACCGCCTCTGGCTGGCGCAGGTGGTCTCGGCCACCGGAGACTGGCTGGGACTCCTGGCCATCTCCATCCTCGCCATCCGGGTGGGTTCCGGGAACGAGGGCGCCGCCCTCAGCCTGGTGCTGGCCGCCCGGATCGTGCCCGGCTTCTTCTTCGGGCCGGTGGCGGGCGTGCTCGTCGACCGCTGGGACCGCAAGAAGACGATGGTGACCTGCGACATGGGCAGGGCCATGGTCATGCTGGCGCTCCCGTTCGTGGACACCCTGGTCGGGTTGTTCCTCGCTTCGCTGCTGCTGGAGGCATTCACGATGCTGTGGGGGCCGGCCAAGGAGGCCTCGGTCCCGAACGTCGTCCCCGTCGAGTCGTTAGCTACCGCCAACTCACTGTCCCTGGTCGCCGCCTACGGGACCTTCCCGCTGGGCGCCGGACTGATGGCCCTCTTCGGACGGTTGTCGACCGCACTCTTCGACTCCTCCTGGGCCGACAACGTGCGCCTCGACGACATGGGGCTGGCCTTCTATGCCAACTCCGTGTCGTTCCTGGTGACCGGGTACCTGATCTTCACCCTCGACCTGCCGAAGCGCCCACGGGCCGAGCGCGAGCAGGCGAAGGGTCGTCGTGCCGCCCTGGCCCATCCGGTCCAGGAACTCCGCGAGGGCTGGCGGTACGTCTTCGTCAACCCCGTGGTGCGCACGGTGAACATAGGCCTGGCCACCGGGTTGATGGGTGGCGGGATGCTGGTGCCGTTGGGTGCCATCTACGCCGACGAGGTGCTGGGCGCCGGGAAGTCGGGCCTCGGTGTGCTGATCACGGCCCTCGGCCTGGGTGTGGCAGCCGGGGTGGGGCTCGTGTCGTGGCTCCAGCGACGTCTGGACAAGGCGAGGGCGTTCACCTGGTCGTTGGTCGGGGCCGGCGTGTTCCTGGGCCTGGCTGCGTCCGTCAGCCAGGTGCACCTCTCCACGGCAATGGTGTTCGGCATCGGGATCTGTGCAGGTTCGGTATACGTACTCGGCTTCACCCTGCTGCACGAGAACGTGGATGATCAGTTGCGGGGGCGGATCTTCTCCACCTTCTACGTGCTGGTCCGCGCCTGCGTCCTGCTGGCCCTGGTGGTCGGGCCGCTGATCGAGGACCTCCTGGACAGGCTCTCCAGCGTGCTCTGGGACCGTCACGTGGAGGTGCTCGGGCTGGGCATCGACGTGCCGGGGGTGCGGCTCACGCTCTGGTTGGCTGCCCTTATAATCCTGGCTTCCGGCGGCGTGGCCGTCGCCTCGTTGAGGGCCGGCGAGCTCGGCAACGCGGGGTCGGACAGCGATGGCGAGGAGGCGCAGTGACCGGGCACTTCATCGCGGTAGAAGGGGCAGATGGCACCGGCAAGAGCACGCAGGCCCGGTTGCTGGCGGAGCGGCTTGGGGCGTTGTTCACACGGGAGCCCGGTGGCACGCCGCTGGGCGAACGGATCAGGGCCCTGGTCCTGGATCCCTCCGGGGATCCGCCGGTGGATCGCGCCGAGGCGTTGCTAATGGCCGCGGCGCGTGCCCAGCACGTGGCCGAGGTGGTGGAACCGGCCCTGGCCGCTGGGCGAGACGTCGTGTCCGACAGGTACGTGGCGTCGTCGGTGGCCTATCAGGGGTACGGACGAGGGCTGGGGGCAGAAGCCGTCATGGCGGTGAACCGGTTCGCCACGGACGACCTGCAGCCCGATCTCGTGGTCCTGATCCTGGTGGATGCCCCGGTAGCGGTTCGGCGTCTCGGGGATCACCTGGACAGGATCGAGCAGGCCGGCGACGCCTTCCAGACAGCGGTGGTGGCCGCCTATTCGGAGATGGCGATCGCTGACCCGGACAGGTGGCTGGTGGTGGACGGCAACGGCACTGTCGAGGAGGTGGCCGCCAGGGTGGCCGCAGCGGTCGAGGAGCGACTGCGATGACCGGCCCACGAGGTCGGTCTGCGGGGTTGGCCTACGAGGCCGACCCACGATGAACGACGAAGACCTCTGGGCGACCGTGGTCGGGCAGGATGCGGCGGTTTCCCTCCTACGGTCCACCCTCGTCGCGCCCGTACACGCGTTCCTCTTCGTGGGTCCGCCGGGAGCCGGACGCGCAGAGGCGGCCCGGGCATTTGCCGGAGCGCTCTTCGCCGGGAACGGATCGGACGGCGAGCCTGATGCCGAAGGGGCGGTACGCCATCGACGCCTCGCCGCCGCCGGCCAGCACCCCGACCTGGTCCGGGTGGAGCCGGATGGCCGCGCCCTCCTGGTGGCTGACACGGAGAGGATCACCCTGGAGGGTTGGCGGTCCCCGGTGGAGGCACGCCGCAAGGTGATCGTGGTTGATCGCTTCGACACCGCCGAGCCTGAGGCGGCGGCGAGCCTGCTCAAGACCATCGAGGAACCGCCCGCCACGACGATCTTCGTGCTGCTTGCCGAGGAGGTGCCCGCCGAGCACGTGACCATAGCGTCGCGCTGCTTCCGGGTGGACTTTCCACCGCTGGCCGACGAGGTGGTGGCAGCCGCCATGGTCGCCGACGGGATGGACGCCGAACGTGCCGCTGTGTTGGCTGACGCGGCCGCCGGGAGCATCCACCGCGCCCGCCTGCTGGCCGAGGACCCGGCCCTCCACGGTCGGCGCAACGCCTGGCATTCTGTCCCGTCGCGCCTGAATGGTTCCGGGGCGGCGGTCGCAGTCATCGTCGAGGAACTGAGGGCGATGATCGACGGTGCCCAGGCTCCGCTGGCGACCCGCCACGAGGAGGAATTGGCGGCGCTGGCTGAGCGCGAGGAGGCGTTCGGCTCGCGTGGTTCCGGTCGCAGCGAGCTGGTGGGCCGCCAGAAACGCGAGCTGCGTCGCTTGCGCGACGACGAGCTCAGGTTCGGCCTGGCCACCCTCAGCCGCGTCTACCGGGATTCGGCCCTGACGGCCAGCGAGGCCGGCCTGCCGGTGGATGCGGCTATGGATGCGACGGCTCGCATTACCGGTGCCACGGGTGACCTGGTCAGGAATCCGAACGAGATCTTGCTGCTCCAGGCGTTGCTCCTGGACCTGCCGATGGCCTGAGCCGTCGAGGGCGGACCTGCAGTGGGTCGGACCCGGGCCCTCGTGGCGGCTGAACCCGGTCTGCTCTATTCAGGGGTGACGTAGGCGGCGGTCAGCCCGCCATCCACACTCAAGTCGGTGCCGGTCACGTACGAGGACTCGTCAGACGCCAACCAGAGGGCGGCCTGCGCAATCTCCCCGGCTTCCCCGAAGCGACCCATAGGCACGTGGACCAGGCGCCGTTGCCGCTTCTCCTCCGTGTCCAGGAAGGACATCAGCAACTCGGTGCGGAGTGGTCCGGGGCACAGGGCGTTGACGCGGATGCCCTCTCTGGCGTGGACCACGGCCAGTTCACGTGTCATGGCCAGCACGCCACCCTTGGAGGCGGTGTATGCGAGCTGCGGGG
Source organism: uncultured Acidimicrobiaceae bacterium (assembly GCA_913030665.1). Taxonomy (GTDB): domain Bacteria; phylum Actinomycetota; class Acidimicrobiia; order Acidimicrobiales; family MedAcidi-G1; genus UBA9410. The sequence continues at coordinate 14,682 of CAJWFS010000012.1, forward strand.
TGGCTGCCCCGACGAGGGCAACGAAGCTGGCCGTGTTGATCACGCTTCCTCCGCCGGAGCGACGCAGGGCCGGGATGCCGTGGCGGCAACCGAACCAGACGCCCTTCAGGTTGATGGACATGGTCAGGTCCCAGACGGCTTCCTCGGTGGCCTGAGCGTCGCCGTCGTCGGGGTGCATGATCCCGGCATTGTTGAACAGCACGTCCAGTCGCCCGAACGCCTCCTCGGTGGCGGCGATGGCGGCGGCCACCTCGGCCTCGACCGCCACGTCGGCGGCCAGGGCGATGGCTTCCCCGCCCGCACCGGTGATTTCGTCCACGACCTGCTGCGACCCGTCGAAGTCCACGTCCACAGCGACCACCCTGGCTCCCTCGGCAGCGAATAGGAGGGCGCTCTCGCGGCCGATCCCCGATGCGGCGCCGGTGATGAACGCCGCTTTCCCGGCGAGGCGGCCGCCCGGTGTGCGGTTGGTCGTCATTGCCTGCAGGCCCGGCATCTGATTCCGACGGGTCCTGTCGGTCGTAGGGCTCGTTTCGGGCGGGCTGTGTTCCAGGGCGATGGTACGGGGCGGCTCATGGCGGTGAGCCTGCCACACCGACCCGGCCATGTGGACCTGACGCACCGCCGTCGTGGTCGAAGCCGGCCCGGTCTGAAAGGCTCGACCCATGACCGGTACCGAGGTGCTCCAGGACGGCGCCAGCATCGTGAGGGGCGCCTGTCATCACGACTGTCCAGATACCTGTGCCTGGGAGGTGGCGGTCGAGGATGGCCACGCCGTCCAACTTCGTGGCGTGGCCGACCACCCGTTCACCGCCGGCGACACGGTCCGGGTCTTCAACGACAGGGGGTCGGTCGAGATGCGTGCCGCCGTGGTGGACCGCGTGCAACCAGGTCTGGTGACCATGCCCTTCGGGTGGTGGGCGAAAGCCACCTCCGGCGGCAGGGAAGCCAATGCCCTGAGCAACCCGAGCCTTGGCCGGAAGATCGGTTCAGCGTCGTTCCACGACACCCTGGTCCAGGTGGAGAAGGCTGGGTCGTGAGCACCACGGTCACCATCACGGGAACGGGTACGCCGATCCCCACGCCGGACCGCGCCGGGCCGGGGGTCCTGGTCACACACCGGTCCGATGGCCGGAAGACGGACCTGCTGTTCGATGCCGGGCGGTCGACGGTGATGCGGCTGGTGGGTGCCGGATCCGGTCCCGGGGACCTGAACGCCGTCTTCCTGACCCACCACCACTCCGACCACCTGGTGGGCCTCGACGACGTGCTCCTCACCAGGTGGGTCATGGATCGGGAACAGAACCTCCCGCCCCTTCAGGTGGTGGCACCCGACGGACCCTGCATTCCGTTCGTGGAGGGCCTCTGCCAGAGGTGGGCCGATGACCTGGAGGTGCGGTCCGCCCACTCCAGGCGCCACGGTGGACCGTCGGTGCAGCCGACGGCGTTCGCATACCCGGAGGTTCCGACCGAGGTGTGGCGGTCGGGCGACGTTGGCGTGCTGGCCGGACAGGTGCGCCACGAGCCGGTCCATCCGGCGGTGGGCTACCGCATCGAGACACCGGATGGCGTGGTGGCGATATCAGGGGACACCCTGGTGTGCGATGAGGTTGCCGTCTTGGCCGCCGGGGCCGACGTGCTGGTCTACGAGGCCATGCGCTTCTCCGAGATCCGGAAGGCGCCCGAACATCGCCGGTTCATCCTCGACTACCACGCCGACACGTTCCTCATCGGTGCGCAGGCTGAGGAGATGGGTGTTCCGCTGCTTGTGCTGACCCACCTGATCCCACCCCCCACGTGCGATGCCGACGAGCAGGCGTTCGCGGACGACGTGCGGTCGGGGGGTTACACGGGCGAGGTGGTCGTGGCGAGCGACCTCACCTCGGTGAGCCTGCCCTGATGGAACTCACCGGTCGTGGAGGACGAACCGGATCCGTTTGAAGCCCTTCCCCTTCGACTCGGTCTTGACGACCTCGAGGCGACCGACCTGGCCGGTTGACGACACGTGGGTCCCGCCATCGGCCTGCCTGTCCAGGCCGACGATGTCGACGATGCGGATCTCGGTCACCGAGTCCGGGACCAGGTTCACCTTGGTCCGGATGAGGTCACGGTCCAGCACAGCGTCGTCCCGGGCGATGAACGACACCTCTATGGGCCGGTCGGCGGCGATTTCGACGTTGCAGAGTGCTTCCACCTCGGCTGCGAAGCCCTCCGGTAGCTGGTCCACCTCGAAGTCCATGCGTCCTGAGAGGGCATCCATGTTGCCGCCGGTGACCACCCGCCTCCAGTCCCTCCACATGACCCCGCAGAGGACGTGCATGGCGGTGTGGGTGCGCATCATCTGCCGGCGTCGGGCGTCGTCCACCTCGCCGGTGACTGCCGTGGCGACCTCGGGTACCGGACCGGCCAGGGTGTGGAGAACCCTCCCGTCGACGGTCTGGACGTCGAGGACCGCCGCCGCTCCGGTAGCCCACACCAGGTGGCCGGTGTCGTGTGGTTGGCCGCCGCTCGTGGCGTAGAAGGCGGTCCGGTCCAACTCCACGCGGTCGCCGTCGACGGACACGACGGTGGCATCGAAGGTGCGCAGGTCGGCATCCCTCAGGTACAGGCGGACTGTCATGACCCGGCCTCCCAGTCGGCAGGCCGGGTCCCGCCGACGGCCACACGCAGTTCGCCGCCCACCACCTGCCATTCCAACTGCTGCAGCCCCTGACCGTCGGGCGGCCAGGTGGCCGCCGGGTCGCATGAGTCCACGAAGACCGACGAGTCACCGTTCCACTGGGCCAGGCAGGTTCGGTCGCCTTCGGTCCCCGGCACCGTGGCGAAGAAGGCGTTCCAGCCGATGGCCGGGTCGTCGCCGGCGTGGGTGAGCCAGATCGGCCGCTTCCGGCCCGCCAGGTCGGGGAACGGCACAGGGCCGTTGTCGGCTATCTCGGCGGAGAGGCGGGCCGCGTCGATGCCACGGAAGTCGGCGTCGCCCAGCTTCACCTCGATGGCGTCGGTCGAGCCGGCCAGCCAGAGCACCAGGACCAGGGCGCCCACGGCGGCGGCCAGGCCCACGACCATCGTGGCGATGGCCCGCCGGATGTCGATCCGTATTCCCCGGGCGACGGTCATGGCCTGCTTGGCTCCCTTCGGACGCCGGACCCGGGTGTGTCGGAAACCCGCGCCGCGGTTCAGCCCCGCTGGGTAGGTCCCATGGGGGCGCTGCCTAGTATCGCCTCGGTCGGGATCCCGGTGTCAACCGGGCCGACCGGTGGCCAGCGGGCCGGTTCCGACCGGCAGGAGGATGACAGGTGGACCTGTTCGAATACCAGGGCAAGCAGTTCTTTGCCCGGTACGGGATGCCGGTGTCCCCCGGCGAGATCGCCTTCAGCGTGGAGGAGGCCGTGGCAGCGGCCGAGCGGATCGGCACACCGGTGATGGTCAAGGCCCAGGTCCACACAGGTGGCCGAGGCAAGGCAGGCGGGGTGAAGTTCGCCGCCACGATCGACGACGTCCGGGAACATGCCGCCAACATCCTCGGCCTGGACATCAGCGGGCATGTGGTGGGACGAGTGTGGATCGAGCTGGCGTCGGACATCGCCGAGGAGTACTACGCCTCGTTCACCCTTGACCGCTCGGCCAGGAAGCACCTCGGGATGCTCTCGGCGGAGGGCGGCGTGGAGATCGAGACCGTGGCGGATGAGAATCCGGATGCCATCGCCAAGGTCTGGATTGACCCGGTCGACGGCCTCGACGAGGCGGCGGCCCGGGCCTGGGTAGCCGCGGGGAACCTGCCGGAGGCTGCGGTGGAGGGCACTGTGGACATCCTCCAGAAGCTCTACACGGCCTACGTGGACGGCGACGCCGACCTGGTGGAGATAAACCCGCTCATACTCACCCCGGACGGCAGGATCCACGTGCTCGACGCGAAGGTCACGCTGGACGGCAGCGCCGTGTTTCGCCATGAGGACTACGCGGTGTTCGACGAGACCCAGACCCGCGACGAGCGCGAGACGGCGGCCCATGCCCGGGGCCTCCAGTACGTCGGCCTGGATGGCTCCGTGGGCGTGATCGCCAACGGAGCCGGGCTGGCCATGTCCACGGTGGACGTGCTCAACCAGGTGGGTGGCAGCCCCGCCAACTTCCTGGACATCGGTGGGGGCGCGAATGCCGAAGTCATGGCCGGAGCTCTGGAGGTCATCAACAACGACCCGGCGGTTCGGTCCATCTTCATCAACATCTTCGGTGGCATCACCCGGGGTGAGGAGGTCGCCAACGGCATCATCGGGGCCCTCGAACGGGTCCGGATCGACGCCCCGATCGTGATCCGACTTGACGGCACCAACGCCGAGGAGGGTCGGGCCATCCTGGAGCCGCACCTGTCCGACACCCTCCAGATGGCTCCGACGATGCTGGAGGCGGCCCGACAGGCCGTGGAGTTGGCCGCGTCAGCGCGAACCGACGAGAACCGGGAGGCCTGAGCCGTGAGCATCTTCGTCGACTCCGACACGAAGGTCGTCTACCAGGGCCTGACCGGCAGCCAGGGCCGCTACTACGGTCTGTTGAACCGTGACTACGGCACGCAGGTGGTGGCCGGCACCAACCCCAGGAAGGCCGGGACCGACGTGGACGGCATTCCCGTCTACGCCACGGTGGCCGAGGCGGTCGCCGAGACCGGGGCTACGGCCTCGTGCATCTTCATCCCGGCACCCGGCGTCCACGAGGCCGTGCTGGAGGCTGCCAGGGGTGGTGTGGAGTTCATCGTGGCGATCACGGAGGGCGTACCGGCCCATGACGAGGCCGACCTCTACAACCGGCTCCGCCGGGACTTCCCCGACGTGCGGCTGTTGGGTCCCAACTGCCCGGGGATCATCTCTCCCGGACAGTGCAACATTGGCATCACCGCCGGCCATATCGCCCTGCCCGGTGGCCCCGTGGGCATCGTGAGCCGGTCCGGCACGCTCACGTACCAGGCGTTGTTCGAACTCAAGGAGAAGGGCATCGGCTGTACGACCTGTGTCGGCATCGGTGGTGATCCTGTGCCCGGCACATCGTTCATCGACTGCCTGGCGGCGTTCGAGGCCGATCCGGAGACGAAGGCGGTGATGATGATCGGCGAGATTGGAGGGTCCGCCGAGGAGGAGGCCGCCGAGTTCATCGCCGACCACATGACCAAGCCGGTCTCGGCCTACGTCGCCGGTGTGACCGCTCCGCCCGGCAAGAAGATGGGCCATGCCGGTGCCATCGTCTCGGGAGGTCGGGGAACCGCCGCCGCCAAGATGGATGCGCTGCGTGCCGCCGGTGTCCGGGTCGGCCTGAACCCGACGGAGGCCGGCGAGCACATGGCCGACATCGTCGCAGACCTGGGCTGACGGAATCAGCTGACGGGGCCACTGGTACGGTCGCCCACATGTCGTTGGCGGTGCTGGTCTCGGGAACGGGTTCGATCCTGGACGCGATGATGGCAGCCGGTCTGCCAGTCGCCCTGGTCGTCTCGGACCGCCCGTGTCCGGCCATCGCGTTGGCGGCCGACCATGACGTGGAGGCGGTCGTGGTGCACCGGGACTCCTTCGGCGACGACTTCGACCGGGACGCCTACACGGTGCGCCTGACGGAACTGCTGGTCGACCGTGGGGTCTCGCTGGTGGCCATGGCGGGATTCGGCACGATCCTCGGCCAGCCGGCCTACGACCGCTTCGCCGGGCAGATCCTGAACACCCATCCCGCTCTGCTGCCCGCCTTCCCCGGCTGGCATGCGGTCCGCGATGCCCTTGCCCACGGCGTGACGGTGACCGGCTGCACCGTGCACCTGGCGACCCTCGAGGTGGATGCCGGGCCGATCCTGGCCCAGGGGACGGTCGAGGTCCGCCCCGACGACGACGAGGCCAGCCTCCACGGGCGCATCAAGGCCGTGGAGCGGCGCCTCTACGTGGACACCATCCGTTCGGTCCTGGCCGGCGACTCGACCTTTCCGGTCCCGTCGGTTCCGGCTGGCGCCTTCGGGGGAGCATCCACATGAGCGCCCCTGCAGGTCGCAGGGCCCTGTTGTCCGTCTACGACAAGACGGGGATCGTGGACCTCGCCACCTCGCTGGTGGAGCTGGGGTGGGAGCTGGTCGCGAGCGACAAGTCGGCGTCGCTGCTGGCGGCCGAAGGCATAGCGGTGACCGAGGTGGCCGAGATGACGCAGGCCCCGGAGATGCTGGGCGGTCGGGTGAAGACCCTCCACCCGGTGGTCCATGGCGGGATCCTGGCTGACCGGTCGGATCCGGCCCACATGCACGACCTCGGCGAGCGTGGCATCACGCCCATCGACCTGGTGGTGGGGAACCTCTACCCGTTCACGTTCGATCCGGGTATCGAGCTGATCGACATCGGAGGTCCGACCATGGTCCGGGCGGCGGCCAAGAACCACGCCCACGTCGGTGTGCTGGTGGATCCGGACGACTACGGGCCTGTCGTCGAGGAACTCAGGGCCGACGGCTGGCTGGGAGATGCCACCCGCCGCCGACTGGCCAGGGCGGCGTTCGCCCACACCGCTGCCTACGACGCCGCGATCGTCGCGTGGTTTGATGCCGATCCGGCTTCGGATCACGCCGGTGATCCCCTCAAACCCTCCATGCACCTGGCCCTGGAACGGGTGCAGGACCTCCGGTATGGCGAGAACCCCCACCAGGTGGGTGCCCGGTACCGGGCTGCGGGAACGACGGGGTGGTGGGACACCGCCGTGGCCCACGGCGGAAAGGCCATGTCGTACCTGAACCTCTTCGACACCGAGGCCGCCTGGCGCCTCGTGCACCGTCTCGGCGAGGAGCCGTGTGCCGTGGTCGTCAAGCACGCCAACCCGTGTGGGGCAGCGGTCGGCTCCGACATCGCCGACGCCTACCTGGCAGCCCACGAGTGCGACCCGGTGTCGGCATTCGGCGGGATCGTGGCCGTGAACCGTCCTGTCACCATGGTGATGGCCGAGGCGCTTTCCGAGGTGTTCACCGAGGTGGTCGTGGCGCCTGCCTACGAGCTCGACGCGCTGGCCCACCTCCAGGCCCGTCAGGACCTCCGGATACTGGAGGCCGATGGGCCTGGTTGGCCGGAGCTGGACGTGAGGGGGATCGACGGCGGTCTGCTGGTCCAGACCGTTGATCGCCTCATCGCCGAGCCGGCCACGTGGCAGGTGGTGACCGACCGGGAACCCACGGCGTCAGAGTGGTCGGACCTGGAGTTCGCGTGGCGGGTGGTAGCACGGGTGAACTCGAACGCGATCGTGTTGGTGAAGGACCGTCGTGCCGTGGGGATCGGCGCCGGCCAGCAGAATCGCCGTGACGCCGGACGTATCGCCGCAGAAAAGGCTGCTGGTCGGGCCGTCGGTGGGGCCTGTGCCAGCGACGCCTTCTTCCCGTTCAGGGATGGCCTGGACGCGGCCGCCGATGCCGGCGCCACGGCTGTGGTCCAGCCGGGAGGGTCGATGCGTGACGATGAGGTGATCGCCGCCGCGAACGCCCACGGCATGGCGATGGTGCTGACCGGTGAACGCCACTTCCGACACTGAGTAGCGGGCCGTTCGACAGCCTTCGGACGTCCGATAGCGTCGCACGCATGAGCGCACGACTTCTCGAAGGTGGACCGGTCGCCGAGGCCGTCTTGGACGATGTCAGGGCCCGGGTGGACGCCCTCAGGGCCATCGGCATAACGCCCGGCCTGGGCACGATCCTCGTCGGCGACGACGGCGCCAGTGCCGGCTACGTCCGCAAGAAGCACGAGACCTGTGAGTCGGTGGGCCTCGTCTCCAGCCACATTCAGGTCCAGGCCGGTGATCCTCCGGCAGCCCTGGATGAGGCCGTTGCGGCCTTCAACGAGGACTCGTCGATCCACGCGTACATCATCCAGCACCCGGTCGCCGACGGCTTCGACTTCAACGCCGCCCTGTCCGCCATGGACCCGGGCAAGGATGCTGACGGCCTCCATCCGACGAACCTGGGCAGATTGGTCCTTCAGGAGGACGGGCCGGTGCCGTGTACGCCGGCTGGTATCCAGGCCATGTTCGTGCACTACGACATCGACATCAGCGGAAGGCACGTGGTCGTGATAGGCCGCGGTCCGACGTTGGGCAGGCCGTTGGCGCTGCTGCTGACCACCAAGGCTCCCGGCGCCAACGCAGCGGTGACCGTGGTGCACTCGGCTGTTCCGGACCTGGCGGACCTGACTCGTGAGGCCGACATCGTCGTGGCAGCCCTCGGCGTACCGTCCTTCGTGAAGCCTGAGATGGTGAAGCCCGGAGCGGTCGTGGTGAGCGGGGGCATCTCCTGGGAGGGTCGCAGGCTGCTGGCCGACGTGGATGAGTCGGTCGGCGAGGTGGCGTCGTGGATTACCCCCCGCCTCGGTGGCGTGGGCCCGACGACGGTGGCCATGCTGCTGCGAAACACCGTCGAGGCGGCTGAACGCTCTGTCTCGTAGCCGGGTCGCGTGGGCCCCGGCGCCGAGGTCCGGTGCCTGGGTCATGCACCTTCCGTCTGGGTGGTAGGTGCCCTACTTTCTCGTATCACGGGAGATCCGACAGACGGCACCTTGCGGACAAGTTGGCCCGGCCGACTTCGGGATCACGTAAGTTCTTCTTCGATGCCGGCCCGGTCTGCCGGTTGTTCCGCTGAATGCCGATGGGCCCGCAATCGGTAGGGTCGTTCCCATGGCAGAAAAGATCACCATGAACGATGGCGGTGTCCTGAACGTCCCCGACGACCCGATCATCCCGTTCATCGAGGGCGACGGCACCGGCGTGGACATCTGGCCGGCGGCCCGGCTCGTGCTGGACACCGCGGCGGCCAGGTACGGCCACTCCATCGAGTGGATGGAGGTGCTTGCAGGCGAGAAGGCCTACAACGAGACCGGCGACTGGCTGCCCCAGAAAACGGTCGAGGCCTTCTCCGAGTACCTGATCGGTATCAAGGGTCCGCTGACCACCCCGATCGGTGGCGGCTTCCGCAGCCTCAACGTGGCCCTCCGCCAGATCCTGGACCTCTACGTCTGCCTGCGACCCGTCCGTTGGTTCGAGGGGGTGCCGTCGCCGGTGAAGCGGCCCGAGTTGGTGGACATGGTGATCTTCCGCGAGAACACCGAGGACATCTATGCAGGCCTCGAGGTAGAGGCGATGACGCCGGATGCTCTGAAGCTCCGAGAGTTGCTGGAGGACGCATTCGGCTGGCGCATCGCCGAAGACGCCGGCATCGGCATCAAGCCGATCTCCAAGACCGGTTCCCAGCGACTACAACGGGCCGCCATCCAGTATGCGGTGGACCGCGGTCGTCCTCGGATCCACTGGGTGCACAAGGGCAACATCATGAAGTTCACCGAGGGTGCCTTCCAGAAGTGGGGCTACGAGCTGGTACGCGAGGAGTTCTCCGATGTCGCAGTCGGGTGGGACGACTGTGGTGGCGACCCCGGAGACAGGATCCTCGTGCAGGACACCATCGCCGACATCGCCCTACAGCAGGTGCTGACTAGGCCTTCGGAGTTTGACGTGATTGCAACCATGAACCTAAACGGTGACTACCTGTCGGACGCCCTGGCCGCACAGGTGGGTGGCATCGGCATAGCCCCCGGGGGCAACGCCAACTACGTCACCGGCCATGGCATCTTCGAGGCCACGCACGGCACAGCCCCCAGGTACGCCGGTCAGGACAAGGTCAACCCCTCGTCGGTCATCCTCTCTGGAGCACTCATGTTTGAGCACATCGGCTGGCAGGACGCCGCTGACGACATCGTCCGGGGGATCGAGTCCGCGGTTGCCGACAGGATCGTGACCTACGACTTCGCCCGCCTGATGGATGATGCGACGGAGGTCAGCTGCTCGGAGTTCGCCTCGGCCGTCGCCGACCGGCTCTGAGCTGAATCCTCCGGAGGCAGCCGTGCCGAGGCCCGGTACAGCCATGGGCTTTTCGGAGAGCGTGTTCAGGCGCGGATGGCGATTGGTCCGACGTTCGCTGCGGGCCCATCCGTTGGCCCACGCCACCGCCATCATGGGCGCCAACGTGTTCGCCCTGGCCGTGGTGGGCTTCACCGTGGTCGTCGGTCGCGTCACTGACGAGGTGATCGTTCCGGGCCTGGACGGCGACGGGGTGTCGCGTCGGTCGCTCCTGGTGGCGGTGGTGACGGTCGTGGGGATCGGCGTCGTGCGTGGTGCATCGATCATGGTCCGCCGGTGGTTCAACATGCTGGCGATCGCCAGGACCCAACGGACATGGCGGTTGGCAGTCACCGACAGGTTCCTGGACGCCCCGATGGACTTCCACCGCTCGAGACCTGCCGGCCTCCTGCTCGCCCACGCCGATGCCGACGTGGAGGTGGCCACGTCCATGCTCATGCCGCTGGCGTTTTCTATGTCGGTGGTGGTGCTGGCCGTCGCATCGCTGGTCAGCCTGCTGGTCGTCCATCCACTGTTCGCGTGCGTGGCGCTGCTCCTGTTCCCGACGCTGACGGTGCTGAACCGTCGGTTCACGAGCGCTGTGGAGGCGCCTGCGGCCCTGGGCCAGGATGCTGTGGGCGTGCTCTCGGGCATCGCACATGAGAGCCTCGATGGTGCGATGGTCGTCAAGACCCTCGGGCGCGAGGGCGAAGAGGTGGACCGGTTCACCGAGGCCGCCGCCGAACTTCGCGGGCACCGTCTGGAGGTAGGTCGGCTCAGGAGTGGATACGCGCCGGTCATCTACGCCCTGCCGAACCTGGGGATCATCGTCCTGCTGGTGCTGGGTGCATGGCTGGTGGGCCGCGGGGCGGTGTCGATCGGCGACGTGGTCAGGGCCATGTCCCTGTTCAGCATCCTGACCCTGCCGATGGAGATCCTCGGCTACATGTTCCAGGAGATGCCGCGCTCGGTGGTTGCCATGGATCGCATCGACCGCGTCCTGGCGGTCAGCCCCGAAGCGAGGCCGGATCCGGTTCCCTCTGTAGGCGACCGGGTGGCCGTCGAGTTCGACGGGGTGTCATACGCCTACCGGCCGGTCGACAAGGGTGCCGCCAGAGTGGGGGGCGCGAAGCAGCCAAGCCTGGCACCGGTGCTGGCCGACCTTTCATTCCGGATTCGGCCCGGGGAGTCGGTCGCCATGGTCGGCGCCACCGGGTCGGGGAAGAGCACCATGGTCTCCCTGCTCTGCGGCCTCGTCCAGCCCACCGTTGGTCGGGTGCTGCTGGGGGGGGTGGACGTCTCAGACCTGGGTTCGGACGGTGCGTCAGGCATCGTTGCCCCGGTTCTCCAGGAGACCTTCCTCTTCGCTGACACGGTGCACAACAACCTGACCCTGGGGAACGACGTCACGGATGAGGAGATTGATGCCGCCCTTGTCGTCGTGGCGGCAGACGGATTCGTCAAGGCGCTGCCCGACGGACTCGACACCGTGGTCGGGGAGCGGGGGGCGACCCTGTCAGGCGGTCAGCGCCAGCGTCTAGCCATAGCCAGGGCGCTGCTCCGCCGTCCCCGGGTACTGGTGCTGGATGACGCCACCTCGGCCGTGGACCCGACGATCGAGGCCGGGATCCTCCGGAACCTGAGGGTCGCACCGGGGATGGGTCGGAGTGGATCTGACGCGGCCGTACCGACCCTCCTGGTTATTGCCCACCGGCTGGCCACGATCCGCATGGCGGACCGGGTGCTGTTTCTGGAGGGCGGTTCAATCGCGGCCTCCGGAAGCCACGAGGAGCTGCTGGACGTGCCGGCCTACGCCACCCTGGCCCGGGCATACGAGGAGGCCGGCCTGTGAGCGACGTCGACTGGAGCCCGGCCGCCGAAGCCCCCGACGAGATCAGGGCGGCGGGCGCCTTCGCCATCCTGCGACGCGGACTGGCCGCCTCGCCGGAACTGCGCGATGGGCTGGTCTTCACCGCTCTGATGGCCCTGGCAGTCGCAGGCTCCAAGCTGCTCGTCCCGCTCACCATCCAGGCGGTGCTGGACGGGGCGATGACCTCTGACGGCGTGAGCATGGGTCGGGTCCTGGTCCTCTCCGGCGGAGCCGCCGTGCTGGTCGTCGGCAGCATCCAACTGGGTCGGGTCACGTACCTCCGGCTGGTCGCTACGGCTGAGAACGTGCTCTACGGCCTGCGGGTGCGCACCTTCGGGCACCTGCACCGTCTCAGCCTCGCCGAGCACACGGCGTCCAGCAAGGGTGTGCTGACGGCCAGGGTGACCAGCGATGTGGAGACCCTCACCAAGTTCGCCCAGTGGGGCGCCGTGGCGTGGATCATCAACTCGGTCCAGATAGTTGCCGTGCTGGTCATCATGTCGGTCTATTCGTGGCAGCTGACGCTGGTGACGCTCAGCCTGCACCTGCCCCTCCTTCCGATCCTGCGCTGGATGCAGCAGCGCCAACTGCTCGCCTACAACCTGCTCCGCAGCAGGGTCTCGGAGACGTTCGGGGTGATATCGGAGTCGGTGCACGGGGTGGAGGTGGTACGTACCTACGGATACCGGGAGCCGACCCGCCGCCGGGTCCGGTCCGCCGTGGACTCCCAGTACCGGCAGCAGCTGGTGGCGGCCCGGTACTTTTCCCTGGTTCTGCCGATCTCGGACGTCCTCGGGGTGGCGGCCATCGCCTCGGTCATCGGAGCCGGTGTCTGGTGGGGTGGCGCCTGGGGTGTGTCGTCGGGCGAGCTGGTGGCCTTCGTGTTCCTGTCGAACCTCCTGGTGGCTCCGATCACCGAGCTGGGAGAGGTGCTGGACCAGACCCAGACGGCGTTGGCAGGGTGGTGGAAGATCCTGGACGTGCTGGACACCCCCGTCGAAGTGGTGGACCCCGTCGAACCCCGGCCCGTCCCCGGTGGCGCTCTGGAGGTGCGGGCCGAGGCCGTGGAGTTCTCCTACCGGACCGGCGGGTTGGTGCTCCGCGGGATCGACGTCGTGCTGACGGCCGGCTCCTCAGTGGCGGTCGTGGGTGAGACCGGCTCAGGAAAGACCACGTTCGTGAAGTTGCTGGCCCGGCTGGCCGATCCGACGGCGGGTCGGGTGCTGGTCGGAGGCGTCGACCTGCGTGACGCATCGCCGGAGGACCGGCGACGGGCGGTGCGGATGGTCCCCCAGGACGGCTTCCTGTTCGATACCACCGTCAGGGCGAATATCGGATTCGGCCGGGTCGGTTCCGATGATGACGACGTCGATGCGGCCATCGACCTTCTCGGACTGCGCGAGTGGGTGGAGCGCCTTCCCGATGGCCTGGAGACAATGGTGGGTGAGCGTGGCGAGGGCCTCTCGGTGGGCGAACGGCAGCTGGTGGCCCTGGCCAGGGCACAACTGGGTGATCCGGGCCTCCTGGTCCTCGACGAGGCCACGTCGGCCGTCGACCCCGAGACGGAGACCGCCCTGGAACGGGCGCTGGAGCGCCTCGCCATCGGTCGGACCACGGTCAGCGTCGCCCACCGGCTCTCGACAGCCGAGCGGTCCGATCTGGTGCTGGTGTTCGACGACGGTCGGATCGCCGAGAGGGGCACGCACACCGAGCTGCTGGAACGCGGTGGCATCTACGCGGGCCTCCATGACTCGTGGCTGGGCAACACCCGTGCCGTCGGGATGCCCTAGGAGCTGGTGTTGGAGCCACGCGAGCCACAGGACCGGATCGATCCGATGATCGGTCGGGGGGCCGGGGAGTGGGACCGGTTGGTCTCGGGCCTGCCCGCCGTCTCTGTTCCCTGGCCCCCGGTGGGCCCGATCGTGGTGGTGGCTCCCCACCCGGATGATGAGTTGCTGGCCGCCGGTGCCACCCTGGCCGCGGCTTCTGATGCAGGGACCGAGATCACTGTCGTGGCCGTTACCGACGGCGAGGCATCCCACCCGCATCTGACCGGTGGTGAACGCGATGAGCTGGTGGGCCTGCGCCTCGCCGAGACCGACCGGGCGTATGCGGCGGCAGGAATCGTGGCCGTCCGCCACCGCCTGGAGCTTCCCGACGGCGGAGCCTCCGACCATGAGGGGCATCTGGCCGAACGGCTGGCCGCCCTGCTGGCCGGCTCTGCCTGGTGCCTCGCCCCGTGGGAGTCCGACGGCCACCCTGACCACGACGTCTGTGGTCGGGTGGCAGGCGACGCCTGCCGGGACCTGGGGGTGCGGTTCGCGCGGTTCCCCGTCTGGTCCTGGAACTGGGACGATCCGTCGTCGCCGTCCATCCCGTTCGATCGGGCCGTGGCCTGGTCGTTCGGCAACGACATGGCGGCCCGGAAGCAGGCAGGCATCGCCGCCTACTCGAGCCAGGTGCAGCCGGCTGACGGTCACAGGCCGGTCCTCCCGGCAGGGTTCTTGGAGCACTTCGCCCGATGCTCGGAGGTGTTCCTGCCGGTAGCCGGTTGAGCCGAGCGTCACGCTTCCGCGCTGCGGTACCGGGTACGGGCGATCGGTAGCCTCGCCCCCGTCAGGACCCTTTCGGAAGAGGAGCAACCCGTGAGCCCCACCCCCGTCCGAGTCGTCGTCACCGGTGCCGCCGGCCAGATCGGCTACAGCCTCGTCTTTCGGATCGCCAGCGGTGCCATGCTGGGTCCGGACCAGCCGGTCATCCTGAAACTCCTGGAGATTCCTCCGGCGATGGGCGCCCTGGACGGCGTGGCGATGGAACTCGACGACTGCGCCTTCCCGCTCCTGGCCGGTCTGGAGTTGAGCGATGATCCCGACACGACCTTCGGCGGGGCGAACGTGGCCCTTCTCGTCGGCTCCCGTCCCAGGACCAAGGGGATGGAGCGCCAGGACCTGCTGGAGGCCAACGGCGCCATCTTCACCGGCCAGGGTCGTGCCCTGAACGACCATGCTGCCGACGACCTGCGGGTCCTCGTGGTCGGTAACCCGGCCAACACCAACTGCCTGATCGCCATGAACAGCGCCCCGGACGTTCCCAGCGAGCGCTTCACGGCCATGATGCGCCTAGACCACAACCGTGCTCTCACCCAGGTGGCCCAGAAGCTCGGTACGAGCGTCAACGATGTGTCGCGGATGACGATCTGGGGCAACCACTCGGCCACCCAGTATCCGGACCTCGTCCACTGCGAGGTTCCCGGTGGCACCGCCGCCGAGGTGATCGGCGACCAGGCATGGCTGGAGGGCGATTTCATCCCGACCGTGCAACAGCGTGGCGCGGCCATCATCGAGGCCCGGGGGGCTTCCAGCGCAGCGTCTGCTGCCAACGCCGCCATCGATCACGTGCACGACTGGATGGCGGGAACGTCGGACGGCGACTGGGTCTCCATGGGAGTCCCATCCGATGGCAGCTACGGCGTGCCGGAGGGCCTGCTCTGCGGGTTCCCGGTCACCTGCGCCGACGGCAACTACGAGATCGTCCAGGGTCTGGAACTCGACGACTTCTCACGGGCCCGTATCGATGCATCGGTCGCCGAGCTGGCCTCCGAGCGGGACATGGTGCGGGACCTGGGCCTGATCTAGGAATAGCGGGCTGCGGCGAACACGTCTCCGAGGCCGTCCAGCACGGCCCGGTGGTCCACCAGCACGCGGGGGTCGCCCGACACGAGGACGTCCCCGTCGATCACGGCTCGTAGCGGATCCAGGGTCCCATCGGCGATGGCGGTCGCAGTGGCCGCCCCGGTCGTGAAGCTGAGGTCGGGTTCGTCCGCCGGGCCGCTGACCACCCTCGCCGTGCCTCCTTCCAGCCGCACATGCCAGGTGCCTCCGTCGACGATCCGGTACTCGATGACGAGGGCCATGTCGGCGGTGGCGGCCAGAAGGCCGTCGTGGGTCGACGCAGCCGCGTCCATGGCTTCTATCCAGGCTTCGGTGAGGGGCTCTACCACGGTTTGGCAGCCTAGGTCCCGGTCCCGGTCCCGCTCCGCCTCGACAATGGGGCGACGGCTACGGTCCGGGCTGCGACAACCTGGTTGGGACGTCCGGGCTGTGCGGGCCGGCCTGGAACGAGGGAGGGTGACCGCATGACCGAGATCGGGCGTGGCCAGAAGACCTACGACTACGGGCTCCGACGCGGTCGATGGCTCCGCCTGGAAGGCCCCGAGGACGTCCTTGGCCTCATGGACACTGGTGCTGACGGCATCGTGGCGGTGGTCCGGGATGCCGGCGCCACCTTCCTGGGACCGATCTTCGATGAGTTGGCCGGCGTGGTGTGCACCGGTGGCACCATCCGGAGCCACATCGGGATCGTCAGCCGCGAGTACAGGGTTCCCGGGGTGATTGCCGCCCAACTCACCGTGGAACCAGCCGATGGAACCGAGGTGGAGTTGGATGCGTCGGGTGACGAGGGCGTGATCCGTCTGGTGGCGCGATGAGCCGTGACCGTGTCGGTCGTGCCGATGGAACGGCCCGGAACCAGGTGAATTCCTGGTTGGCTGCCATCAACCCGGTGACCAGCCACCTGATCGCTGAACGCACCTCCTATTCGTCGCAGCTCATCCCAGTGACCCCGTACGTGACCGTGTCGTGCATCGAGGCGTTCCTTCGCTACCCGGAGGCGGTGGCGACGATCGCCGCCGCCATGCCACCAGAGGAGATCGGTGCGGCGGCCCGGCGGCCCGGGTGCCAGGTCGACTCGGTGTTCCTGTGGGGGATCGCCAACTTCTTCCTCATCGGTCGCAACGTCATGGCGATGGTCGATCCGACGCTGGACTCCGTTGAGCGGACCCACACGGTGCTGGACTTCTGGGCGCGTGCCTCTCACGCCTACCGGGGTGGTCCTCACCTGCATGCCGCCGAGGTGGGCAACCGCGTCGATGTGCTGTCGCCAGAGATGGTCGCCCATCTGGCGGCCGGTGCCACGAGGGTCGACAACGAGCGCCGTGACCGGATCCGCAGGGCCAATGCCACGCTCATCAACCACCTGTTCCTGCTCTACTTCGACACCCGGGTGGGCCATGCCGATACTGGCCCGTACCGCCTCGAGGATGGCCGAACCCTGATAGTCCGGGACTTCTACCGCCTCGGGGAGAGCGACTTCTCCTGGTCCAGCGTGGCCGCTGGCGTTCCGCACCGCAATCTCACGGCGGCGCTGGTCCTGGACCCGCAGGTCGAGGTGTCGATCACCGACTACGGGACGACCATCTCGTCGCCGGAGGATTACCTGGAGCACCTGAACGGGTTCGGCCTCTACACGACCGATGGCGTGGTACCCGGTGGGCTGCCGGTGCCGCTCTCCGACCAGGAGCTTGAGGCAACGGCTGCGGAGGCGAAGGTGGCCCAGCGGAAGCACTACCGGGACATCGTCGCCATGGACCGCGATGAACGCATCGCCTGTGGCGCCTACGTCTACTTCACCTTCCTGCGACCGTTTGCCGAGATCGCAGGCGTGGCCGACGAGATCGACTGGACGTGCCCCAGGGACATTCCCGCGGACCTCTACCCACTTGTCACGGCTGATATGGAGCCACCGGAACGCGACCCTGACGCCGACGTCTACCCGGCATACGCCTGAACGGTCAACTCCTGGAGCGGGCCAGCCTGTCGACGCCCAACACCAACACCACGGCTGCCATTGCGAGGGCCGTCGGTGCGACCAGGCCACCTATGGCGTCCGGCCAGCCGAGGCCTGCCCCGTCGACGGCCTCCTCCGCATGCCGGCTGACCACGCCGACACCGTGGGGCCAGGGCCAGAGGACACGTAGCGAACCGACCATGAGGCCGACCATCAAGGCCAGGACGTCGTCGTGGCGCCGCTCCAGCAGGCCGGCCAGAAGCGAGGAGAAGAACGCCAGGCCGACAATCGCACCGGCGCCGAACACGGCTGCGTCGAGGAGCAGGCGTTCATCCACCACGCCGATCACCGCGGAGTACATGCCAAGGATGAGCAGCAGGAACGAGCCTGAGATGCCAGGCAAGACCATGGCACAGACGGCCACCGCCCCTGAGGCCAGCAGCATCAAGGCAGACGGATCCGTGATCGGAGCCCCCTGGTAGCCCAGCCCGGCGAAGACGACGATGCTGACCAGGGCGGCTCCGCCGAGGCGCCGTTTTGTCCATGCCACCTCGCGACGGGTCACCAGCACCGAGGCCACGACAAGGCCCAGGAACAGGCCGGCCATGGGTTCCGGGTGGTCGATGAGGGCGCCTTCAATCAGGTCGGCCAGCAGTACGACCGTGGCCAGGAGGCCGACCAGCAGCGGGACGAGGAACCACCAGTCCACCTCGCCGAGCCGTCGGAGGCCACCGCGGGGGTCGCCTCGGATGAACCGACCCAGCGCGCGCGAACCGCTGCGGATCGCAGCCAGCAGCCTGTCGTAGACCCCTAACAGCAGGGCCAGCGTTCCACCGGACACGCCGGGAACCACGTCGGCCGCTCCCATGCAGGCACCGCGTCCCAGCTGTGCCAGCAGCGTTCGCGTCCCGGGGCGGGCCTGGCCCCGGTGAGGCACGGTGTCCGCCATCAGGCCCCGGCACCCCCGTCGGCCACCAGGTAGGGGGTCAGGCGGGCGGCCATGTCGGCGGGGAAGCGGGTCGGCTTCCCGCTGGTGCCGGTGACGGCTGCCACTACCTCCTGTGTGGCCAGCACGACGTCGCCCCGTAGGAGACGCTGTCCCCAGCGGGACGAGGCGCGCCGCAGCTCGAGCACCTCGGTTTCGATCACGAGGTTGTCGCCGGCGACAGCCGAGGCCAGGAACTTCGTGATGATCCGGGTGACGACGAACCGGAAGCCCTCGGATTCCAGGTCATGCAGTCCAAGTCCCGCCTCGTCCAGCAACTCGATCCTGCCGGTCTCGAACAACTGGACGTAGACGCTGTGGTTCAGGTGCCCGTAGGGGTCCAGCTCGTAGAATCGGACCTTCACCGGATGGCGGTGTGGGGCGGTCGGGGCGTTCTGCACGCGGGTGACGCTAGCCGTCGGGGTTCCGGGGGCCGGGTCCGCCCGGGGTGGGTGGACGGCCGGGTGGCGGATGCCACAGGGCTACCCTCGGCCCCATGGCGGGTACAGACTCACCGTCCGGAGTCCAGATCTATTCAGAGGTGTTCGAGCCGACGTCCGGAACATCCGGCGCTGGCGCCGTGCTGCTGGTGTCGGGAGCCGATTCCCACTGCACCCGTTGGACGTCGGCGTTCATCCAGCCGCTGCTGGACCTGGGACACCGCGTGGTGCGATATGACCACCGGGACAGTGGCATGTCGGACAAGGTGCCGGCTGATGTCGGATACACGCTGGCGGACCTGGCCGATGATGCCTGTGCGGTCATGGACGAGCACGGAATCGTCCGGGCCCACGTGGTCGGTCGGTCCATGGGTGGCATGGTCGGTCAGGTGATGGCGCTGGACCATGCCGATCGTGTGATCACGTTGACGTTGCTCTGCTCCAGCCCCGGTCTCGGTGACGAGAGCTTGCCGTCGGCCGCTGACTGGCTGTTAGACCGCATGGCCGAGAGGCTCTTTGCCCCGCCCCCGGCCGACCATGCCGAACGGGTCGCCTGGATGGTGGAGCTGGACGAGATGTTCGCTGGCAGCCGTTATCCGGTCACCACCGCTGAGCGGATCCGTACGGCCGCCGTCGAGGTGGAGCGGTGCTGGTATCCGGAGTCGGGTCACGGCCCGGCGGTCAACTCCTCGCCCTCCCGACTGGGCCGGTTGGGTGGAATTGCCGTACCGACGCTGGTCGTCCACGGCACGGTCGACCCGGTGTTCCCCGTGGAGCACGCCCTGGCCCTGGCTGACGGGATTCCCGATGCCGGGCTCTGGCTGGTTGAGGGCCTGGGCCACGAGGTGCCCGATGGCCTGTTGCCGGCACTGCTCGAACGCATCCGGGAGCATCTCGCCGTTGGGGCCTAACCGGGCGTCATGAGGTCAGTCCTGACGCTGGCGCTGGGGTCAGTGCTGGCCGGCCAGAGCCCGGTTCCTGACCTTCGCCTTCATGTAGTCGCGGTTCATGAACGCGATGAAGTCCAGTGAGATCTCCTTCGGGCAGGCCTCCGAGCACTCGCCGTGGTTCGTGCACGAGCCGAAGAACTCCTCCATGGTCTCGACCATGGCCTCGGTCCTGCTCCACCGTTCGGCCTGGCCCTGGGGCAGCAGGCCCAGGTGGCCGATCTTGGCTGAGGTGAACAGCTGCGCCGCCGAGTTCGGGCAGGCGGCCACGCAGGCACCGCACCCGATGCAGGCGGCGGCGTCGAATGCCTGGTCAGCAGCGGCCTTCGGCACCGGGATGAGGTTGGCGTCAGATGCCGCTCCCGTACCGACGGAGATGTATCCACCGGCCTCGATGATCCGATCCAACGGGGACCGGTCGACGGCCAGGTCGCGCACCACCGGGAAGCCGGCCGCACGGAACGGCTCGATCACGATCTCGTCGCCGTCGGAGAACTCCCGCATGTGGAGCTGGCAGGTGGCGGTGGCCTTCTGGGGTCCGT